>JAFQOI010000147.1 GCA_017403285.1 bacterium
CTGCTTGGTGCCCATATTTGTCATTAAACTTTTTGAAGAAATCAATATCTATTAATATTATAGAGAAATGATTTTTATAAATATCGGCTTCTTTTATATATTTTCTTATTTGTTCTTGAAAAAATCTATGATTGTATAATTCTGTCAAACCATCAGTTGTTGCTAGTTTATAGGTATGTTCAAAGTCTCTTGATTTTATAAGGTATTTTATAATGTAGCAAGCAGTATACATTAAAATTGAAATAACGAGTGGAATAATAACCCAAATCCATATATTATATTTTGCCATTGCAAAAATTGTAAAATACGAATAAGCCCCAATTAATCCTGAAAATAATATTAGGGAAATTAGAACAGAACGCACTTTAAAGGCAGCGTATGCAGACATTATTGCAAGTATCATACAAATGATTATGTTGTACGAGAATGCGGCTTTATGAATAAGACAATTATCTAAAATGTTGTTTAAAAGTGTTGCCTGAATTTCAACACCTGGAAAATCTTCAGATGTTGGTACTGTTCTAATGTCTGAAAGTGATGCAATATTTGTTCCTACATATACTATTTTGTCTTTAAATACATTATCATCCAAAATAGGTTTTAGACCTTGTTCCTTTGCTTTTATTGATTGTAAAACTTCCCAGAAAGTTATATGTTTAAAACCAGTTTTGTCAACAGTTCCACTTTTTCCATACCAGTTTAGTATTGCTTTTGCGTCATTTGTTAAAGGAATTTTTCTATTTCCAATAACGAGTTTGTTGTCAGCAGAAATTTCAATATCGGTTATATTTTGACCTTCATATTCTTTTAAGTAGTCAATTGCTAATTTTAAAGTCATATACAAGTAATATTGGTCTTGTATTTCTTCATAGGTATCTGAATCATATTTTGGATATCTTATAACAAGTGGGATGCTTCTTGTAACACCATCATCCGTCTTTGTTATATTTATATGTCCTAAATTATCAGTTGCTTGGACCAATGGTTCCATTATGATACGGCTGTTCGTATATTTTAATGGAATTATATTTGCAGAATTGTTGATTACATTTGAACTGAATTTCTCATGAAAAATTTGTGGTTTTCTCATTTCTTTTGAATAATCATCAAAATTCAATGCAGCATAAGTATTTTGATATTTATTGAAAGCATCCGCTAGTTTTTTGTCGCTGCCTGGAATCCTATTTAATGATTTTATGAAAATCAAGTCAAATGCTACGTATTTAGGATTTTGCGATTGAACGTATTCAAGTATATCGGCATAGACATGTCTAGGTATTGGCCAATCACCAAAGGTTTCTATTAAATATTCGTATGAAGGGTCATCGACGGATATAATTACAATATCGTCGCTTGCTTTTTTGTCATCGGCTATTATTCGCTGTCTTAAATCAAAAGTTTTTTCTTCTAGTGATTTTAGAGTTTTTTTTGTTTCTTCGGTGGGGAGAACAATAATTAAAAAAACCATCATTAAAAGTAAAACAAAAGACAAAAAGATAGTTTCTCTATGTTTATATAAAGTGTCTAAAATTTTTTTCATTTCATCTTCCAAATCAACTGATTATTTTAATTATCATTCAATTTGTTTTTTTTTTCAAATTCTTCAATATAATTTATAAAAATTTCAGATAAATCCTTTAATTCATCAGGATTCAATAAAAAATTTAAAAGACAACTTTCATTTAAATTCATATAAATACCCAAACAACTATTATATAAGAATTTTAGCATTTCTGTGTTCTTCTACATCAACTTTTAAGATGAAAATTCAATTTTTTATTCAAATTTTTGTATTAAAAAGAATAGTCCAAGTAAATAATAATTTTCGGTAATGAACAAAGTGGGCATTGCACATCATAATTCAAAAATAAGAAACTTGTAAAAATAAATATAAAAGATATATAGGGTAAGTGCTAAAAGTAGCATTTATTCATAAACAAGGAGGAAAAATGAAATTAAACAAGATTACACTTGCCGCCGTATTAACTCTCGGATTAATGGCAAGTACAAATGTAGGTTTTGCGCAAGAAACCGCAACAGATATGTCAAATGATATTTTGGCTGCTTGCCCACTGTCGGGATGTTCTTCTCCTGTGATAAATAAAAGTGCAAATTGTTCAAAATGTCATAAAGAAAAAAAGAGCTGCAAGCCTGTACAAGATGATTGTAATCAGTGCCCACCAATTGCTCAATGCCCAACGCCATCAGATCCTACTTGCGCCGTTTGTCCGCAACCAGCAGATGGTAAAAAATTTATGCAGCAGGTTTATGCTTATCCCAATGCCATTTATGGAAACAATCAAATTGTAGGTGAGCGCAATAATGCAGTGTTTTTAGGTGATGGTTCTAACACTACAATGCAAGGCATCCCTGTTGCAGAAGCGCCAAATCTTGCATCTAATTGTGGATGTGACGATGGAAGCATGACTGGAGCTGCTGCACCATTGCCTTGTCTTGATAATTGTCAAATGATTAATGGTATTCCTGTTGACAGAAATCCAATGAATTTTGATGGGTCTGATTGCCCAATGCAAATTCATACAAATACAAGTTTAGAAGCAACTAAAAAAACAATTGCTCCTTTTGATTATTCTCCCATAACTGGTGGTGCTGCTCCAATTGCACACAATATTTATCCAGACGTTCCTTATGGATATTGGGCTAGTTGCGATATTAATACTTTAACTGAAAATGATATTCTTGCTGGTTATCCAAATGGAACTTTTAAACCAAGTTCAAATATCTCAAGGGCAGAAATGGCAACTATGGTTGTTAAAGGTTTTAACTTGCCTAGTTGTAATTTAGATACAAATCTTTTCTCTGATGTTTCTCCATCTCACTGGGCAAGCAGAAATATTGCCAGTGCTGTAGAAAATGGTATTATGGCTGGATATCCAAACAACACATTTAAACCAAACCAACCACTTTCAAGAGCAGAAGCATTTTCAATTATTGCTCAAAATATAAAATGTCCAATGGATGAATGTAAAGCAGATGAGATTTTATCTAAATATTCAGATGGTAATTCTGTTCCTACTTGGGCAAAAATTCCGGTTGCCAAAGTTCTCGATAATAATGGAATAACAAATTTCCCTCAATCTGGTGTAATTAATGCACATAAAGATGCAAGTCGTGCAGAAGTTGCTTCTATGATGGAAAATGTAAGAGTCGCTCTTGGTTACAGTAAAGATGACAAAGTTTCTTCTCTAGATTGTGAATGTAGTCCTAAAAAAGCATTTTATGAAAAAGAAGAAGTGGTTACTATTCCAACTTTACAACTTACATTTAGTGATGAGATCAGCGCTAAATCCGCAACTGTAGGCGATAGATTTTCTGCAAAGACAATTGATTCTATAACAATAGATGGTATGGAATTTCCAGCAGGTTCTAGAGTTTATGGTAAGGTCCTTGAGGTTGTTAGACCAGATGCACATTGTCAAGGTGCCCTAAAACTTTCATTTGATAGAATTGAAAATGGAAAATGTAAGGCTCAATTACCCAATCAAATATTAACTGCACAAGTTAACAAGGTTAAAAAACCAAATCCAGTTGCAAGACTTATTGAATTTCCATTCACTTGGACGGGTGGTTTGATTGGTAATGCTGGTAGAACTGTCGGTGGTGCACTGATTAGTTTGAGTAATGCTGTAGAACAAACTATTGGTGGTGTTGGCGTAGGTACTGGTGAAATATTCCAAGGTGAATTTAGAGCCGCTGGTAGAAGTTATGTTGATGTGGGTAAAGCGATTGTTAAAGCTCCTGTTGACTTAACAAGAACCGCATTGTCTGGCACTATGGGATTGTTCCAATATACAGGTGATGAAATATCTTATTTGGTTGATCCAAAAGGAACTAAAGTTTCTTCTGTTAATCCAAAAGAAAAAGTTACAATCGCATTTGGCTGTCGTGAACAATAGTCTATGCAAAAAGACCTCCAATCGGAGGTCTTTTTTTATACATCAATTTTTTCCATTAATTCATCTGAAATATCAAAGTTAGAATATACATTTTGTACGTCATCATGTTCCTCTAGTTTTGACATTAATCTTAGAATATTTGTTGCTATTTTCTCATCTGTTACTTCAACAAGGTTTTCTGCAATTCTTGTAAGTTCTGCGGATTTTCCTTTGAAACCATTTTTTTCAAGTGTTTCAACACAAGATTGAAAATCTTCAGGAGCAGTGATAACTTTTAAAATATCATCTTCTTCAACAACATCTTGTGCGTTTGCTTCAATTGCTGCTTCAAAAAGTTTGTCGAAGTCAGTTGTTTCTTTATCAAATTCAATGGCCCCAACTTGTTTAAACATCCAACCAACACAGCCTGTTTCCCCAAGATTGCCGTTGTATTTTGTGAAATAACTTCTTATGTCACCAGCAGTACGATTTCTATTATCTGTCATTGCTTCTATAAAGATTGCAGTTCCACCTGCTCCATAACCTTCGTATGTTAATTCTTCAACATTGTCTGCGCCACCAGCCCCAGCACCTTTTTCAATTGCTCTTTTAATGTTGTCATTTGGTAATCCAGCCGCTTTTGCTCTGTCTATTGCTGTTCTTAATCTGAAGTTACCAGTAGGGTCTGGTCCGCCCATTTTTGCTGCAACAATAATTTCTCGTGAAAATTTTTGAAATGTAACTCCTCTTGCTGCGTCTACCGCTGCTTTTTTATGTTTAATTGTTGACCACTTTGAGTGTCCTGACATATTTTTTCCTTTCGTATGAATTTATTTTTTTTTATTGTAATATAAAATTATGGAAAATAAAACTAATAAAGATTTAGATATTGCTCTATCTGCTTTTAAAGCTGAAGATTACGAAAAAGCAGTCAATGCTTTTCTTTGTTTGCTTCAATCTGACCAAAATAATCCCAATATTTTAAATAATATCGGGTTATGTTATTCCAAAATGGCTCAAGATGATTTAGCAGTTGAGTATTTTATTAAAACTCTTTCTTTTAATCCTAAATCTGTTCAAACATATATTAATTTATCTGATGTTTATTTTAAAAATAAATGTATTGTCGATGCAATTAACCTTTTGGAAAATGCAGTTACTCTTATGCCTCAGGAAATTGCGTTAAAACACTATCTTTCAAGATTTTACTTAGAAGATTGTCGTTATGACATGGCAATGGAACAACTTTTTGAAATTCTTGATATTGATACTGATAATATTGATGCATATTGGGATTTGGGAAATGTTCAGTTTGAAATGGGCGATTATGATAGTGCTATTGCAAATTATGAAAATGTTCTTGAAAAAATTGATAGTAATGCTGTTTTGTATTACCAAACTGCTTTAGCGTATGAGGCAAATGATAACGTTGATAAGGCAATTTCAAATCATTTAAAGGCAATTTCTTGTAATGAAAATTTCCATCCTTCTTATAAAAAACTTGGAATTTTATTCATGTCTCGTTCTGAAATTGAAGATGCTATTGAGTATTTTGATGACTATTTAAAATTTGATTTGCCTACTGAAGAAAAGAAAAATATACAAGATATTATTGCCAGAATAAGACAATAGTGTTATTCTTTTGGCTCTTTTTTACTTTTTGTTTTTTTTTAATACTTATCCTGTATTTAAATTTAGGATGCTCAAATGAAAGAAGTTTTAATTTATACCGTAGATTATTGCCCTTTTTGTAAAAAAGCAGAAATGCTTTTAAATCAAAAAAACGTTAAATATAAAAAAGTAAATATTACTGAAAATGAAAAAGAATATAGACAAAAACTATCACAATATTATGATATTAAGGGAAAAGTTACTGTTCCTCAGATAATAATTGATGGTAGAAGAATTGGAGGTTCTGATGATTTAGAACGTCTAAGTTTATCTGGTGAATTGGATAAATTATTAAAGGATTAATCAATGACTAGATTTTTTTATTATTACAATTCCATTTGTTCAGGAAGTGATTCTTATAATGTTTTTTCTTATGACCCTTATATTATTTCTATGAAAGGTCTTCTTCTCTCAGAATTACAAAAAATTGTTTTTTATATAGAAAAATTAAAAGATTTAAAAATAGATATGTCTGATTACACAGATAAAGTTATTGATTTTATATCAATAATAATTATAAATCTCGATTTTAAAAAAGAGAGTTTGTTCATCATTATTCAAGACTTGCAAGACAATAAGAAAAAATTAAAAGAAACATATATAAATACCTGTAAAGAATTACAAATTGAGTATAATTTGCTACCTAATGATAATGAAGAATTTACTTCTGAAGATGATATTCTTAGAGTTTTAAATGAATATGAAAAAAATTTGCGAAATAAAACTGTTCATATTAATGAAAATAAGAGAGTTTTTTATGAAATTATTATTAATTTAGTTCTTAATGCCTGTAATTATTTAATAGAGCTAAAACACTTTAATTCTGATTTTCCAAAAGCAAAAAATAAAGTTTTAAATTTATTAAATTGTTTCAATATTCCATCTTTAGATGAGCCGGAATTAAAGAAAATTATTGAAGAATTTTCAATATGTAATTATCAAATAATGAAACTATTGCATGAAAAAAATGTTGAAAACTTTGGCCCTATTACAAAAACAAAAGTTCCTTTGTTTCAGAAGAAAGGGAAAGCAATTTTGGTCGCAAATAGCAGTTATTTTGAACTAGAAAAACTGTTGAATTTTGCTCAAAAATATTCAGTTGACGTTTATGCTAATTTCTCGATGCTTCCTGCATTCCAGTACAAAAAATTAAATTCTTACTCGAATTTTGTGGGTTGTTATAACACAATAGACAATAATATTTTAATGGATTTTTCATCATTTTCTGGACCTATCTTTGTTTCTAAAAATGCACTCTTAAAAACAGAAGTAACCAGAGGGCAAATATATACAACTGCAAAGTATCCTTCTTATGGTATTGCTAAAATAGAAAACGATAATTTCTATCCAATCATTCAATATGCTTTAAATTCTAATGGTTTTGAAAATTCTACAAAAGAAAAATTTATAGAAATTGGGTACAATGATGCTGATATTAAGAACATACTTGATGAAATAGTGACGAAGTACAATAAAAAAGAAATAAACAGAATTTTTATTATCGGATTGTCAAATGCATTAAACAAGGATAATGATTATGTAAAGACTTTTATCAATAAAGCATCTTCTGATGATTATATAATTTCCTTTGCTTATAACAGTGAAAGAGATAATTTTTGTTATCTAAATCCTAATTATAATTTTTCTTTGCTCTACCAAATAATAGAAAATTTGTTTGATTCGTTAGACAATGTTCAAGAAAAACTTGCTGTTTTTATTGTTGATTGTAGTCAAAGAACATTGTCTCAGTTATTTAATCTAATTCATTTAAAAGTAAAAAATATATTTTTAGGAACTTGTTGTCCTAATGTATTGAACCCTGTTTTGCAGGATGGATTGTCTAAATTTTTTAATATAAAGAAATTGTCTCAACCATTAACAGATATAGAAAAAATTAAATAAAAAAGGAAGTATTAACTTCCTTTTTTATTTATTATTTATTCTTTTTATTCATATTTTTTAAATATGAGCACTGCGTTGTGTCCACCAAATCCAAATGAATTTGTTAACGCAATATTAACCGTTGCTTTTTCTGCTTTATTTGCAACATAGTTTAAATTTGCAACTTCTTCATCTTGATTTTCAAGGTTTATAGAAGGTGGCACAATACTATTGTTAATGGCATTAATACATATAATTGATTCAGCCGCACCGGATGCACCAAGTAAGTGGCCTGTTGCTGATTTTGTCGAACTTACATGTAATTTTTTATTTACAGTTTTGTCTCCAAATACTTTTGAAATCGCCATTGATTCTGCTATGTCGCCAAGATGTGTACTTGTTCCGTGAGTGTTGATATAATCAACATCATCACTACTAATTCCAGCATCTTTTAGTGCAATTTCCATCGCTTTTGCAGCACTTGAACCATCTGGGCAAGGTGCAACAACATCATATGCATCACCAGTCTGTCCGTATCCAATAACTTCTGCATATATTTTAGCACCACGTTTTTTTGCGTGTTCAAGTTCTTCAAGGACAAGAATTCCTGCTCCTTCAGACATAACGAAGCCGTCACGATCTTTATCATATGGTCTTGACGCTTTTGTTGGTTCGTCATTTCTTTTTGAAAGTGTTTTTGCTGCAGTAAAAGAACCCAATCCGATTGTACAGATAACTGCTTCACTGCCACCTGTAACAACTGCATCTGCGTCTCCATATTGAATTGATCTAAATGCATCACCAATGCAATGAGCAGATGTTGCACAGGCAGAAACGACCGCTTTATTTACACCCTTTGCTCCCAATTCAATAGATATTTTACCCGCACCCATGTCTGTTATAAGCATTGGAATTGTGAATGGGGAACATTTTGTTGGTCCTTTTGTCATCATGTCATAATAACTTTTTTGTATAGTGTTAAACCCACCAGCTGCGGAACCAACAATAACCCCAAATCTAAATGGGTCTATATCTGAATTTTTTATGCCTGAATCTTCAACTGCTTCTTTTGCAGCAACAATGGCATATTGTAAATATTTATCAAGTCTGCGAGCTTCTTTTGGCTCAAAATAATCAACAGGATTAAATGTAGACTCTTTTATTTCGCCAGCGATTAAAACGCTGTGTCCAGTCATGTCTCCCATATTCTCAATTTTGGAAATAGCACTTTGTCCATTAACAACACCATTCCATAATTTTGAAGCACCAACACCATAAGGTGTAATTGCGCCAATCCCTGTTATTACAACTCGTCTTTTTGTCATTTTTTGTCTCCCAATAAAATGAGGAGAACTTGCTCTTCAAGAACCCCTCATTCAATTATTAAATAACTAAATACTTGAGCGATTAAGAATTAGCTTCGATATAGTTAACTGCATCTTGTACAGTTGCGATTTTTTCAGCTTCTTCATCAGGAATTTCACAACCAAATTCTTCTTCGAAAGCCATAACTAATTCAACTGTATCTAATGAATCTGCTCCTAAATCTGCAGTGAAGCTTGCTTCAGGAGTAACTATGTTTTCATCTACACTTAGTTGTTCAACTACTACTTTTTTAACTCTTTCTAATACGTCACTCATTTTTCTACCTCATTTTTCTAATACATTTTTTCTTATTATATGTATTTATTATACTATCTACATATAATTTTGCAAATTTTTAACTATATTACAAGCCCACCATCAACACATAGTACTTGCCCTGTAATGTAAGTTGCATCAACCGCTAAAAACTTAACTGCCTTCGCAACGTCACTAGGTGTTCCTAGTTGTTTTAATGGAATATGTTCTACAATTTTTTCTGTGTCTAAATCTTTAGTCATGTCTGTTTGTATAAATCCAGGCGCAACCGCATTTACCCTTATTCCTCTTGAACCAAGTTCTTTTGCTAGGGATTTTGTAAATCCAATTAAACCTGCTTTTGCTGCTGAGTAATTTGCTTGTCCTGCATTGCCGTATACTCCAGATACACTTGCCATGTTTATTATTGCACCTGAACGTTGTTTCATCATTATTTTTGCAACTGGATTAGATACAAAATAAGCACTGCTAAGATTTGTATTTATTACCGCTGACCATGCTTCTTCACCCATCCTTATGAATAAGCCATCTCTAGTAATTCCTGCATTGTTAACAAGAACATCAATTCGTCCAAATTTGTCAATAATTTCTTTTATAGCTATATCTACTGCTTCTTTATTTGAAACATCAAATTTCATTGCAACTGGATTTGTGTTTGTTGTCTCTTTTATTTCTGAAACAGTTTTATTTGCTGCTTCTTCGTTGCCAGCATAATTTACAATAACATCATAACCAGCTTTCGCAAGTTCTATTGCACAAGCTTTGCCTATTCCCCTTGAGGCACCAGTTACAATCGCAACTTTACTTTCTGTCATTTTGTTAGCTCCTTTCTATTTCTTTGAAAGTTCTTCAATCGCAAAATTCAGAGATTCAAAATCATATATGTTGATTGTTTTCAATTCAGCATTGATTTTTTTATTTAATCCTGAAAGAACTTTTCCGGGGCCTATTTCTATAAAATTAGAAATACCTGATTTTTCGATATTATTTATTGTTTGTGTCCATAAAACAGAAGAATATATTTGTTTTGGAAGTTTTTCCATAAATATAGAAGCATCTGTTTCAGCATTTGCATCTACGTTTGTATAAACAGGAATTTTAGTATTATTGAATTTAAATTGTTTTACGAAATTAACAAATTCATTTGCTGCTTCATTCATCAATGGAGAATGAAAAGCACCAGATACAGCAAGTGGAAGAACTCTTTTTGCCCCTGCTTCTTTAAATTTGTCTAAACTGTTTGTGATTTCTTCTTTATCGCCAGTGATAACAACTTGTCCTGGAGAGTTGAAGTTTGCAACATAAACATTGTTCAAATTTTGAGTTACTTTTATGATAGATTCGTTATCAAGTCCAATAACCGCAGCCATGGCGCCATTTGTATTTTCTGCTGCTTTGTTCATTAAAGATGCACGTTTTGCAATCAATTGAATAACTGTTTTTAGGTCAATTGCTTCTGCTGCATATAATGCGGCATATTCACCTAAACTATGTCCTGCAGCTGCAACAATGTCCACATTCATTTTTTCTTTTAATGCTTCAAGTGCTGCTATTGATACTGTTAAAATGCAAGGCTGTGAATTAATGGTTTTTGTTAAATCTTCGTTAGTTCCGTTAAAACATAAATCTGAAATTCTATAACCTAAAACTTCATCTGCGGTTTTGAAAACATTCCTTGCTGCTTCTGAATTATCATATAAATCTTTTCCCATTCCTTGATATTGGGAACCTTGTCCTGGGAAAATCAATGCATATTGTGACATTATGCAATACCTTCTCTAAGTCTAACTACTGCAGTACCTACGGTCATGCCTGCGCCAAACCCAGTTAATATAGCACTACATGGTGTTTTTATTTTGCCACTTTGAATTGCTTCTGTTATTGCAATTGGAATTGATGCTGCAGAAGTGTTAGCATATTCTTGAATGTTAGAAATTACGTGATCTGCATCAAAATCAAGACGTTGTTCTAATGCCTCAATAATTCTTAAATTTGCTTGGTGAGGAACTAAATAGTCAATTTCACTTAATTTAAGACCTGATTTTTCTACACATTCTTCAATATATGTTGGTAATTTTGTTACCACATATTTATATACTTCTTTTCCATTCATTTTTACAAATGTGTTTTTCTCTTCATTTTGTTCAACGATAGGACAATTCTTTCCTGGAGTTGCCATTTGAATGAAATTGCCATATTTTCCATCTGCTTTTAACTCAACTGCTAATATGTCATCTTGGTCGTCATCGGAAACAGTAAGCATTACAGCACCAGCACCATCTCCAAATAATACACTTGTCGTTCTATCTGTCCAGTCTACACATCTTGATACTGCATCAGTTGCAACAATAAGTATATTTTTAGCTGTGCCTGATTTTATAAATGCTCTAGCAATTCCTAATCCATATATTAAACCGGAACAAGCTGCTGTAATATCAAAGCAAGCGGCATTATCTGCCCCAATTGCTGCTTGTATTTCGCAAGCAGTTGATGGGTAAATGTGTGTGCCAAAACTTGCTGCAGCAATAATGTAATCTATTTCTTTTGGATTGATACCCGATTTTAATAACGCTTTTTTTCCTGCTTCAATCCCCATTTGAACAGCAGTCTCGTTACCTGAAAGAACATGCCTTTTTTCAATGCCGGTTCTGGTTTTTATCCATTCGTCTGAGGTGTCTAAAATTTTAGATAAATCATCGTTTGTTATTACTGTTTTGGGCACATTAAACCCTATTCCGGCTATTTTTATTGGTATATTCATTTATTTCTCCCCATAGCAAGAAGCAATTGATTCGTTTATTCCTGATTTAACTGCATTATATGCCACTTTTACAGCGTTCTTTATTGCATATGCAGAAGAACGACCATGACAAATAACAGTAATTCCTTTTACACCTAAAAGCAATGCTCCGCCAAATTCTTCGTAATTTATTTTTAAATATATCCTTTTCAACACAGGTTTTACTAAAAGACCTACAATTTTTGAGAATAAATCGTGATAGAATTCTTGTTTTATCATATAGAACAACATTTTGGCAACGCCTTCTATTGTTTTTAATGTTACGTTTCCAACAAAACCATCACAAACAATAACGTCACAATTTCCTAGGAATATTTCTTTCCCTTCAGCATTACCAATGAAATTAATATTGTCCTTATTTTCATCAAATAATTTGTATGTTTCTTTTGCGAGTTCATCGCCTTTGCCTTCTTCTTCTCCTATGTTCAATAATGCAACTCTTGGATTTTCTATTCCAAAAATAGATTTTGCATATATTGAACCCATCAACCCAAATTGATACAACATGCTTGGAGTACAATCTGTATTTGCACCTGAGTCAATAAGAACCAAAGGTCCTTTCATTGTTGGTAGAACAGTGGCAATTGCAGGTCTTTCTATGCCTCTTAATCTGCCGAGTCCAAATAAACTTGCTCCCATTGCGGCACCAGTTGAACCTGCAGCCACAACAGCATCTGCACTTCCTGTAACAACGGCATTAACAGCAAGTACGATTGATGAATTTTTCTTTTTTCTTATTGCTTGTCCAGGTGCTTCGCCCATTTCAATTACTTCGGATGCTTGTGTTTTCTTTATATCAAGCGTCTTTGTATTTACTTTTATTCTTTTTGTTGGGAATAGACTTCCGCCGATGGATGCAACAATTCCCTCTTGGTCAATTCTGTCAAGTTCTCTTTCTATATCATAGAGTTTACCTACAAGTTCTATTGGAATACCATATTCCATACAAGCCCATACTGCACCCTCTACAATTGCTCTAGGAGCATTATCTCCTCCCATTGCATCTATTGCTATTCTTGTCATACTATTCTATATCCCCATATTGTTTTTTTTTTGTTATTCAGCGTCAGCAACTTCTTCTGTTTTTACTGCTTTTTTACTAACAACTTGTCCTTTATATGTGCCACATTCTGTACATACTGTGTGTGTTAATACAGTAGCACCACAATTTGTACAAATAGTTGTTTCTGGTACTGAGCCTTTCCAGTTTGCTCTTCTTGATGCTTGTTTCGCTTTACCTGTTCTTTTCTTTGGAACTGCCATAATTACTTATCCTTTTCTATTTTTATTGTCTTAAATATCTCTAATCTTGGGTCTGGAATTTCTTTCTTTATATATTTATTTATATTTTCATCCCCTTTACAATTTATATCACAAACAAGTTTATTTGGTACATTTAATATTACACATTGGTAAACAAAATCTGTTATATCAATTTCGTTCTTACCATTCAAGTCTTCGATAAAACCATCTTCTTTTAATTCTAATTCCTTGCTATAACTGTCATTAAGGCAGCCTTTTGTATATGCTTCATCAACTTCAATATCAAAAATTTTTGTAAATTCTTTTAAACATACATCACAAACAAGATTTACTTCAGCGTGAATATTTCCTCTTATTCTTATTATTTGTCCCGTTATACTTACATCAAAATTTGCGACAACAGGAACTTGTGTATTAAATTCTTCGATTGTTTCTGAAAAAGATATTTGTTGTCGTTTATTATCTTTATTTTCAATTTCTGAAATTATTATATTCATCATTTTAATTTTAAATTGAAGAAGTTATTTGTCAAACAAAAAAGCAGACATTTTGTCTGCTTTTTTGTTCTTTGTATTAATCTTTTTAAGCAAGTTTCAGAGAGAACGAATCTTGAACTCCTTTTTGTACGGCTTGATCCAACGATTGGATTTCGGTGTTTGCTGCTTGAAGTTGCGTTTGTAATTTTTGTATTTCTATATCTATTTTTCTTTCGTATTTTTCTATTTCCGCTTTTCTTGCTTCTAATTTTCTTACAGCAGGAGAGTCAGGATCTCCGATATCGTTAATCTGACTTGTGTATTCTGCAATTGTATCAGTATACCTTAATTTTTCTGCTGTTTTTGCATTGAGTCGTCTTTCAATACCGTGTGAGTATTGAGTTAAATACATTTTTCTACTGAATGCTAATAAGAATCCCATACTTTTTACCTTGTTTGATTAATTGACCTACCTCTTAAGAACAAGTGTTCTGAATTTTGCGCCAGAATCAACTCTGTTTTCTTAAGTTTGTATCTTTCATAATTTATACGGTATTCAATCTTTTTAAGCTTTTTCTTTATTGTTGTCAGTTCGTTAAATGTTGCAACGCTCTTTTCAATAAATTTCTTAATCGGATTGTTCTTTTTTATATATGCCCTTGCATATACTAAAAAGTTTTTTAACCGTTTTATATTGACTTGTATCTGTTCCGCAATGGTGGGTTTTCTAGCCACTAGTATCTCCTTGTGGAACAAGACTACATTATTACTAAAACATTAGGTTTTGATTTATTGCCCAATCATTTTCGAAATATTTTGTCTTGTTCTTTGCTTTATCTACTTTTGCTCTCTTATTAAAAAGCCGATTTTATACCATTTTTTATCGGTAATTTCCATTTTTTCTTTAATGTTTTTTCTGTTTTTTGCAAAAAAAAATTTACATTTTTTTACAAAAATGTAAATTTTTTCTTTACATATTTTAATATTTTTATTTGTAGAAATTTATAATGTCTGTTATCAAATTATAAAATCTCGTTGTTATTTCTTCTATATACTTCGCAGATGTAAGTCCATTAATAACGATATCTGCATTTTGCATTGTTGGTCTAATATACGTTTGAGCAGTCGTTGTAACGTCATCGAATTGATGTTCTGCTGCGGCACCTGTTTTTCCTCTTGATGCTGCTCTTTTGAACCATCTTTCTTTTATTTGTTCAAAAGGTACATATACATATACTTTCACGTCAAAGAGATCTACAAGTTCTTCTCCTAAAACATATAAACCTTCAGATAAAATTGCTTTTGTTGGTTTTTTATAAATTCTATTTGGGATACTTTCGCAACTTATAAAGTCATATTGTGGGGCATATACGCCACATCCATTTTTTAGGCTTATTAATTGTGCTCTCATTAATTCTAAGTTAATAGCATCTGGAGTATCAAAACTGAAACCAGTTTTATATAATTCTTCGTAACTTCCTGCTTCTTTCAATTCTTTTGATGTATCTTTGTAATAGTCATCACAAGAAATGCAAGTATATGTTTCTTCAAAAATCTTTTTTCTAAGAGCTTCCACTATGTTATTTACTAATGTAGTTTTTCCTGATGCAGACTCTCCCGTGATACCAACTAAATAAAAATCTTTTTCTTCATTTAGTATGTTTTTCACTATCATCATTATTGTTTTTTCGCTAATTGATAAAAACAAAGGCTGACTTTGTCGGCGGTCTTCTTCAAGTATATCTTTGATTCCATCTATAATTCTGAAAGCAATAATGCTTTTATTATCTATATTTGGTTTTGTTGAATTATGCTGCTCTCTTGCTACGATATTTTTCGTTGCCATTTTTTACTCCGAATTCTCTATGCTTGTATAAAACCCAATTATAAAACAATTTGTTATATCTGAAAATTTTTTTAACAATTCCTTAATATTATTTCAAATCTTGTAAACGCTCTTCTAGTAAGGATTGTATAAAATCTATCTTCAAAATTATTTGTTTTAAATTGTTAATTTTTTTATTAATAAAAAAAACTTTTTTTATATTTGATAATAAAAATGTTTTAAGTTCTTTTAGTAAATCAGTAAACGAACAATCAATAAATTTACTGTCATCAATTAGTGTTGATGTTATTTCATTAATTACAAAAACAGATTTTTCAGGGTTTTCATCTCTAACGTATTTTTTCAACAGATAAATATTATCTAGAATTTTTTTATAACATGCTTGTGCATTTTTAATTTTTTTCTGTCGAATTTTTGTAAAATAATTCTTTGTTTCGTTATAGCCTTTTTCGATAAGTCCATTTTTTATTTCATCTTCTAAATTAAAATCAAATAAAATAACATCTTTTGTATCTATAACAATATAGTCATATCTATCATTTTCGTTGTAAAGGTCAAATATATTTTCTGTTGATAAGTACCAAATTGTATTTATCAAAGAATTGATATAATCTTGTGGATTTTTTATATCAGGGCTAACTCTTGAACCTTCTATTCTAAATTCTAAAATTCTTGTTTCTTTATTATTTAAAGATTCGTAGACTTTCCATGCTGGCCAACTTTTTATCAAATCTCCATCAACAAGAATGGCATCATTAAAGTTTACTGGTTTCATAAGTCCAGGTAAACTTGCAGAAGCCCTTACTGCGAATGCTATTTCTACATCAGGAGTTGTTTCTTTTGAAAAAATGTATGGCGTATTTGTATTTAAATCAACTGTTAATATCTGAAGATTTTGTTCTATATCATTAAATGTTATAGGCTTGTTTTCACCTTTTTTGTAATTTTCTCCATAATATTTTTTTTCAATTTTCTCTCTTAGCCAATCAAGAAAAATTTCTCCTTTGCTCATTGAAATGTCAGGAGAAAATAAATTTATATTAATATCTCTGAACATATTAAGGCTAAATTCATACATGATTTCTTTTATTTCTTCAGGACTATATCCAACAGAATAGAAAGATGCAAATACGGCACCAACTGATGAACCAGCAATAGCATTAATTTCAACATTTAATTCTTTTAATGCTTTAAACGCTCCGATGTAGCAAATACCTCTAATTCCACCGCCACCCAAAATACAATTATATTTAATTTTATTGCTCATTTTTCTCCTTAAAAAAGGACTGAAAGTAGAATTACTTTCAGTCCTTTAGTATTTGTGTTATTGGCAATTAGCCGCTTCTTCCTCTGTAACACCTTTTATAGTTAGGCTTACTTTACCTCTTTCATCAATTTTGATGATTTTTACTGTAACAACATCTCCAACATTGAGTTTGCCTTCTATAGTATCAATTCTTTCCTTGCAAACTTGAGAAATGTGAACCATGCCATCTTTTCCTGGAGCAAGTTCAACGAAAGCACCAAATTGTACTATTTTTACAACTTTTCCTTTGCAAACCATACCTTCTTGTGGTTTGAATGTTAATTGATTAATCATGTGAATAGCAATATCAGCACCTTCTTTGTCGTTTGATGTAATAGTTACACGTCCATCATCTTGAATATCAATTTCAGCGCCAGAAGCTTCAATGATGCCTTTAATGTTTTTTCCACCAGGTCCGATTACTAGTCCGATATCATCCACTGCGATATTCATAGTAAATATTCTTGGTGCAAATTGTGAAAGTTCTTTTGCTGGTTCTGTGATAACTTCTCTCATTTTAGATAAGATGTGTAATCTACCTTCTTTTGCTTGGGCCAATGCTCTTCTCAATGTGTCATTAGCAATACCTTTTGCTTTCATATCCATTTGAAGAGCGGTAATACCATCATCATTACCAGTTACTTTAAAGTCCATATCACCTAAGAAGTCTTCAATGCCTTGAATGTCAGTAAGTACAACAGGTTCTCTATCTGGTTCTGTAATCATACCCATTGCAACGCCACCAATCATGCATTTTACTGGAACACCTGCATTCATTAGTGCCATAGAGCTTGCGCAAGTTGAACCCATTGACGTAGAACCATTTGATTCAATTACGTCTGATGTAACTCTTATTGTATAACCGAATTCTTCTTGTGATGGAAGAGCAGGAACATTCGCTCTTTCAGCCAAATTTCCGTGCCCAACTTCTCTTCTTCCTGGTCCTCTTAGTGCTTTAACTTCACCAACAGAAAATCCAGGGAAAATATATTTGTGCATATAGGTTTTCTTTGTTTCTGGATCAACTCCATCTAATTCTTGAGCCATTCCTGGTCCAGCAAGAGTTGCTACAGATAATATTTGAGTTTGACCTCTTGTAAATACCGCACTACCATGTGCTCTTGGGATAACACCAACTTCACACCAGATAGGTCTTACTTCGTTTGGCTTTCTTCCATCTGCTCTAACACCTTCATCCATAATCATTGCACGCATAATTTTCTTTTCTGCTGCTTTAAATTCTTCAGCAACAAAGTCAATGCCTGTTTCTTCAATGATTTGGTTTATGTAATGGTCCTCAGGAAGTGCCTCAACTTTTTCTTTTACAAGTTTTTTTGCTTCATCAAGTTTATTTTGTCTATATGCTCTATCAAAGTTATGATATGCATCAAAAATCATGTCGTGAGCAACTTCATTAATTAGATTTTTTAATTCAGTTGTGTCGTATGGATTTACAAATTCTTCTCTTTCAACGCCACATTCTTTTGCAAATTGAAGTTGTGCTTCGCATTGTTTCTTTATTTCAACTTGAGCGAATTCAACCGCTTCCATAATATCGTCTTCTGTAACGAAGTTACATCCAGCTTCAACCATTATTACGCTGTCATATGTTCCAGCAACAACAATATCTAAGTCAGATTTATCTGCTTCTTGGTGTGTTGGATTTGCGATAAGTTGTCCATCTATTTTTGAAACTCTTACTGCACCAACAGGACCTTCAAATGGAGCACCAGATAACATCAATGCTGTTGATGCACCAAGCATTGCTAATGTGTCAGGTTGATTTTGTTGGTCATAACTGAATAATTGAGCAACTATTTGTATATCGTTTCTGTATCCTTTGGGGAACAAAGGTCTAATAGGTCTATCAATTAAGCGAGAAACAAGGATTGCTTTGTCACTTGCTTTTCCTTCGCTACGATTATAACCACCAGGGATGCGACCAATTGAAGACATTCTTTCTTCATAATCAATTAATAATGGGAAAAAGTCGATACCAACTCTTGGTTCTTTGCTTACACAACAATGTACAAATAACATTGTGTCTCCACATCTTACCGTAACTGAGCTGGTAGCAGATTTTGCATACTTACCTGTCTCAATGGTAACAACTTTGCCACCAACAGGGATTTCAATTCTTTTTGATTCTACCATGTTTTTCTCTTTTCTTTTTTTTACACTTCTAATTTCACTTACTATTATAACTTAAATAAAATTAATGTGTATTTTTAAAGAGAAAGTTTTTTTGTTAATTCAGGAATAATTATATCCCACGCTAAAGCACTTGGATGCCCATCTTCAAGAGCGTATGGTTTTTTCGTAAAATCTTCGGATGATAAATCTGATAAATAAATAATTTTTATTTTATTTTCAGTAAGTTCTTTCTCTATTGCTTTTATATCTTCTTCTCCAGAATAAGCAAGCACTACAAACTTTGATTCTGGGTATTTTTTGTTAATTTCTTCTTGTGTACGATTGAGGTGTTTTAATAAAAATTGAATTTTTTTATCGTGAGAGTGTATTTTCCCCGCATATTCAAGTTGCTCATTAAGAGTCCGTAGTGTGTATGAGTGCCAATGCCAATTGTCCCAATCTTTTTGTAGTACTAATTTATTATCTTTTTCTTTGTAATAAATTAATAAGTTGTGGAAGAAAGAGGCAGGCATATAAAGTCTGTAAATGTGTCCTGCAATATAGGTATATATAAAATATTCAGGATTTTTTATGTTTGAAGACAGTCCCTTTTCTACCATATACAACATATGATTTGTTCCACATCCTGGGATGCCTCTATTGTAAACACTTCTATTTGTATATTTAGATAATTTTCGTGAAAAAGTTTCATTTTCTTTTAAACCAACACCATAAGTAAACGAGCAGCCAAATAAAACTATTTCTTTTTTCTTATTCTTTTTTATTTCATCCGGTCTAAACCAATTATTAGTTTTTTTGTTTTCATAAAACTCATTGTACTTATTGATAAAGTTTTTTATGGGTGAAAAAGTATATGCATCACTAAATTTAGTATAAATCGCCCATCCAGAATAATCTTGTTTTACTTGTATTTTGTAACACATAAAATCTGTAGTAAGTGCTAAAAATCCAAGAATAATTACATTTAAGATAACGCATATTGCAACTTTTTTCATTCTTAAATATTACCATTTTATTTAAATAGTTCAACTTTCTTTCTTGTTGTTATATTATGTATTTATGATAGGCAGAGTTGTTAAGATATTCTCAGATTTTTATTATGTTGAAACAGAAAAAGGGATTGTTGAAGCAAAACTTCGAACTGTTTTAAAAAAACAAAAAGCAGAAGTCTATACTGGTGATTATGTAAAATTGGAACAGTTAGATGAAAATTCTTTGCAAGCTTTTGTTGCTGAAGTTGTTGAGAGAAAAACGCTCATATCAAGACCTAAAGTTGCAAACGTAACTCAGGCTATAATTGTTTCTGCATTAAAAGAACCCGACTTGAATTATGAACAACTAGATAGATATATTGCGCATTGTGAGTATCATAATATAAAGCCTGTTTTGTGCTTCAATAAAGAAGATATTGAAGACACTGATGATTTAAAAGAGAACATTATTAATACATATCCCAAATTGGGTTATGACATTGTTTTTACTTCTGCTTTAAACAAGACCGGACTTGAGGAATTAAGGCCAATATTAAAATGGAATACGTCTATATTGTGTGGGGCATCAGGAGTTGGAAAATCATCTTTGATTAATGCTCTTTTAAATAATTCAAAATTAAAGACTCAACCTGTTAGTGATAAAACAAAAAAAGGAGTCCATACAACAAGACATTGTGAAATCCTTGATTTGGATTCTGAAACTTTTATAGTTGATACGCCAGGTTTTTCGCATTTGAAATTTGATTTTCTACTTCCAAGCCAAGTTATCACTCTTTTTTCTGAATTTAGAAATCAAAAATCTACTTGCAAATATAAAAATTGTCTTCATATAGATGAAGATGGTTGTGGCTATCAAGATATAATTAAATTAATGGCAGGATCCAGAATTGAAAGTTATAAAAAATTTGTTGCTGAGGCAAAGGAATACGAAGAAAAAATTTCAAAAATATCTATAAAAAATGAAGCAAGAGTTAAATATAATAAAAATAAGATGATGACTAAAATTTCTAACAAAAAACGAAGTCTATCTAGAAAAGTTATTAATCAAAATATTTATAAGGATGAATTTGATAATGAATGATGGTGCAAAAATTAAATTTAATCAGTATATGCAACTTGTTAACAATTATATTGATGAAAATGTAAAAATTTTTTATCCAGAAAATATATATGAATCAATGAGATATTCGCTTCTCGCTGGAGGAAAAAGGCTAAGACCTGTTATTGCAATTGAAACCGCATCTTTGTTTAATGTTCCTATAGAAAATATATTGCCAACAGCCTGTGCGATAGAAATGTTGCATTGTCAAAGTTTAATTCATGATGATCTTCCTTGTATGGATGATGATGATTTTAGAAGAGGCAAGCCATCTAATCATAAAATGTTTGGAGAAGCTACAGCAGTTCTTGCTGGAGATGCTCTTTTGAGTTATGCTCCAAAATTTATAATAGATAAAACTCCAAAATCAGTTAGTTCAGATATTTTATTAAATGTTTTAAGAGAGTTTTTTATTGCAGCAGGAGTGGATGGTATTATTTCTGGACAGATTGTTGATTTAGACTCTGAGAAGAAAAAAATATCTAAAGAAACATTAGAATATATTCATGAATTTAAAACGGCAAAATTATTTAAATTGGCAATTCGTGCTGGTGCTATGATAGGAGAAGCATCTCAAGATGTTGTTGATAATCTGACATTATTTGCTCAATACTACGGGCATGCTTTTCAAATCTATGATGATGTTTTGGACGTTACGTCATCATTGGAACAATTAGGAAAAACTCCTGGCAAAGATGAAAAGAGTCAAAAGTCAACTTATGTTTCAATGTATGGGTTAGATGATGCAAAAAAACAAATAATATTTTATTGTTCGCAGGCTTGTGATATACTAAACAAGAACATGATTAATTCGGAAATACTAAAAGCGATTGTTTCTGATATTGTTGAGGGGATAGGAAAATGTTCTTAAATACGAGTTATGAAATTATTTTAAATGGTATAGAAGCTGCTTTTGTTGCACAACTTTTGAAATTTTTAGGTCACATACTCAAAACTAGAAAAGTTGATTTTCAAGTTCTAGCAACAACAGGTGGTATGCCTAGTGCTCATACTGCTGGTGTTATTGCATTATCAACAACTGTTGGTATAATTTGTGGCTATGAATCTATTGAGTTTGCTATTGCATTAGGATATTCGCTTGTAGTTATGTATGATGCGGCTGGACTAAGACGTTCTACTGGTAAAATTGCTGCTAGTTTGAACAAAATTAGAGATGACTTCTATGCTAATAGACAAGTTCCTGCAGAACGTTTAAAAGAACTTTTGGGACATACTCCTTTTGAGGTTTTTGTTGGTGCTCTTTTGGGTATATATATTGCGTACGTAAATCACTTCTTATTATTTCAATAGGGGACTATGAAACAGTTTGATTTTCTGAATAACTATGCTGATGCGGTTTGTGTTTTTTCGCAAAACAACGAACTAGTTTTTAGAAACAATATTTTTAAAATTACTTTTTCTTCGTT
Organism: bacterium; assembly: GCA_017403285.1. Lineage (GTDB taxonomy): Bacteria > Cyanobacteriota > Vampirovibrionia > Gastranaerophilales > Gastranaerophilaceae > Avigastranaerophilus. Next base: position 22,453 of record JAFQOI010000147.1, read on the forward strand.
TAAAAATGTTGAACGTTTCAAAAAACGTTTTAACTTTAATTGGTGTATTCTTTCATCTGATTATATAAATTTGACACCAATTGACGTTGTTTTAAATTCTAAAGAGAATTTCCATACGATTGCATCATATCAAAATGCAGATGGACAAAATCTTTATTTCTATATTTATTCCTATTTTCAAGATGGATTTAAAATCATTGTTTTAAAAGATATTACTTCTGACAATGCCCTTTCTACATTGAATAAAGCATATTTAGATTTAAAAGATAAATATGAAGAAATTAATGATGCAACAAATAAATTTTCAAAGTTACAAGAACATGCACAAACCCAAGTTTTAAAAATGGGGATTATTAATAGAATTTCACTTGTTATAAGAGAAACAAACGATATAGAAACAATTTTGACTTCTGCATTAAGTGAAATTAATGATTTGCTTGGTTCATTTAAGACATATTTTTCTGTAAAAGAAAAAATGGGTTTTAAAATAAAATATACTCACAAAGAAAATAATGATAAAAATTTGTATTGTGAATATGAAAACGAAGTTATAGAAACAATTAGTAAAAAAGAAATAATTGCTTCACCTTGTCGCAAAGAATGTATTAATGCAGATAGCTTTTTTAATTATGGTGTTACAAGAATTATTATTCCCATATACAACAAGAATGAGTTGTTAGGGATAATAGTTACTTTTACAAAACAAAGAGTTTCTGTTGAAGAAAATAGAGAGATTTTACAATCAATTGCTGTCCAATTGGCAAGTTCTATTATACAAGCAGGATTAATTCAACAATTAAATAAAAAGAATAAAAAGCTTGAAAAGACTCTTACGGTGCTAAAAGAGACTCAATTACAGTTGATTAATACCGAAAAAATGGCATCGGTTGGTCAGTTGGTTTCTGGTGTTGCGCACGAAATAAATACTCCTTTGGCGTCTATAAATTCAAATAGTTCAATGATTTCTCGTCTTTTGAAAGATAAAGAATTGTTGTCAAAAGAGCAAATTGACATTGTATCAGAACTAAACAGTATAGACATTGAAGCCGTTCAACGGATTTCTAATATTGTTAAATCGTTAAAAAGATTTGTTCGTCTTGATGAAGCACAATTTCAAGAAGCAGATATCAATAGTGAGTTAGATTTGACATTAAAATTGATGGCACACGAAATAAAAAGTAATATTCAAGTTGAAAAAAATTATGGTGATATTCCATTGGTTCTTTGTAGTGTTAATATGCTCAATCAGGTTTTTATGAATTTATTAGTTAATGCTTGCCATAGTATTGTGGAAAAAGGACTAGGCGGAATTATAAAAATCTCTACATGCATTGAACAATCTAATTTAATTGTCAAAATTTCTGATAATGGTGTTGGTATGGATATTGATACTCAGAATAAAATTTTCAATGTTGGCTTTACTACGAAGAAAAAAGGTATTGGCACCGGACTTGGTCTTTCTATTTCTAAAAAAATCATTGAACTTCACAAAGGGAGTATTTCGTTTGTTTCTGAAAAAAATCTTGGGACTGAATTCATAGTTAGTATTCCTTTAAATGTAAAAAATTAATTTACAAATTTAATATTAGGCAATTTTGATTAAAAAAAATACTTATATATATAAAGGTATAAGTGTTCTGAAGGAAGGTAAATTATGGATACTTCAATTGCTCCTATTTATGGTGAAAATATTAGGGTACAAAATAATCATTCAAATGTTAGACCTCGTATTAGTTTAACAATTCCTCCAGATGAGTTTGTCAGAACTACAAATGTTCCTTGTGAAAAGTGTGTAAGTAGCAAAATTGTTGATGATTGGCGTAATGGTTCTAATGAAAACAAGATGGTCGATTTGTTATATAAAGAATATGAATCAATTAAACCTGAAAATTTTGATTCTATTGAAGAATACGAAAAGGCCAAACAAGATGCTTATGAAAGATGGAAAGATGCAGTTAAAACATCAACTGATAATTCAAATGGAAGAGGCGAAACGAATGCAAATATTTTTGCAAAAACGTGGAATGCACTCTGTGAAGGAATTAAAAAAGCAGGTGATACAATATTGAATTTGATTCCATTTCTTTCTGCAAAAAGTGAATAAGTCCGCATTTTCTGATATTTTAATAAAGTAAAAACGCTCCTATCTTGTAGATGGGAGTGTTTATTGTATAATTTCTTCAAGAGAGGTTTTTATTATGAGTATTAAGGCACCAAAGGGAACGAAGGATATACTTCCTGATGAAATTATAAATTGGCAAAATATTGAAAATGTTGCATATGAGGTTTTTTCAAAAGCAAATTTTAAAGAAATTAGAACTCCTATCTTTGAGGATACAGATTTATTTGAACGTGGGGTTGGCGATACAACTGATATAGTTAACAAAGAAATGTATACATTTTTGAAAAGTGATCGTTCGTTAACTTTGCGTCCAGAAAATACCGCTGGGGTTGTAAGAGCATATTTAGAACATAATTTCTATAGAGAAAGTCCTCCAATAAAACTATGGTATAAAGGTCCTATGTTTAGGTATGAAAGACCACAAGCAGGCAGACAAAGACAATTCCACCAAATTGGTGTTGAAATGTTTGGTGTGCAAGATGCATCGGCAGATGCTGAGTGTATTTTGCTAGCTACTAATTTTCTAAAAAAATTAGGTTTAAACGATTTAGTTGTTGAAATTAACTCTCTTGGATGTTCTGAATGTCGTAAAGAATATAAAGAACAACTAAAACAAGCTATTGCTCCATTCTTAGATGGATTATGTGATGATTGTAAAAATAGATATGAAAAAAATCCATTAAGAATTCTAGATTGTAAAAATGAAATTTGTAATAAATTGTTTGATGAAAATGATTTAAGAAATAAGGTTTCAGGAATAAAATTATGTCCAGAATGTTCTGAACATTATTCTAAATTAAAATCATATTTGGATGTATTGAATATTAAGTATGTTGAAAATACATTCTTAGTTCGAGGACTTGATTATTACACAAAGACTGTTTTTGAAATAAAGTCAAATAATCTTGGTTCTCAAAATGCAGTTTGCGGTGGTGGAAGATATGATGGACTTGTTGAAACTTTAGGCGGACCTCACACTCCAGCCGTTGGTTGGGCAATGGGAGTTGAAAGATTAAATTCTCTAATTCAGCCACTTCAACTTAAAAAAATTGATTACTTTGTCGTTTCTGACAATCAAAAAGAAGCAGTAAAACTTACATCTTCATTAAGAGATAAAGGTTACACTGTTGAATTTGATTATAATTCTCGTAAATTTGCGAAACAACTTGAAAAAGCGGGTAAAATATCTAAATTTGCAGTTATATTAGGTGAAGATGAAATAAAAAATAATTACCTTACTGTAAAGAATTTAGAAACAGCACAACAAGAAAAGAAAAAATTAGAGGAACTTTAATAAAATAATTATAAAAATAAGTATTTTATTGCAGAAATTGCTTCGTAGTCTGCTCCGGCTTCAAGCAATTCTTCTGATGTTATTCCAAACAAAGAAATTAGTTTTTCGGTTTCTTCTTTGTTTTTATGGGTATTTATATTATTAAGAA
>JAFQOI010000148.1 GCA_017403285.1 bacterium
AAATCACTTGGTAAAATTTTACAATTATTTTTTGCATATTGAACAAGTCTTTTTTCCCCTGGATGCAACATTTCATTTATTGCAAAAATTACGTCAAAATAACTTGCTAAGAAAGCAGCAACTCTGTGGTTAAGACTTACTCTATCATTTCTTTTAATAGCTTTTTCTATTTGTTCATAATATGAAGCAAAAGGCTTTCCTTTCATTAACATCATATTTCTTTTTATAATGTTGTCTTTTAATTTTTGAGGATATTCGGTCTTAATGTTTTTTTGCAGATTAGTTAACCAACCTTTTTTATCATACATTATTTGAAAATTGTTTAATGTAAATAAAAATGCTGTAGAATAACCATTTGATGGATAATATTTTATCCAAGTATTTTCAATAACTTCATTAAACCAATTCTTATTCCAATACATAACATCTAGTTGTTGATTTAAATCATCAACCCAAAACTCATCACCAGAACCAAAGTATTCTCCACCAACTTCATATTTAGAAGAGTATCTCATGACAAACTCTTCTCTAGCTTTGACCGAGATATCTTTTTCCACAAAAACATAAACGTCAATATCTGATAAAACATCTGAAGTTTTATTAGCACCTGAGCCCCCAACAGCAATTGCTGTAACTTCAGGAAAAGTTTTATACATGTCTATAATTTCTTCAAATTTCATGATCTTATTATACATAAAAATGTAACTATTTTTGTTAGAAATTATCAAATCATGTGTTAGTTTACATTGAGGTTTAAAATCCAATTTCACTCTGCGATTAGTTATAGTTGTTTTAGAAAAAGTTTCTCTTACTATTTGTGCTACTTCTATGGCTGTAAGTTCGCTTGCTGGTAAGCTAGCTTTCTTGCATACATCAAGGATTTTCAGCCCATTGTCTAAAAATTTTGTATTACATAGAGCATGTTTTTGGAGTTCTGCATGCAATCTGTTTAGTTTTGTTTCATGCTCGTTTTTAAGATTTATCCACAAGTTGTAATCTAAAACATTATTTACTTGGTCTAAGTACATCTTTTTCAACACGTCTTTGCATTTTTCTATTTCATTGTTAATACGTTCAGTTTCGTTTTTGTGATATTCTTGCTCATCTCCCAAACATTCTTTCAAAGAAATTCTAACTAGCTCATATAGTTCAGGAGTAAGACCAATTCTTTTGATATGCATTCTTAAAGATTGTGTAAAATCTTTTTCACTAATATAGTCTGTATTCGTACAACTTCTATCATAGTGTGAACATCTATAGTATACATGTTTTCCTTTTTGTCTTTCTGCACAAAAAGCATAGCCACAGACTCCACATTTTGCAATTCCCGGAAAAAGAAAATCAAAATTCTTACGAACTTTAGAAATATTTACCTTTTTGAAAGCTAGTTGTGCTTTATCAAAAACTTCACGTCTAATTAAGGCAGGATGTTTTCCTTGATATAGGATACCATTACAGTTCATTTGTCCTACATAAATAACATTTTTCAACATGGCTTCGAGTACGCTATTAGTTATCTTTGGTCTATCAGCTTTATAGTAATATCCGTCTTCAAAAAGTTTATCAGCAAGTTTTCGAAGAGAATACTTGCCAGTTGCAAATAATTCAAAAGCTTTGTAGACAAACATGGCTCTAGCATTATCTATACAAAGTTCTTTCTTTTCCCCTCTTACATAGCCATAAGGTGGTACAAACGGCCAATAACCTTGTTCCATTGCTTCCTTAAGACCTTTTGAAATTTCTTCTGAAAGGTTATCAATATAATTCTTAGCCATTAAAACCTTAATTCCATGAATAAACTTGTCATGAGATTTTGAGTTTTTGGAAATAATTGAGCCTTCTTTAACCAAATGCACTTCTAAATCATAGTCTTCAAGAGTAACATAGTCTTTGAAGTTACGATAAAGCCTATCAGTTTTTTCTACTAATACAGTCTTAATACTCGGATTTTCTCTCAAGAATTTAAGCATTTCATTGTAATTTGTTCTTCCTGCTTTCTTGGCTGTTTCTGCATCAGAGTATTCCTTAACAATTTGAAAACCATTTTTCAATGCATACTCTTTTAGCAACTTAAACTGTGCAGGAATAGAAAAACCCTCACGTTCTTGCTCACGACTTGATACTCTTGCGTAAATAACAACTTGTGTGTGTTCCATAGCTTAACTCCATATTTCTGAATACTGTTTGTTTTAATTTTTACTCGTTTTTCAAAAAAGTAAAGTAAGCACTCCAGACAATTCTCCGACAGAAAATTTGAACTAATGCAGTATACAAAAAGCTTTTGGCATACTCATAATTCTAAAGGATAATTTTTTCAGAAGTCCTTAAAATTAACAGTTTTAGACCTAAGAAAATATTAGGGGTATGTTCTTTCCTATTGAGGTCGTTTGGTCGTTTTTATGCTGAAAGCTATTAGTATTCACTAGTCAGCATTAAAACAAATTGCAAAGGAGAGTCGTTTCCTAGCTGTAAGTACATCTTGTATTCGGTAGTTTCTTCCTCTTCATCAATAGGTAAATCTATAAGGGGAATTTCTTGTTTGATTACAGTTATATGTTCGTCATAAATATCATCAACGTAACCTTCGGTATAAATTTCCATATAGCCAAATCTTTCTTTATCAAAAGATATTTTAACAACGTAGAAAGAATCTCCTTCTTTATTGAATCTGTCTAAAACATAGGGCATATATGAAATTACATTATCAACTACCCAATAAGCTTCTAAAGATTTTTGGAAGTCAAAAACACCGTCTGTATAAGCAAGAGTTGTATAGTAGTTTCTGTGATAATAATTTGTAGTACCGTGATTTCTTGCATAAATTTCTTGAACATCATTATAGGTTAGCATACATATCCTTTCAAAGCTTTAATATTTCTGAACTTTGATTTAATTTTTACTCGTTTTAATAATAAGTAAAGTGATAAAAATTAAGTTTTTTTTCAAAAAGAAAGCCACGCTATAAAAAGCGTGGCAAAGTATTCAGATTTATGTAATTATCTTTTGCGTATTTTTCGAAACGCAGGTTGAAACGTCATTTTAACTTTTTTATTATTTACATCGAACTTATTTTTAACAAGTGATAAGATTTTTTGTTTTGATTCAATGTCTAAGTCAATAAATACATCATATAGCCTTTTTTCCATAGCACCACAACATCTAGTTTCAATATTTAAAATTTGTTCCTCTAAATTTTTAATACTTTCATCTAAATTACAGTATTTCTCATCAATTTCATCTACTTGTTCTTGAATAAAATCGGAATCGTCTATATTGTTTTCATCAATAAATTTTTGCAGTCTTGTTTCACGATGATACTTTCTATTTCTATCTTGTCGTAATATTGCAAGAGATTGTCTGTAAGGTTGCAAGATTTCTTCTAAAACATCTTTTACAAAATCTTTAGGAATTAAGTTTAGTCTTATCTCTTTGAAATAATCTAAGACAGTTTCAGTAACTGTTTCTTCTCTTATACTGTGATATTTCCCTGATTTGTCATAGGCTTTGTAGTAAATAAATTTCCCCTTTTTAATATCTCCAGTCATAATCTGATTTGTTCCGTTGAATGTTAAAAGTCCTGAGTATAGAAAATTGTGTTTGCAGACCTTTTCGCCACAAGCTTTTTCCATTATTAGTTGAACTTTATTAAACAAGTTTTCATCAATAATAGGCTTATGCTTACCAATTATTTCATCTTCATAATCAGAAAACTTATACTTGCCGACATAAAAACGATTTTTTAGAATATTGCTTACACTACTTCTAGGTATTTTGCCGTCCTTTTGCAATTTATACCTAAAGCCTTTTGAGTATAGAATTTCAGGTATTTCATTAAGAGAAAATTCCCCTGTTGAATAAAATTCAAAAATCTTTTTAACAATCATAGCTTGTTCAGGAACTACAACAACTGAATTGTTAAACTTTCTATATCCATAAGGAGCTCTGCAAGGTCTTTTCCCAGTCTTGGCTCTTGCTAACAAACCCTCTTTTCTGATTTCATTCATGTGTTTAACTTCAAATTTAGCATTTTCAACATCACAATGTTCTGCAAAATCTTTAATTGACACAACTGCAGAAAATCGATTTTCTGTAGTAAACATATCTTTTGGAAATGTAATATTTACATTAGCATTAGTCACACCATTTACACATAAGATAACATCTTGCAAACGCTTTTCCAACTTTTTTGTATAATTCTTTCGATGTAAATTTCTTGCATCTTTTAATAATGGAAAATCTAATGTTTCATTATTAAAATATTTACTATTTGCAACTAACAATATTGCATGTTCAACGTCATATTTTTTGGGGTTTGCGATAGAAATACTATTTACCGTTCCATCTTTCTCAATAATAACTTTATAAAAATGTTCTAATAAAGTGTTTTGAACATTATTTAAAATTTCAGTGTTATCAGTTTTTACTATAACTGTAGGAGAATAACAATTATCCCAAACCATAAAATGCTCTATAATACATAAACCTGCCGAGATAATTATTATAATCTTAATTATATTTTTTATTTTAAAAGATAATTCTTGTTTTTTATTAATATATTTTTTATACATTTCATCTAAATATTTCTGTTTTTTATTATTTGGTAAAAACCTAACAGCTTTTTTTATATATTTTTCAACAAGTTTTTTATCTTCAAGTTTTGAATAACAAATTGCTA
>JAFQOI010000149.1 GCA_017403285.1 bacterium
ACTAAGCTTTTAATTAAACTTTTTATAAAGAATGCAGATGCCACCACCCCTAAAGGCAGAGAGCTTTTCGGGAGACTTGCTGGTGCAGTCGGAATAATTTGCAACCTAATTTTAAGTATAATGAAATTAATTATTGGTACTGTTACCAACAGTGTTTCTATTACTGCGGATGCTACAAACAATATTTCTGACGCTGGTTCTTCAATTGTTACGCTTGTAGGTTTCAGGCTTTCAGGCAAGCCTGCTGACAAAGACCACCCTTATGGTCACGCAAGAATTGAATATATTTCGAGTCTCATTATTTCGTTCATTATTTTACTTATTGGTTGCTCTATTTTTAAAGAGTCGGTTATTAAGATTTTTAAGCCCGAAGAAAGTCTTTTTAATATTGCAACTGTTATTATTCTTGTTGCTTCAATTCTTGTAAAACTCTGGCTTTCAGTTTTTAATACATATTTAGGTAAACAGATTGACTCAAAAGCACTTGAAGCTACTGCTATTGACTCAAGAAATGACGTTATAACCACAACTGCCGTTCTTATTGCAAGTGTGATTTCACATTTTACAGGCTTTAACCTTGATGGCTACATGGGTGTTATTGTTTCTATTTTCATTCTTATTTCGGGTATAAACCTTGTAAAAGAAACTCTCAATCCGCTTTTAGGTCAGCCGCCTACAAAAGAGATGTTCGAGAGTATTGAAAAGAAGATATTATCTTACGATAACGTTTTAGGCGTTCACGACCTTATGGTGCATAGTTATGGACCTAACACATATTTTGCTTCTGCCCACATTGAAATGGATGCTAAAATTGACGTTTTAGTGTGTCACGACATTATGGACCAGATTGAAAGAGATTTTAAGAGCGACTTAAACATTCACCTTGTAGTGCATTTAGACCCAACAATTCTTGATTCACCTGAAATTAATGAATTAAAAGAAATGGTTAACGACATTATTTGTGAAATTGACAGAGAACTCACTTTCCATGATTTCAGAGTTGTTATGGGTGAAGAAAATAAAAACGTTCTTTTTGACGTTGTTGTTCCACCTGAATATAAATTTTCTGATGAAGAGTTAGAAAAAATGATTACTAAAAGAATTACTGAAATGAGTAATGGTAAGATATTTACTGTTTTAGTTGTTGACCATAGTTATGGGGTTTTAGAGTAAAAGAAAGCAGTTGTGTTTGCTATAACACAACTGCTTTTGTTATTATCACGGATATAATGAATACCCTTTTTCGTTTCTTAACTCTAAACAATATGGTGACACATATTCTTTATGAACCCAATCTTTCTCTTCACGAGGTTCGACCAATTCTGTATATGGGGCGAGTTTCTTGACTTTTCTTGCTAATTTTTTATAAACATCAACAATACAATCTGGTCGATAAATAAATTTTTCATTTTTATCATAATAACCTGTTGATAAATATAAACGATTACTACTAATTCGCTTTTCTTCATCTCTTATTTTCGAATAACCAGCTTCAATAATAGAGTTACCACTTTCGTTATAGCCATTATCTACTCTTTCACCAAATTCTGTATTTTTTATATTAAGTGTTCCAGCAACAGGGAGATAAAAATAGTAATTACAACAGTCTTTAGTAACTATAGAAATATCACTTGATTTTATTACTTTACCATTATCAAAATCATGCTTAAGAATAATACAACCTAAAGACAATGCCAGTTCTGCCAATTCACAAAATTTTTCGTATTCCATCCAATAATTAATTTGCATTCCCATTTTTATCCCCTTTTCTGTTTCTTATTTTCTCTTAATTTTACTTATAATAAACATTACTAACAAAGCTAATAATACAACAGGCAATATTGAAATTAATACTAAACCTAAAACGCTTTTGCCTCCTGTTTCGCCAAGAATTGGAATTGCAATTAAAAATGAAAAGGTTGATATTGCAAATACAGTTATTATTGTTCGTCTTATTGTCCGTTTATACTTTTTTGTAGTTTCATCAACTGCACCAAAAACCACTTCAAAAACAAACTCTAAAATCAATTCAAAAATTTCTTCCATTACTATTCCCCAGTTTTATTAAATATTTTATCAAGAAATTTAAACATTGCTTTTTCAACAAAATTTGTGGGTTCTCGTGGTGGTTCCTCACCGTTATTCTGCCTTAATATCGCTTCTTTTTCTGATAAAAATTGATTTATGTATTCATCTTTACAATATTTCCATACTTTTATTGACTTTAAAATACTTGGTATAGTTAAAAAGACAAAAATCAAAAATGATAGAATTAACCAAGCTAATTCATCATCTTTTATAAACCAATATAAAAACAAAACTATAAATGGTAACCCAGAAATAAAAACAAGTAAATTTTTGATTGTTTTATTTCTTATCTTTTTTGAATTTTCGGCAAAAAATTTAACATTACTTATTGTTGAATTCTCATTTTTAACGTAGACAGAATCAAAATCACACTGTGTTATCTTTTCTCTATAATCAAGGTGTTTTAAAACAAGAGTTTCACTTGATTCGTTAAATACGATGTCAAAAGATGTGCTACAATTAAGAAAAAAGAATGCTGAATCAGTTGTAAGAATTTCCCAAAACCAAAGTTCGCATAAAGCTGAGAAGAAAAAGAAGGTTCTGTCTTTTTCTAAAATATCAATCTGTATTCTTGCACTTTGAGAATTGATATTTAAAGTTGCAGTTTCGTTTTTCTTTAATATAGTGATTTTGTTATCACAAATAATTCGTATTTTTTTATAAGGTGTTTCATTAATAATCCTTAAATTCATTATATATCCCCCAAGAATTATAATTCTAAGGTTATTTTACATAATATGTTGTGCGTTGTCAAATTTGATTGGTGAAGTATTCGGCTAAAGCCGAATGTGAAGTTTACTTGCCGATAGGCAAACTTAGTTGCCAAATAAAAAAAAGACTTGCTGTTGCAAGTCTTTTTTATTTGTGTTTACAACTTAATTTAGCAACAAACCGATAAATTGGAATTTGGAGAACTGTTTACAATCTTTTCTTGAAGCAGATGATACGATTTGCTTCATCAAATCCCATTGCCATATGGAATTTGAAACTATCAATATTGTCTATCTCACAATCACTGGCAAACTCGCTGCATCCAA
>JAFQOI010000150.1 GCA_017403285.1 bacterium
AGTAAGTAAGGTAAGTATGAATATAAAATCTTGTTTAATTGGTTTTGTTTAAAGTGTTTTGTGTATCATCTACATATATATAAAGTATATACGCAAACCATAATTGCTCAATACGATTAATTCTGTTACATTTCTTAATAATGAGTTGAGGTATTAAAGCAAAATTTATATTTACAGGCATTATTATTACTATATTTTGAAAGGTGTTCTCAATGATTAGTTTTAATAATAATGTTGCTTTAATAAGCCAATATAACAATAAATTTAGTAAATATCCTGTTCGTACTAGTGTTGTACCAGCATGTGATACTGTTGAATTAAGTACGAAGCAAGATGTGGTTTCATTGCCATCAAAAGTTCGTATGTATGAAAAAGATATCTTGGAACTGCAACATACTATAGATGCAACTCATGTTATGGTAGAACAAACAAAAGAAAAGGCAGAAAATAAAGCTCAATCAATCAAAAAAATATATAAAGCAATTCAAAATGGGATTTCATATAAAAATGTAGAATGTAAAAAATCTTCTTTTAAAGGTTCAGATTATGCGACTTTGCAAATAAAAGATTCAGAAGGTAGTGTTCGAAGAATTGCTCATATAAAAAATGGTGAAATTCAAGTTATATACGATGTTTTAAAATCTTCTGTTCAAGGAAAAAATTTAAAAGATGATGACTATATAAATGCAAATTGCTATTATTTTTGGAATGGTGAATGTGTTGAATTTATTTCAAATATAAGAAATAAATTTGGTGATTATAAGACAGATTGCGAGCATTCTTTTAAGGATAATCAATGGCCTTGCAGAAATGCTGATAATATGCCAGTAGATTATATTATAGGGTTTAAAGATAATGGTGGTTATCTATATTATGAAAACTATACCTATGATATTGCTGGTGGTTATACAACATCTGTTAAACATTCTGTTGGGCTCAAAGGAAATAATGTAACAACTTGCCAAAATGATAAAGGTTTTTCTTACAGTGTTAATACTGATACGAACGGAGCCAGACTTACAGAATATACATTTGCTGTAAACAGTCCCCGTTCGCAAGTATTTGTTTGGTAATTATATAAGACCTAATTCTTTATGTTTTTTATAAATTTCATCTGCCATATTGTCTAATTTGACATAATCTTCTGCTTTTGCTTTTCCTTTAACAAGAATTGGTTCTATAATGTTTAGTTTTAGTGGAGCCAATAGTTCTGACATTTTACCAAATAGATTTCCGCCCCAGCCGTATGAACCTATAAATGAGGCTATTTTTGCTTTTGGTTTTAATAAACTTGCCAAATATACAGTGTTATATGCTGCAGGATGTGCATTTGCAAGTACCATAGATGCACCTAGTATAATTGTTGTTCCATCTACTAATGCAATGGCTAAATCACCTAAGTTTCCTGTTACCATATCATATTTTAATGTTTGTATTCCTTTTTTTTCTAGCGCTTCTTTTAGATAGTCTATCATTTCTTCTGTTGAATGATACATAGAAACGCATGGGAGTAGTACTAGGTTCTTGCCTTTTTCATCTGTCCAGTCTTCATATAAATCTAAAATATAATTTGGATTTGTATGGATAGGTCCGTGACTTGGCAGTATCATATCTACATTCATATCTTTTAACTGTTTAGTGTATTTTCTGCATACTAAACTAAATGGCATCATAATTTCTGCATAGTATTTTTTCGCACTTTTTTCTAAATCTTTTGAAGGGATTGCAAATACATCATCAAAAACGTAGTGTGCTCCGAGAAAATCGCAAGTACAGATAATATTATCTTCTTTTATGTATGTAAACATTGTATCAGGCCAATGTACTCCAGGAGAAATCATGAATTTGAGAGTTTTATCTCCCAAAGATAATTCTTCTTCGTGTTTAATAATTTTTATTTTGTCATCCGCAACAAGTAACATTTCTTTTATATTATTTGCGCATGTTGCGTTTGTAACAACAATGGCATCTGGGAATTTTTCCAGCATTGCTGGAATGCTTCCAGAGTGATCTTGTTCTCCATGATTTGCGATAATATAATCAACTTTTGTTATTCCATTTTCATCAAAAGAATTTAGATATTCTTTTGTAAATTTAGGGTACATTGTATCAATAACCGCAGTTTTTTCATTGCCTATTACTACATATGAGTTGTAACTTGTTCCTTTGTCTAGTGGAATTAATTCATCAAAAATCAATCTATCTGAATCGTTCATCCCTGCATATAATATATTTTTTTTAATTTCTTTAAATTGCATAAATTCTCCTAATCTTCTATATATGAAAGCCTGCCGGGGTGGGCAGGCTTTTTATAACTAGTCTTCTTTTTTCTCAAATAGCTCTTTTCCTACTCCACACAATGGGCAAACATAATCATCTGGCAATTCTTCAAATTTTACTCCGTCATTTTCTGATGGGTCATATTCATAATGACAAACTGTACAAATATATTTTTCCATATCTTTCCTCTTTCTATTTTATTTACCAATTAAAGCATATCATTTTGTTTGTAATTATTCAATTACTCATAATGTTACAATTTCTTATTAAAATATTTAAAATTGCTTAAGTATTAAAATATAAATCCGATAAATTAACTGGCTAACTATGAAAAGGGTAAGTAATGGAAAACATTTCTCAAATTAAATCGGGTTTTATTGAATATTTAATAGATAAATATGGAGAAGAAGAATCTGAAAAAATAGAATCTTATACTCCTGAAATGAGTATATTTATGTACAGTCGAGATTTTCAAAAATATCTTGTTGATAATGGGTATGCTGATGTTTCGATATTTTCTCAGAGTATTGAAGATATTAAAGAACAACTTACTTCTAGTGAAAGCCAAGATGTTGGTGCAGAAAGTCCTGAAGGTGAAAATACTGATGTTTCAATCGTACCACCAAATGGAGAAGGTGATGATAATTTCATTGCAACTGCATTGACTGATGTTATAAATCAGGATGAAGATTTATTTGCTGCCCTTAATACAAACGAAAATGAAGTCCTTGACATGGATGAAATAACAGCATTCCTAGATACAGTAGACGCTGCTATGCAGGAAGATCCTGATAGTTATGATTCTGTTTTTGATGGTATTGCCAAAGAAATACAGAATATAAAAGGAATTGATAATTCCGAAATGTCTGTTGAGGAAGTTTTAAAATCAATTTATGACAGTGATGCAGCACAAAAATATCTTGATTTGGATGGTGACGGCGAAATAAGTGATGATGAAAAAGAATTGTTCGAAAAATTTGTTCAAGGCGATAAAGATGAGTTAACCTCTGAAGATTTACAAAAAGCACTTGAAGAAATGGAGAATGGAACGTTTAAATATGATGCAAAACTTCCTGAAAATAAAGTAGAGGTAGAAAAATCAGAAACAGAAAAAGTTGAAGATAATCAAAATACTCAAAAATCTACTCCAATGCAGTCTTCTGGTTCTTCAGGTGGTGGAAGAGTAAATTCTGGTGCTTGGTCAAATTCTGGTGGAAATAATGCTACAAGTAGAGCGCAAACAACGCCTTCTAACCCAGAAGATATGAATTTAGAACAATTAAAAGAAGAGCAGGCTACAAGACAAGATAATGTCGATAGTGCAAAAGATGATGTCGATTCTACTATTTCTGAAATTGATGAAGTAGAGGCAGGCGAATATGCTGATGCTAAAACAGCATATGAGGAAGCACTTGAAAATGATGAAAATATTTCTGATGAATTAAAAGAAAAAATATCTCAAAATCTCGAGCAAATCGAAAGCAAAAATTCTGAGATAGATTCAATAAATTCTCAAATTGCAGAAACTGAAGTGTCCTTAGGACAAGCAAATGATAAACTTGACGCTGATGAGAAAAATCTTAGTGCGTTAAAGAGCGCATTAAGTTCTTATGATGGGGCAAGTTCTGATGACCCTAATGAACAAGCAAAAATTGATAATGCGAAACAACAACTTCAAAGCCAAATAGATACACTTGAAAATCAAACTATTCCAAAGGACAAAGAAGAACGTGACCGTTTAGATAAATTATTAAATGGTGGCGGTGAAGAAAAAGGATTAAAAGACCAACTTGCTGAAAAACAAGATGAGTTAAAGGTTCTTGAAGAAGAAAAAGCAACTTTAGAAGCATCAGTTCTTGAAAATTGTTCTGAAGAAACTAAATTAGCGCTCGAAAACTTTAAGCAAGTGGAACAAAAACTTTCAGATTTAAGGGCATCTCTCCCAGATAAACAATCTGCTTTGGTTGAAGCACAAGAACAACTCACTGAAATAAATGAACTTATTCGCACAAAAGAAGCAGAAAAAGTTGAAGCGGAAGAATCTCATTTTGAAAGTGATTTACCTGCTGAATTAGTAAGTGCTTTAGATGCTAAATTAGGAAAAGGTTTCTGTGCAAAACTAGAGCAAGTTGCAAAAAATATTAATTGTGATCCAAAAGATTTATTAGGTATGATGCAAAGTGAATCTGGTATAGATCCAACTGCTTATAATTCTAATGGTGGTGCAACTGGCTTAATACAATTTATGCCTAGAACAGCAGAATCACTAGGAACAACGACAGATCAACTTAGAAATATGTCTGGAGTTGAACAACTTGATTATGTTGAACAGTTCTTTGTTAATTGGACTGGTGGTTCTGGACAAAGATTAACTGGTGGCGATTTGTATACATTATGCTTCTTGCCTGCCTTCATAAACCAAGAAACATTATGTTCAAGTTCTGATGGAGATACTGCGGTATATTATAATGCTAACTCTGGATTAGATGCTAATGGAGATGGTAGAATTACCAAAACAGAACTTAGCGAAAGAGTTTCTGGCAAGTATCAAGAAGTATTAGATTCATATGGAATTTCAGGATAAAGACGGCATTAGCCGTCTTTTTAATTATGTATTGCTTCAAAGGCAATTATATGGTCATCACAAATGCACAAGCTATCACGATGTTCTGTTTTGTTGCAACCATCTGTAAATGTTACATCTACATTGTCAAGACAAACTATATATTCATCATCAAAATTTTCACTTAAGCATCCTTCAGCACAAAATCGCATAGTACAAATTTTAACCTTTTTTGTGCACTTTTTTTTTAATTCATTTAATAATGATTTCTTTTTGTCACGCATACTTTTCCCCCTTTTTTTAGGGTATATGCATTGAAGAAAAAATACATTATCTATAAAGGTAGTTAACTTAAGTGTTTTATATATTGATAATAAGGGCTATTTGGATATTTTTCTACTAAGGAAGAAAGTTGTTCTTTTTTAATATAACCCATTCTATATGCAACTTCTTCAAGACAAGCAATTTTTATTCCTTGATTATCTTCAATTGTTTTTATAAATTGAGATGCTTGAAGTAATGACTCGTGTGTACCTGTATCTAACCAAGCAAATCCTCTTGTCAAGGTTTCAACAGTTATGTTGCCATTGTTTAAATAAACATTATTTAAATCCGTTATTTCAAGTTCTCCACGTGCAGATGGTTTTTGATTTTTAACGTATTCAACAACGTTGTTATCATAAAAATATAAGCCGGTTACTGCATATTTTGATTTTGGATTTTCTGGTTTTTCTTCAATTGATATTGCTCTTTGTTGAGAATCAAATTCAACAACCCCAAATCTTTGAGGGTCCTTAACTTGATATGCAAATAAAGTTGCGCCACCTTCTTCTTCTGTCCTTTTTACTGCGTTTTGGAGAATTCTTGAAAATCCAGGACCGTAGAAGATGTTGTCGCCTAGAATGAGTGCAACTGAATCTTTGCCAATAAAATCTTTCCCTAAAATAAATGCTTGTGCTAAGCCATCTGGACTTGGTTGTTCTACATATGAGAATTTGACACCAAATTGCGAACCATCATTTAATAATTTTTTGAAATTTGGTAAGTCTTGTGGAGTAGAAATGATTAAAATATCTCTTATTCCCGCAAGCATTAAAACAGAAATTGGGTGATAAATCATTGGTTTATCATATATTGGTAATAATTGTTTAGATACTGTACTAGTCGCAGGATAAAGTCTTGTTCCTGCTCCGCCTGCAAGAATTATTCCTTTCATTCACACCTCAAATCTATATATTCTTTAAGTGCTTTTTTCCAATCTCTACATATGTTGTTGTTTTCCATCAGGCTATTTGCTGGTCTTTTTGCTGGTCGAGGAAATTCTGCTGTCGTACAAGGATTTAAATTTACATTTAATTCGCATAAATTAAAGATTTCTTTTGCAAAGCCATACCAAGTAGTTTCGCCTGAGCCACAAACGTGATAAATTCCATAAGGCATTTCTTCAGTAATTATTTTAACAATGCCATTAGCTAATTCTACAGTCCATGTTGGACATCCTTTTTGGTCATCTACAACTTTTATTTCAGGTTTATCTGCCAGTGAAATCATTGTTTCTACGAAATTTTTGCCATGATGACCGTATAGCCAACTTGTTCTCGTTATATAATATTTTTCACATTTTTGTACTTCTTCTTCTCCTAAGCATTTAGATTTTCCATAGATGCTTACAGGATTTGTTTTATCAGTTGAAAGATATTTGCCTTCTTTTGTTCCATCAAAAACGTAGTCTGTTGACACATAAACCATCGTAATATCTAGTTCTTTGCATACATTTGCAATATTTTTTGTTCCTTCGTGATTTATTTTAAATGCAATCTCAGGTTCTTCTTCTGCTTTATCAACATTTGTATATGCGCCAAGATGAATTACAAAATTTGGGTTGTTTTCTTTTATAACTTTTTCAACTTCTTCTTTTTTAGTAAAGTCCAAGTTGTGAATATCTGTTTCAACAACATCAAAACCTTCGTCTTCAAGAATTGGACATAAATCTTGTCCAAGCATTCCATTTGCGCCAGTAACAAGAATTTTCATTATAAAACTCCTGCCTTTTTATTTTCGATACTTTTAATCCAATCTTGGTTGCTTAAATACCAATCAATCGTAAGTTTTATGCCTTCTTCAAATGTTATTGATGGGCTCCAACCTAATTCGAATTGAATTTTATCATTGCTTATTGCATAGCGTCTATCGTGTCCAAGTCTATCTTTAACATATTCTATTGATGTTTCATCTTTGCCCATAGCAGCTAAAATTAACTTTGTAATTTCCATATTTGTTTTTTCGTTATGACCGCCAACATTGTATACTTCACCTTCTCTACCTTTGTGAAGCACTGTGTCTATTGCTTTGCAATGGTCATAAACATATAACCAATCACGAACATTTAATCCATCACCATATACTGGAACTTTTTCACCTCTCAATAATTTAGAAATGAAGAATGGGATTAATTTTTCAGGATATTGATATGGACCATAATTATTTGAACATCTTGTTGTTAGAACTGGCATTTTATATGTTTCATAATATGCTCTAACCAATAAATCAGCACTTGCTTTTGATGCAGAATATGGGCTGTTTGGGGCAAGTGGCGTTGTTTCATAGAAATAACCAGTGTCTCCTAAAGTTCCATAAACTTCATCTGTTGAAACTTGTAAATATCTAGTAATTCCTGATTCTTTTGCCGACTGTAAAAGATTTAATGTGCCTTGAACATTTGTTTCAATGAAAATTTCTGGTCCTGTAATTGAACGGTCAACGTGGCTTTCTGCTGCAAAATTTACGATGCAATCAACTTCTGCAACAATGTCTCTCACAAGTTTTTTATCGCAAATATTTCCGTGTATGAATGTATAATTTTTATTGTCTTTTACGTCATCTAGATTTTCTATGTTTCCTGCATAAGTTAATGCATCCAAATTTATAATTTTATAGTCGCTATATTTTGTAAGCATGTGTCTTACAAAGCAACTACCAATAAATCCTGCACCACCTGTAACTAAAATTTTCATTCTATATCCTCTACATCTCTAAGTCTTGGTTGATTTTTATCTTTTTCGCTTAAAATTGGTTCAAAATCTATGCCCCATTGTATATTAATATCAGGATCATTCCACAAAATGCCCCTGTCGTGTTCTTTTGAATATTCATTTGAAGCTTTATATAAAAGTTCTGCTTCGTCGCTCAATACAACAAAACCGTGAGCAAATCCTGCAGGAATATAAAGCATATGTTTGTTTTCTTCTGTTAGTTTTTCTGCAACCCATTTACCAAATGTTGGCGAATTTTTTCTTATATCAACAGCAACATCAAGAATTGCTCCTTTTGAACATCTTACCAATTTTGCTTGTGCTTTTGGATTTTTTTGATAATGAAGACCTCTTAAAACACCTTTTGTTGATTTTGAATGATTATCTTGGTTGAAGTCGTCGCATATTCCGTTTGCCATAAATTCAGATTTCTTGTAGCTTTCCATGAAAAAGCCTCTATCATCGGGAAAAACTTTTGGAATAACAAGTTGGACGTCAGAAATTTCATATTTTTTAAATTCAAATGGCATAAATATCTCCCTCTTAGAGTATTATACCAAAAAATATTAAAATTATTTAATTTCCAGTAAAATATTTGTAAATTCTATATCATCAAAATCAAGGTCGTTTTTAAATAAATTTTTACCTGTTTTTATGCTTATATTTACCAGTCTGTTTTTTGATAAAATGGATTTTGGAATATTTATTTTTTGATTATCTCCGTTTATTTTTATCTCCGCAATTTTATGTCCGTTACAAAAAATTTCAGGCGGACTTGAATAAGCAGTTTTTACGTTTGATTGTTTTAATGTTCGTGCTTGCATTGTATCTATCCCAATGATAGAACCAATTATTAACGTTGCAGTTTCATTTTCTTTTAATGGATTAATAATAAATTCTTTTGAAAATACTGAACCAATTGCATTAAGGCTAAAATCATTTGCATGAGCAGAGTTTATAGAAAAAGAATTGTCGCCTAGATGAATCATATCCGTTTCAATGATGATGTCATTAGGCGATGTTTTTTCTATTCCTACAATAATTGGATTTTTGTTATTTTCGCTTAATGACATAGAAAAAGGTTTATATCCGTCTTTTTCAACAGACATAATGGTTGGTGCGTTAATTTTAGTTTCAAGTTTAAAAGTTCCTTGCTTATTTGTTATTGCGCTATATTTTTTTGACGGTAACCGAACTATAGCACCTTCAATTGGGGTATTGTTTTCTACATCATATATTCTGTTAGTATTTATATTTTCTTCTTTTTTAATTTTTCCTGTAATTGTTTTAGAAAATGCAGGTAGTCCTACTATTCCGCCAAATATAATTAAATAAACAAGAAATTTTCTCATAAATAATAAATCCTTTTTTATGAGTTTACTGAGGGTGAATAAAAAAATTAATGGTAAATAGAGCAATATAAATTGTCTGAATAAAAAAATATCGACATTATTGTCGATATTTTTTGTGTGAACTAACTATCTACTCTACTGTTAACAACTATTCTACGAAACCGCTCTTGATGTCAGGCTGTTCATTAAAGTTGAAAATGAAATGAGAGTATCGTTCCATTCTCAACTTAAACCACCCTAGCATAGTGTCTGAGCCGTATATTTTTATAGTACGCATTTTGTCAAAGTTCTTATCTGCTCTGTTGTATGATTCGTCAATATACGTTTGGCACTTACAATTAAGTTCTTCAACCAAATCATACAGTGTCTTTAGCCACGCAGCTTGCACCTTTAACTCATTGACTTTGTACTCTAAAATCATAATTTCTTGACCATATCTTAAAAGAACACTCACATAACTATTATATATATGCCTGATTATCCTCTTTTTTAAACATGTTTTTTTAACTTAAGGACATATCCAGTGTATATAAAATGGATAAACCTTGTGGGGATTGAATTCTGGGCTTTTTGCATGTTAATAAATGTTAAGATAACAGTTTTTAGTGAGCGGAATAGATTAAATCAAATCAAATCGAGTTGATACTTATATAGTTCAAAAGTATTTTCCATTAACATTGCAATAGTCATTGGCCCTACACCGCCTGGAACAGGGGTGATATATGAGCATAGATTTTTAATATTTTCAAAATCGACATCACCACAAATGCCATCCATTGTTCTCGAAATTCCAACATCAATAACAATAGCATCTTTTTTAATAAAATCTTTGTTTACAAATTTAGGCTTTCCGATTGCTGATATTACAATATCGGATTGTTTTGCAATTGTTTTTATATCTTTTGTTTTGCTGTGAGCAACTGTAACGGTTGCATTTTTTTGTTGCAACATAATAGATAAGGGTTTTCCAACTATGTTAGAGCGTCCAATAATAAGAACATTTTTACCCTCTACTTCAATATTATATTCTTTGAGTATTCTCATTACGCCTTTAGGCGTACAAGCAAGAGCGTAAGGTTTGTAACCTAAAGCGAGTCGTCCATAATTATATGAGGTAAATCCATCAACATCTTTTATTGGGTCAATTGCTTCTAATATTTTTTGCTTATTAATGTGTTCGGGCAGTGGTAATTGAACTAAAATACCATTAATATTTTTATCTTCATTTAGAATATAAATGTGTTCTAAAATATTTTCTTCTGTAGAATTTTCAGGCAAACTAATTACAAGTGATTCAAAACCAATATTTTGAGCTTTTATATTTTTATTTTTCACATATATCTGACTGGCAGGGTCATTCCCAATAAGAATAACTGCGAGCTTGGGTTTTTTTGAAAGTTGTGAAATTTCATTTTTTAAATTTTCTGTAATTTTTGATGCGAGTGCTTTTCCATCTAATATTATTGTCATTTTTGTTCCTCGCCTTGTGGAATATTTAGCCTATAAAATAATTCTTCGATTGCTTTTTGAACAACTTTTGATTCTTTTGAAATTCTATTTTCTTTAAGTTCGGGATCTTTTGGAATTGTTCCAATTGTTGTTAAATCGTACTTGTTCAAAAGTTGTAATAGCGGTTCGATTTCTTGTTTATTAACCTTGTTTAAAATAACGCCTAATTGTTCGCCAGCGGCATATTTTGCGGAGTATTCTTCAATCCTTTTTGCCAAGTGAATAGAAGCTTCATTAGGTCTTGCAATAACTAGGGTTGTATTTATTGGAATATCAACTAGTTGATATAAATATTTTAGGTCAAATTCGCAGTCAAAAAGAACAAAATCATATCTTGATATAAGTTTAACAAGGGCATCATTTAATTGTTTTGTAATTGGGCAACGGCAGTCTTTTGAACCAATTAGCCAAGAAACTATTACATCCGTATTATCATCAAGTGGTTCAAGAATATCTTCAAGTGCCCATTCAATGAACTCTTGTTTTGTCATATTGTCAGGGATACCAGTTTTGTATTCGTGTTTTCCGCTTCTTATGCCATATATGGTTTGACGGATATCTTTGCCAAAACTGTGACCGAGTTCTGCTGTTAAGTCATTATCAAAAAGAAGCACAGATTTCTCGGGGAATTTTTCCCTTATTACGTGCCATAGTGCTTTAACAATTGTTGTTTTACCGCTTCCGCTTTTTCCTGTGACTGCAATTGTTACCGTCATTAAATATCTCCATACCCTATTTGTATTTTGATTATAGCAGAATTTAGAATTATTGGATATTTAAAAATTTATGAGTTTGAGGAATTAGTCTTGTTTTTTTGCAAATATTATTAAATTTTTCATAAATTTCATTAATTTTTGACGTCGTAAGGCTTAGAAAATATCCATTCATTTTGGGTTGGAGAATCAGTTCTATATTGTATTTATTTGCCAATTCAACAGTCTTATTAATTTCTTCATCTGTGATATTTTCATCAAAAACGGTTTTTAAAAAGATTTCTTTTTTTGCGTTAATTGCTATTTCGATAAATTTTTCGTGGACTATGAAGAAATCACCTGATTTTGTTGTTGAATTAAGTTTTATATCCATCGAAATGATATCTATAAAATTAATAATTTTGTTCAAATTTTGAGGTAAAGTGCCATTTGTTTCAAGATATATTTTTTTACGAAGCAAAGGAAGAAATTCAATTAAAAAATCAGTTTCTGTTAAAGGCTCTCCACCTGTTAGACTAACAGAGTGAATATTTTTTGTTTCATTTACAATTTTAACAAGTTCTTCTTTGGTATATTCTTTTAAATCGGTTTTGAAATCTGTATCACAGTAATTACAATTTAAATTACAATTTGAAAATCTTATAAAAAGTTGGTTATAGCCAACAAAAGGACCTTCTCCTTGAATAGAAGTGAAAATTTCTTTAACTAATACGCTATTTTGCATTATTAAAATCTTTCCTTATATCTGAGTTAGATATATTTTTTAATTTTTCATATAGTTCTTTTTCTTCTTCAGAAAGTGTTTCTGGAAATTTTATTTGAACTGTTATTATAATATCTCCTCTTTTTGTCTTTGCTTTATCTTGAAGACCTTGAGAAGCAATTTTTAATTTTTGCCCAGAAGAAGTATTTGGTGGGATTTTCACTGTTATATTTCCGTCAGAAACAGGAATTTGTATTTCTGTTCCTAGTGCTGCTTCATATGGTGTAATGGGAAGTGTACAAAGAATATCAAGTTTGTTGAATTCAAAATAAGGATGTTTTTCAACTGTTATATTTAGGTATAAATCACCATCTTTACCGCCGTTAAGACCTTTATTCCCTTCTTTTGAAATTCTTATTTTAGAACCAGTTTTTACTCCGGCTGGTATTTTTACATTGATTTTTTTATGAAGAGAAGACTCTCCTGTTCCGCCACATTTTGGGCATATTGCTTCGTTTATGAATTTTCTGCCATTACAATTTGTGCAAGGTTCTGTGTGTAAAATATTTACTTTTTTATTTGTGCCATTAATTGCTTCAAAATAACTGATAGAAAGTTCAATATTAATATCACTACCATTAACTACGGGGATATTCTTTTCTTGTTCATTGTTCAATTTTTTCCCGTAGAAAAGATTATCTAATGCTTCATTAATAGAACTTGTAAAAGATTTTTTATCTTTTGATTTTTCTTCATTTCTTTTTTTTGCTTCTTTTACAAAATTTTCATATTTGTTCTGTGATTTTTTATGTGCTTGTTCATAATCTTTTTTTATTTTTTCACGATAAAACCCACGTAAAATGTCATATTTTTTACGGTTTTCTTTGTCTATCAATATTTCATACGCTTCTTGTATTTCTTTGAACTTGCTAGTGTTTTCAGGTTTTTTGGAAACATCAGGATGATAAATCCTTACCAACTTGCGATATGCTGCCTTTATTTCTTCTTCGGAAGCGTCAAAATTGATGTTTAATGTTTTGTATAAATCTTTGTTGTAATAATTAGCCATCTATTTTATTTTTACGAAAGATAAAAAAAATATCAATAGTAAAAAATATTTTATCGAGTATTTCTTCATACTCTTTTTTTTAATCAAAAATCGTATTAGAATAAAAATTGTAGATTAAAGAAGAATTGGGGTAAAAATGGAACTTGATGTTATAAGAGAAATAGATGCGGAAGTAGCCGAATTAATAGAAAGCGAACTAAAAAGACAACAAACAACAATCGAGTTGATTGCAAGCGAAAATTTTACATCTCGAGCAGTAATGGCGGCATGTGGAAGTGTGTTAACAAATAAATATGCTGAAGGAAAACCATATAAAAGATTTTATAATGGGTGTGAAAATGTTGATAAAATTGAAGAAATCGCACAAATGAGAGCAAAAAAACTTTTTAATGCAGACCATGCAAATGTTCAACCACATAGTGGTGCACAAGCAAATATGGCAGTATTTTTATACGCTGTTAAGCCCGGTGATACTGTTATGGGTATGGATTTATCAAATGGTGGACACTTATCACATGGTTCTCCAGTTAATTTTTCTGGATTGTATTTTGATATAGTTTCTTATGGAATTAATGACAATGGTGAAATAGATTATGATAATGTTAGAGAAATAGCATTACAACATAAGCCAAAGCTAATTATTGCTGGTGCAAGTAATTATTCACGAATTATAGATTTTAAACGTTTTAAGGAAATTGCAGATGAAGTTGGTGCATATTTAATGGCAGATATTGCTCACATAGCAGCACTTGTTGCGACTGGTGAACATCCAAGTCCATTCCCATATGCTGATTTTGTTACAACAACTACTCATAAAACATTGAGAGGTCCAAGAGGCGGTATCATTATGTGTAAAGAAGAACATGCCCTTGGTATAGATAAAGCAGTATTTCCAGGAATACAAGGAGGTCCTTTAGAGCATATTATAGCCGGTAAGGCAGTTGCTTTAAAAGAAGCATTATCAGATGATTTCAAAAAATATGCTCATCAGGTTGTACTAAATGCAAAAGCATTGGCTCAATCTCTAATGGATGAAGGGCTTGATATTGTTGGTAATGGTACTGACAATCATCTTATGACATTAGACCTAAGAAAAGTAGGAAAAACAGGTAAAGATGTTGCTAATATCCTTGAACTTGTTGGTATTACTGCAAATAAAAATACAGTTCCAAATGATCCACAGAGTCCATTCGTAACATCAGGAGTAAGACTTGGTTCTCCTGCCGCTACTACAAGAGGCTTTAAAGAAGATGATATGAAAGAAGTGGGTAAAATTATAGCAGAAGCAGTTAAAATTTCAGATACAAAAGATGAAGATAAAATTAAAGAACTCAAAGAGCGTTCTTTAAAACTTTGTCAAAAGTATCCGCTTTATAAGGATTGATTATGACATTTTTTCAATTATCTGAAGCAAATATTATAGGAACAATAATTGCGTTTGTAACGGGATTGTTTCTTGTTCCTTTGATTATCTCTTTTTCGGAGAAACAAGGGTTGTTAGATAAACCAAATGAAAGAAAAATACATTCACATCCAGTTCCTAGACTTGGTGGTATTGCAATTTGGTTTTGTACAATTGTTTCATTTTTAGCACTAATTTTGTTAAGTTATTATCCACATCGTTCACTAGTTTCAGGCTTGTTGTTAGGTAGTTCCTTGATGTTTTTATTGGGCCTTGTTGATGATTTATATAATTTGAGTGCAAAATTTAAATTTGTTATTCAGATAACAATTGCTACGATAGTTTTTTTACTCGGAGTAAAAATCACATCTGTTTTTATTCCAGTTATCGGGCTTGTTGCTATCCCTAAATTTTTATCTTATTTGATAACAATAGGCTGGATAGTGGGAATAAGTAATGCCGTTAATTTTATTGATGGTGTTGATGGTTTGGCAGGTAGTGTTATAACTATAAGTAGTGTAACTTTAGGATTGATTTCACTTGCTTTGTCAGATGTTGTAACTGCTCTAGTTGCGTTTATTTTGGCAGGTTCAATGCTTGGATTTTTAACTTATAATTTTCATCCGGCTAAAATATTCATGGGTGATTCTGGTGCATTATTCGCAGGATTTCTTTTGGCAACATTATCGATTATGTTTTCAATGAAAAATTCAGATTGTAAAATGTATGTTCCATTGATTATTCTAGCAGTTCCAATCTTGGATATTACTTTTTCATCTATAAGAAGAATATTAAAGGGAACATCACCTTTTGTTGCAGATGCTGAACACATTCATCATAAGTTGCTCAATTTTGGATTGTCGCAAAATCAGGCGGTTGCGCTTCTTGTTATATTTTCTATTATCATGGGTGCACTTGCTACTTATATTGCGGCATCAGATACTACAAAATATTTCTTGTATGCTGTTATAATGTCAATAGTAATGATAATATTAAACAGGCATGCAAAAAGCGGTGAGGGAAAAGATTAATGACAGTAAGAAAAGTTGTAAAGTATGGAACACCATCATTAAGAGAAAAATCAAAAGAAGTTCATAAGATTTCTAAAAAAGTACAAAATCTTATTGATGATTTGTATGATACTTTGTATGCAACAAATGGTGTTGGTCTTGCGGCACCGCAAATTGGTGAAAATCTTCGTATATTTGTAATTGATGTTGGTACTGACCCAAAAACAATGAATCCAATTACTTTTATTAATCCTAAAATACTAAAAAAGGAGGGGGCAATAAATTCATACGAAGGTTGTTTAAGTTTCCCTGAAGCATATACAAATGTTAGACGTTATAAATATGTTAAAGTAAAAGCACTTGATATAAAAGGAAGACCATTTATTTTAGAAGCATATGATGGTTCGCTTTTAGCAAGGGCAATACAACATGAGTTTGACCATTTAGACGGAATTTTATTTGTAGACCATTGTAGAAATCGTTTTGAGGCAGATAAAATATTGGCAGAAAAGGGATTAAATCCTATAGATTCTAAATATTTATTGGAAGAAAAAGAGTTAGAAGAAGAAATTCAAAAAAATCCACCTCTGGAGGAAAAGAAGGGTGATTAAGGTTGTTTTTCTTGCTACTCCTGATATTGCAGTAAAAAGTCTTCAAGAACTTTGTGGAAATAAAGATTTTGATGTCTGCGCAGTTGTAACA
Organism: bacterium; assembly: GCA_017403285.1. GTDB lineage: Bacteria > Cyanobacteriota > Vampirovibrionia > Gastranaerophilales > Gastranaerophilaceae > Avigastranaerophilus. Next base: position 16,336 of record JAFQOI010000150.1, read on the forward strand.
CAGCCAGATAGACCAAAAGGCAGGGGAAATAAACTTACTCCACCACCTGTTAAGGTATGCGCAATTGATAATGATATTAAATGTTTTCAAACTGAAAGAATAAGTAAAGACAATGAACTTATAAAAGCACTTAGGGAAATAGAGCCTGATTTTCTTGTTACATTCGCTTTTGGGCAAATTCTTTCACAAGAAGTTTTAGATATTCCAAAATTTGCAACAGTTAATTTACATGCATCTTTGTTGCCAAAATATAGAGGTGCAAATCCCATTCAAAGATGTATTTATAATGGTGATTGCGAAACTGGCATAACTACTATGCTAACTGTTTTGGCACTTGATGCTGGCGATATTTGTGAAATGGAAAAAATTAAAATAACTGAAAATATGACAAATATAGAGTTAAAGGATTTGATAAGCGAAAAATCCCCAAGTCTTATTTGTTCAACACTAAAAGGATTGTTTAATAGAACACTGACTCCTGTTAAACAGCCAGAAGATGGTGTTACTATTGCTAAAAAATTTTGCAAAGAAGATGGACATATTGATTGGAATAAATCTGCGATTGAAATACACAATCAAGTTCGTTCAATGGTTGATTTCCCAACCGCATATACTTTTTATAATGGTAAAATGCTTAAGTTGATAGAAACAGAAGTAATTGATGAAAGCAAACAAAATAAAGTAGTTGAAGTGTCAAATGTTTCAAAAAATGGAATTGAAATTTCTTTAACAAAGGGCTTGCTTTTGATAAAAAAAGTGAAACCTGAAAGTAAAGGTATTATGAATGCTTTTGATTTTGCTAATGGTGCGAAAATCAAAGCAGGTATAAAATTTGGAGAATAATAATGTATCAAAGAGGTATAAGAGGTGCAATAACTGTAGAAAGTAATACTAAAGAAGCAGTAAAATCAGCAGTTATTGAATTATTGGAAGAAATAAAGCAGGCAAATAATCTTGATGAAACAAAAATTGCTCACGTTTTATTTACTCATACAAAGGACATTAATTGTATTTATCCAGCAAAAATTGCAAGAGAAGAATTTTCTTCTTGGAAATATGTTCCCATGATGTGTGTAAACGAGATGGAAATAGAACAATCACTTAAAATGTGCTTGAGAGTGTTAATTGTTATAAATACTGAATTAGAGCAAAATGAAATAAAACATGTGTATTTAAAAGGTGCTGCTAAATTAAGGGAAGATTTAAAATAAAAAATGAAAGTTTTAATTGCTGGTTCTGATATAAATGCAAAATTATTGGCTAGTTATCTCAAAATTGAAGATAAGGAGAATGACATATATGTAACAACGGATGAAGTGTCTGTTGATAGTTCTTACATACCAATTAATATTAAAGAAAATGATATACCAGCAATATGTGATTTTGTTAAATATAATCAAATTGAATTTACTATTGCAACTTCTCCAATGGCGATTATTAATGGTATTGCTGATGAATTTAAAAAAGAAGGATTTTTGGTTTTTGCACCGATTTCTGAAGCGGCAAGAATAACTTTCTTCAATAGTATTGCTAAAAAAGTAATGTATAAATTGAAAATTCCTACCCCAAGATTTGGTATTTTTGACAGAGAAAACCTTGCACTTGATTATGTTAGAAATATCAAATTCCCTATTTCTGTTGGATGTGATTTTAGTTTGCTTTCTAATTTTAATTATACCTTTCATAATTTTTCAAAGGCAAAAGATGGTATTCAAAGAATATTTGAAGATGGAAATAATAAAGTTGTAATTGAGAACTATCTAGATACAGAACCAGTTTATATGTATTTTATAACTGATGGTTATAATGCATTGCCACTGTCTTCTGTTGAGCGTAGTGAACAAGAAGGATTTACCCTAGCGTTATCTCCTGCAAGTAAAATTTCTGAAGAAATGACAATTAATGTACTTCAAAAAGTTATATATCCTTTGTTGGATGACATTTCAAAATATACTGATATGTATACTGGAATTTTAGGTTTAAAATGTAAAATTTATAAAAATTCTATTTATGTTTTAGAATTTTATAATGGGTTTAAAGATATTGATTTCCAAACATTTTTGCCAAATTTTAATGATAAAATGTTGAAAATACTTTATGAAACGGCAATCGGTGCTTTGAATGATAGTCGTGATTTTATAAAAACAACGGATGGTTATTCATATACAGTAGCGATTGATAAAAATAAAATTAAAATGACAGAAGATGATGAAGAAGATTTTGTTTATAGTGAAGATGGTGAAAAATATATAATTACATCATTTGCTTCAACAATAAATAAGGCGAAAATGGAATTGCAAGAATATATACAGCCACTTGTTGAAGAGGATACTTACAAAAAAATAATTGAAAAGAGTTTATGTAAGGAGCCAAAAATTTGAAAAGTGATAAAAAATTCAAAAGACAGTGTTGTTTTTGCAAAGAAATAAAAGAAAAAAAAAGATTTAATAAAAATAACTAAAGATCATAAGACGTGTGAAATTGTGATAAATACCGAAAATAAAGTACAAGGCAGGTCTATTTATGTCTGTAAAAATGTTGAGTGTATTGAAAATGCTTTGAAAAAAAAGAGAATTGAGACATCCTTAAAGTCGAAAATGCCTGAAAATATTAAGCAAGAACTCTATACTGTACTTACAAACTAAATTGTGATACAACTATAATATGGTTGTATAAAAACAGGACACAATAATGACGGTTGAAAGCAAAAGAGTATATGAACTTGCCAAAGAATATAATATGGCAAATAAGGATTTTATAGAGTATTTGGATAAAAATTTGCAGATAAAAGTAAAATCACATTCAAGTAATTTATCTGCTGGTCAAATAGATAAAATAAAAGCATCATTCGCTAAAAAGGATGATAAGCAAGAGCCTGTTAAAAAACCAAAAGCATTTATTGTTAAAAAAGCAAAACCACCAGTAGCAGAAGAGCCTGTTAAAGAAGAAGAGAAAGAAGTTATTGAGAAAAAACAAGAACTTCCACAACCAAAAAAAGAAGAACCTGTTAAAGAAGAAGTAGAAATAGAAGTTAAAAAAGAAAAATCTGTTCAAAAACAAGAAACAGTACCAGAACCTGCCAAAGCACCTGTTTCTCAAATACATTCTCTTCTTGAATATAACAACAGAAATAGCCAAAAAAGGCGTCAGGAAATGTTTGCAGCACAACGCAGACAAGAAGCTGCTGCTGTAGAAAGAAAAGAAGGTCAAAAAACTTTTGGACAAAAATCTGCTCAAAAACCTATGTTTGCTAGACCTCAAAGTGATAGACCACAAAGTGATAGACCACAAGGTGACAGACCGCAAGGTGATAGACAAGGGCAAAGACCTCAATTCGATAGGAATAAACCTGATGCTACGAAGGACAATAAAGATAGACAGCTACAAGATAGGCAAAGACCAAACAAAAAGCCACTTCAACACCATGTAATTTCTCAAGAAATATATGAAGGAAAGTCTTCGCCTAATTCTCAACATAAGAAAAAAGGTCCTAAAGAAAAGAAAAAACAATATAAAAATAAAGAAGAAGAACAAGAATTAATAAGTCTAGAAAAGGCAATAACTCAAAAACATAAGAAAAAGGCAAGAGAAAATAGTGAAGCAGAAGCAATTACGCAAGTTGTTATCAATAAGCCTATAACTGTTGGTGAATTGGCTGATAAAATAGGTAAATCTCCTGCTGAAATTGTTAAATATCTTATGATGCAAGGTATTTTGTCAACAGTTAATGAAGTAATTTCTACTGAAACTCAAAAGAAAATTTGTGAAAGTTTTGAACTTGAAGTTCTTGAAGAAGATTTGAATGAATACATAGAGCAAGAGCTTCAAAAAGAAGAAAAAGAAAAAGCAATTAAAAATGTTGACGAATCACTCTTAACTTTAAGAGCACCTGTAATTAGTATTATGGGACACGTTGACCATGGTAAAACAACTCTTTTAGACTCAATTCGTGCATCAAAACATAAAATTGTTGCAACAGAGGTTGGTGGTATAACACAGTCTATAGGTGCTTATACTGTATATCTTGAAGATAATAAAGATAAGAAGATTGTATTTATTGACACTCCTGGTCACGAAGCGTTTACAGAAATGAGAGCGAGAGGAGCTAAAGCAACAGATATTGCTATTCTAGTTGTTGCAGCAGATGATGGAATTATGCCTCAAACAATTGAAGCAATTAATCACGCAAGAGCTGCAGAAGTTCCGATTATTGTTGCTGTTAATAAAATAGATAAACCTAGTGCTGATCCTGATAAAATAATGCAACAGTTGACAGAATATGGATTGGTTCCTGAAGAATGGGGCGGTGATACAATTTGTGTTAAAGTCAGTGCATTACAAGGAAAAGGTATTGATGAACTTCTAGAATATATTCTTTTAGTTGCTGAAGTTCAAAATTTAAGAGCAAATAAAACAGCTATGGCATCAGGTGTTGTTATCGAAGCAAAACTTGATAAAGGTAAAGGTCCTGTTGCTACATTACTTGTTCAAAATGGGACATTGCGCACAGGCGATTGTTTCGTTGTTGGTAGTGTTGCAGGCAGAGTAAGAGCTTTAATTTCTGACTCTGGTGAAAGAATTAAAGAAGCAGGTCCTTCTACTCCTGTTGAGATACTTGGTTTAACCGAAGTTCCTCAAGCCGGAGATACTTTTGAAGCTGTTGAAAATGAAAAAGTTATGAGAGCTATTTCTCAAGAAAGAAAAGAAAAGGAAAGAAATACTAAACTTGATAGTATGAAACCTGCTCATATTAGAAATGACCAAGTTGGTGATACAGAGGATAATATTAAGAGATTAAACTTAATTATCAAGGCAAATACTCATGGTTCTGCTGAAGCGGTTTCTCAAGGTGTTTCTCAACTTGAATCAAAAGAAATTATTACTAAAATTGTTCACGTTGGCGTAGGTGATATCTCTGAAGCAGATGTTATGCTTGCAAGCGCAAGTAATGCTATTATCCTAGGTTTTACAGTAAAAGAAGACTTAAATGCTCAAATGGCGGCTGAAAAACAAGGTGTTAAAATTAAAAAATACAACATAATTTATCAAGTATTAGAAGATTTAGAACAGACAATGTTGAACTTGTTAAAACCTGAAATTAAAGAAGTATTCCTTGGACAGGCAGAAGTTAGACAGATATTCACTGTTGGTAAAACTACTAGAATTGCTGGTTGTTATGTAACTGAAGGTAAGATTATCAGAAATAAAACAGCAGTTGTTGTTCGTAAAGGCGAAGAAATCTTTAAAGGTCAAATTGACCAATTGAAGAGATTTAAAGATGACGTTAAAGAAGTTGCAACTGGTTTTGAATGTGGTATATCTTTTGATAAATTTAATGACCTTCAAGAAGGTGATATTATCAAAGTTACAACTACTGAAGAAGTAGAAAGACAAGTATTAGTTTAGGCGGAAATTATGTCTTTAAGAAATGAACGTGTAAGAAAAACATTAATGAAAGAAATTTCAGATATTATTCAAAAAGAACTTCAAGATTCAAGAATACATGGGGTTGTTTCAATTACTGATATTGAGATGTCACATGATAATTCATACGCAAAAGTATATTATTCTGTTTTTGCTCCAGATAGTGAAAAAGAACAAACAATAAAAGCAATTACTGATAATACACCAAAAATTAGATATGAAGTTGGAAAACGAGTTAGGTTAAGACTTACTCCTGAGTTGAGATTTATTCCCGATGATTCTCTTGAAAGAGGTGCCAATGTTTCTCAACTTATTGATAAAATATCAAAAGGTGAGATTTAACTGACATGTTCGGTTTCTTAAATGTTAATAAGCCATCTGGAATAACTTCACATAAAGTTATTTCTATTTTGCGAAGAATAACTGGGATCAAGCAAATAGGGCATGCTGGAACGTTAGACCCACTTGCTTCTGGTGTTCTCCCAATTGCTATTGGAAAAGCAACTAAGCTTATTGATTATTTGAGTGAGGATAAAGAATATATTGCAGGGTTGTATTTGGGTAAAATATCAGATACTTTTGATATTGAAGGTGATGTTAAGGATACTGGGGCGAAAAAACTGGAACTTTCTGATATAGAAAAAGTTCTTCCCACATTTAGAGGGCTTACTCATCAAGTGCCACCAGCATTTTCTGCTGTTCATTATAATGGGAAAAGGCTATATGAACTTGCAAGACAAGGTAAAATACCTGATGATATTCCAAAACGAGAGATAAATATTTATAAAAATGAGATTGTTGATTTTGATTATGATAGACAAATCCTTAAACTTGATATCGCTTGTTCAAAAGGAACATATATTAGAACGATAATTAATGATATTGGACAGGCTTTAGGTTCAGGTGCTGTTATGTATGAATTATTGAGAACAAAATCGGCATCTATGGGTATAGAAAATTCAATTATATTAGACGAAGATATGACAAAAATGGATATTGAAAAAAGTCTAATTATGCCACAAGATATATTACCAATACAATTTATTGAAATTTCAGAAAAAGAAATTGATAAGGTTAAAAATGGTAACAAAATAAAAAATATGCATAACGCAAAAGAAAATGTTATTTTAACAAGCGATGGTGCGCCTATTGCGTTAGCATATTCAGACATTGAGTTTATTCAGCCCAAAAAACTCTTAATATGATATAATTATTTTGGTGAGAGATGAGTAATTTTTCAAAAATAGTAATATTAATTTTATTGGTCTTGTCATTTTTCTTTATTAAAGAAAAATATGGTGCTTCTATTGAAAAAACATTGGCATCATTTGATGGCATTCCAAAGTTTGAGTTTAATAAAAAAAATAAAACTAATAAAGAAGAACGTGTTAAAAAACCTGTGCAAGTTGTTCAAAACAATCAAAATAGTGCTAAAAAAGAAGTTGTTGATATTTATTTTCTTGCTCTTGATTCAAATGACCATGGAATTTATAAAAGAGTTCAAAGAGAAGTTCCTGAAAATCAAGATAAATTTGAATATATTATAAATGAACTTTTAAAAGGTCCAAATGTTATTGAAAAAGCACAAGGTACTTATACTGAAATTCCTAAAACAACAAAATTGTTGTCAATTAAACAAACGGGAAATAAGATAATTATTAATTTTAGTGGTGATTTCCAATATGGCGGTGGAACAGATAGTATTTATTCAAGAATGATGCAGCTTATTAAAACTGCCGTAAATAATACAAAAGGAAAGAAAATTTATCTTTATTTAGATGGAAAACAAGCTAATATAATTGGTGGCGAGGGTATTATGATAACTCAGCCGTTAAATGAAAAATCTTTAGAAATATAATTAAAATGAAAATACGTTAGTTTATTTTTATTCATACAATGCCATAATACGATTGAGCACATTGCATAATTATGTAATATGGAGGGTTAATTTGTTATGGCTGATAATTTGTATTTTGTCGATGATGAAGAAATTGTTTTAGTTCTAAAAAAATCTGATATTATTCAGTTTTTTAATGGAAAATCAAATATAAGCGCAAGTGTTCATAGAAGTGTTAAGGCGATTACTAATACAAAACAAACAGGGCTAAATCGTTTGAATGGTAAAAGTAATACTAAATTAACATCAAGACAACTTGAGGTTTTAAAGTACATAGTAGAGGGAAAAAATAATTTAAAAATAGCCAAAGAATTGTGTGTTTCAAGGCATACGATAAAAGCACATGTTGCAAATATATTACACAAACTTGATGTTGATGATAGATATCAAGCCGCAATAAAAGCAATAAATGAAAAGATTGTATAGAAGTGGATTACAAATATTGGCTTATGTGGTAGAATACTTTTATACTAATATTTTAGAGGATATACAATTTTGTTTGAAAAGTTTACCGAAAAGGCTATAGATGCGGTTAAATCAGCACAGATATATGCAATAGAATATAACCATGAAAAAATTTATCCAGAACATCTTTTATTAGCATTGTTAAATGACTCAAACAGTATAATTGTTAAGACTTTTTCTATTTATAAAATACAAATAGAAGATTTAAGAAATGAAATAGAAATAATTTTAAACAAAAGAGCAGTTGTTAAACCAGTTGAATTTGTTGTTTTTTCTGATTCTTCAAAGGATGTTTTTGTTAGAACACTTGAAATTGCTAAAATGCTAGGAAATTCCTATGTAAAGGCGGAACATTTGTTTTTGGCTATATGGGAGTCGCCAAAACTCGAACTTTCAAAAGTATTGAAAGAAGAAGGTGTAGATGTCGATGCAATGAAGGCAATGTTTTATAGTGTGCTTTCATCAAATAAACAAAAGAAAGCAAAACACCCTGAAATCATTGAAAAAAGAAGAAAAAATGATAAAAATGATTCAATAATTTCTTTAATAAAAAGTGCCGATTCTGCAAGAATTTTTGATAGAGCTATTGCAAAATTATCAACATCTAATTATGAAATTTTGGGAACAGAGCAGATAATGCAGTCTATACTTGAAGATGAAGAATCAGATGTTGTTAGAATATTGTCAGAATTTGGCGTAACAGCAACTAGTTTTTCAGAAAAATTAAAAGAAATTTCGTCAAGACAAGCAGAATTTGGCGATAAACAAATTATATTTACCCCAAATGCTTTGACAGCACTTATGAGCGCTTTTGATGTCGTAAGAGAATCAGGAAACGCTTCAATTATGCCTGAGCATATAATTTTAGGCCTTTTAAAATCTAAGAAAGGCATTGCATATAATATATTAAAAGAACTCAATGTAAATGAAAATTTGCTTGAGGAAAAAATGTTGCAACCAATTGAAAAACAAAAGAATGAGACATTGTTTATTATGAGACTTGCAAAACAAGAAGCAAGAAGAATTGGAAATAATGTAGTGGGTAGTGAATTAATTCTTTTGGGAATAGTGTTGGAGTCTAACAGTGTTGCAGCAGAAGTATTAAGGGATTTAGGTGTAATTGTTAAAGATGCAAGAACAGTTGTTGAAGAACTTATCGGTATCGGATATGATTATACTTCAAATGAAATTACATTTAGTCAAAGGGCGAAATTAATTTTAGAAGATGCTTGGAATATTGCAAAATCTAAAAATAAAACAAAAACAACCGCAGATGACCTATTGCTGGCTATATGTAATCAAGGTGATTCTCTTGCAATGAAAGCATTAAGCAGATTAGGGGTAGATGCTCTTGAAATCAAACAGGGACTTAAAAATAAAATGTCAGGCTTCAGAATTTGAACTTTTAGTGCCTGCCAATAATAAAATTGTTGCTATCGCCGCTATAAATGCTGGTGCGGATGCTGTTTATATGGGCTTTTCTAAATATGGTGCTAGATTTCAAGCCGGTAATTCTCTCGAGGATATTGTTGAGGTTGTTGAATATGCCCATAAATATAGAGTGAAAGTTTATATTACGGTTAATACTATATTAAAAAATGAAGAGTTGAGAGATATAGAAAAATTACTTTGGAAACTCTATTTTATCAAAGCGGATGGCATAATAATTCAAGATATGGGAATATTAGAGTGTAAATTGCCTCCAATTCCAATAATTGCAAGTACTCAGTGTCATAATGAAACATTAGAAAAAATTAAATTTTTAGAAAAGATGGGATTTCAAAGAGTTATTTTGCCTAGAGAAATATCTTTAGATGAAATTAAAAATATTTCTCAAAAATCCACCATACAATTAGAATGTTTTATTCATGGCGCATTGTGTGTTTCTTATAGCGGTCAATGCTATTTAAGTCGTTCTATTGGGGCAAGAAGTGCAAATCGTGGTGCGTGTGCTCAACCTTGTCGAAAAAAATATTCTCTTCAAGATGCGGATGGTAATTTTATTATCAGAAATAAGTACCTTTTAAGCTTGAAAGATTTAAACCTTTCAGAACATTTAGAAAACTTAATTTTGTCTGGGATTACATCTTTTAAAATAGAAGGAAGACTCAAAAATTTATCTTATGTTGCAAATACAACAGCTTTTTATAGAAATGCCATTGACAAGATTTTGGATAATTATGGATTAAAACGTTCATCTCAAGGTAAAAGTTATATTGATTTTGAGCCTGATTTGTATAAGTCTTTCAATAGGGGATTTACTGATTTTAATATTACTGGTGAAAAGAAAAATGTTGCAACAATAAATTATAATAATTCATTAGGTGAGTATATCGGTATAGTCCAAAATGTAAGAAAAGACCATTTTATGCTGAATACAGATATCTTAAATAATGGTGATGGCATCTGCTTTTTTGATGAATTTAAAACTTTGAAAGGGACAAATATAAATAAGACAGAAGGGAAAAAAGTTTTCCCTCAGGAAATTAAAGGAATAAAAGAAGGCTCTAAAATATATAGAAATTTTGATAAAGAATTTGAAGACAAGTTTAAAACTTCGGAAATGAAACGTAAAATTCCTGTTAATGTAAAGGTTAAAGAGTTAAAATTTGGTTATTTATTTATATTAACTGATGAAGAAAATAATAGTAGTGTGTATCTTTCAGAAAAGAATTTTGAAAAAGCATTAAATGATGCAAAATCATTAGAAACAATTAAAGTTCAACTCGCGAAAATGGGAAATACTATTTTTGAAGTTGTTCACTCGGATATAGATATAAATAATGTACCATTTATAAAAGTTGCACAAATCAATGAAATAAGACGATATTTGGTGGAACAATTAAATAGAATAAGACGTAAAAATTACAAATATAATTTTAGAAAACCTCCATTTTCAGATGAAGAATATCCTATAAAAGAACTTGATTATAGAGCGAATATTTTTAATGATAAAGCAAAGTTGTTTTATGAAAAACATGGTTCAATAGTGAAAGAACCTGCTTTTGAGGCGCAAACGTCATTTGATGGTAAAACATTAATGACTTCAAAATATTGTATAAAAAATCAATTAGGGTTGTGTCCAAAACAAGGCAAAATAAACAAATACAAAGAACCTTACCGTCTAATAGACGAATTCAACAAGGAGTTCCTTGTTGAATTCAATTGTAAAGGTTGTGTTATGAAATTAAGTAGTATATAAATTATGATCTTTTTAATGAAGCATATGCTGGTTGATTAGCGATAAGGTTAGCGATTGATGTAGATTGGTTGCCATCTTTAGTATATAATTTTGATAAGTAGTTTAATCTTTTTACCAATTTAGAAGAGTTGCTTTTTAAAGAAGGATTAACGTTTGTGAATGCTACCCAAGTTTGAACTTCAGTTGTCCAAGCTTTAACTTCTTCTTCGTAAGTTTTAGTATTTTCATGGTGAACGCTTTCGTGAGCGATTAAGCAAGCAACTGCTTCAACTGGAGCATTTTTATAATCTGCGCTGATTATGATAACTAATCTGCCGTCTGCTGTTTTTGCTGTTACAGCTTCACAAGTGCCATAACCCATTGCAGCCATATTTCTGAACATTAATTTAATAGGTTTACCTGTTGAATTGTTACCTTTGATAACGTTGATAACTTGAGTTTTATTCATTGCTTCTAATTTATTTAATGCGCTTACTAAAACAGGTTGTTTTGTATTAGCAGAGAAATCTGCAGCAACTGCTGTATTTGCAAAACCAAACAAAATTAATGCGCTAAAAAGCACAAGTACTTTACTCATAAATTTCATAACAGGGAATCCTTTAAGAACAACTACTTTTAAATTAAAAATTAATAACTTAACCTTACTCTTTACTTATCGGCAACATGAATTTGCAACTTTAGTAAAAGGTTTAATTTTTTTTGGTTTTTTGTAACATTTCTTAAAAAATCAAAATGAATAATCCTTAAAAGGCAATAATAGAGTGATTTTCGAGATTTGGTAATTGTGATTAGAATTTTAATTTATTGAGAAAAAAAAACAAATTAACTAGAATATTTATGTAGTTAATTTGGGGAAAGTCATGTTTGATATAGGAATTATAGGTGCAGGTCCAGCGGGATATACCGCAGCAATAAGAGCAAGCCAATTAGGGCTTAATGTTGTTTTATTTGAGAAAAATTTTGTTGGTGGTACTTGTTTAAACAGAGGATGCATTCCCACAAAAACTATTTTGCATTGTGCTGAGATGTATAAAGAATTAAAAAATGCGTCTAAATATGGAATTGAGGCAGAAAATATAAATTTTAATTTTGAAAAGGTTTGGGAACGCCAAAAAACAGTTTCTGAAAAAATAAGAAAATCTTTAATGGCGCTTATAAAAAGCAATGAAATAACAGTCATCGAGGGTAAAGCAGAAATTATTGATGCGCATAATATTAAATGTGCAGAAAACAACTATGAAGTAAAAAACATTATAATTGCTTCAGGTTCAAAACCAAATTTAATAAACTTTAACGGCAATTATGATAAAGAATTTATATTGACCTCAGATGAAATATTAAATATTGAAAAATTACCGACAAGCGTGTTAATTGTTGGCTCTGGCGCAATTGGCGTTGAATGGGCACGAATTTTAAGTTCTTTTAATGTTAAAGTTACTGTCGTTGAAATGATGGATAAACTTGTTCCGCCCGCTGATATTGATATTTCAGACAGACTTGTAAGATTATTTAAGAAAAGCAGAATTGATTTTTATACATCTACTACAATAGAAAAAATTGATGGAAAAACAATTTATTTATCAAATGGAAAAATAGTTGAAGTAGATTGTATTTTATTGGGGGCGGGAAGAAGAATAGAAACTGATTTTGGCGAATTATCAAAAAATCTAAAAATAGAAAGATTTATTGAAGTTGATGATAATTTTAGGACAAATATAGATAATATATTTGCAATTGGTGATGTAAATGGAGTTTCTATGCTTGCGCATGCTGCATCAAAGCAAGCAGAAAATGTTATAGATTACATTGTATCGGGTAAAAATCATAAATTTGATAAAAATGTAGTGCCATCTGTAATATATGGTACGCCTGAAATAGCATCTGTTGGGAAAACAGAACAACAGCTAATGCAAGAGGGGCTTGAATATAAAAAATCCTTCTTCCCTATTTCTGCGTTAGGCAAAGCATATGCAGAGGATAAGATAGAAGGATTTATAAAAATTCTTGCTACTAATAATGAAATTTTAGGTGTGCATATTATTTCAGAAGAAGCTAGTGCTCTTGTTCAACAAATGGCAATTTCAATGCAAAATAAACTTTCGCCGAAAAATGTTAGTGCGACAATATTTGCTCATCCTACATATTCTGAAGGAATACTTGAAAGTTTGTTTGCACTAGATAACAAAGCAATACATATACCTAAACAGTAGCATTTAATTTATCTAATTGCTTTTGTTTGTTTTTTTCAACAATTTTGTCTTTGACTTTGGTTGCAGCGAATGCTGCTAAGCCAACGCCAATGGCGGCTGCTATATATGAAAGTGCGCCAAATGCGTTTGTTTTTGCTACCTTTTTTGCTAATTCTTTGGGTAAATTAGAATTTGCCCATTTGCAACCTCTTATAGAAGCCATTGTTTCTTCTAGAACAACTGGTGCAAATGAAAGAGTGGATAGTAATCCCGAATTTTCTCTTACAAAATTATTGGCTTTTTGTGTTTTAGTGAGTTCTTTGCCATCTTTGGCTTCTGATTTTTTGCTTATAGCGGAATATATCATCATTCCTGTTGCCAATATTAATGCAGGAATACGCATACCTTGCATTGCTCTCCAGAATTTTGAATTATTATAATTAAATGCATGTCCGATTTCGTGGAAAATGGCATTTGGAAGTTTTTCGCGGTTGACCAAAATAGAGTTTTTTTCGTGCATTATTTCGCCTAATACATTTTTAATTTCTTTAGTAGAAAAGGCTGCATTTTTTCCGTGTGCAATACCAGAATATGCATTGAGTAAATCGTGTACTGAATCTGGTAATCCTGTTAAATTAAGTCCGCCCCATTTTACATGGTTAATTTTTACACCTTTATCTGCCAATTTTGTCATTTTTAAAATATTATCAGCAGCATTGTTCATTGCTTTTATTTCTTCAGGGGTCATTGATTTAGGAATTTTTGTTATCCCACCTACGCTTACTAAACTGAGAGGAATACTTACACTAGAAGCTAAAGAACCTGCTAATAGTGCACTTTTTGTTCCTTTCATTTTTTCTTTCATCTGTTTTTTTGTTGCCGAAAATGCGGCAGTGTTTTGTACACTTACACGTTGAATTGTCATCTTTTCACTCCGAATTAAAATTTCTTACTTACATATTTATTAAAAATTTTCGGAAGTAATAATTGATTTTATATATGAAGTTGTTAACAAATGTTAATTATAGAACTTTTTGAAAAATAGTATCGGTATTTGATTCTATATAGTTTTGCAATTTTTCAATAAGTAGGGGAGAAAAGTTATATTTATTATCTGCTGGGACAATTTTTATAAAAGAACTATAGCCATCTTTAGTGCATACAGATGCTAAAAATTCTTTAGAGTATGCCCTAAAAAGCACACTTCCTGTTTTAAATTGTATTTCTTCTATTGAATAATTATGTTCATTAATTGCTGACAAAAGCAGATATAAAAGGTTTTCTGATGAAGTTTTATATGTTTGAGTAAAGTCACTCGCAATAGATGGAGGTTTTACTGGCAGGTTAGTAGGCACAGTATTAGAGAACGCTGACTGTGCTGTTGTGAAACAGAGAATTGATAATAATATAAAAAGTTTCCTCATTATATTTCCATCCAAGACTTACCTTTATATATGTCTATTTTTAGTGGTACTAAGAATGGTTGATCAAGTTCCATTGCTTTTTGTACCATAGAAGATACCTGCTCTACTTCAGTATCAACTGTTTCTATTACAAGTTCATCATGCACTTGGATGATTATTTTTGATTTAATGTTATTTTTGTCAAAGTCATTTTGAAGCCTAATCATTGCAAGTTTCATCACGTCAGCGGCAGTTCCCTGAATAGGTGCATTAATTGCTGCTCTTATTGCGGCCTCTTGAATTTTTGCATTTGTGCTCATTAGTCCAGAAGCAAGATAACGTTTTCTGCCATATATTGTTTCAACATATCCATGAGACATTGCAAAACTTTTTGTATCTTCCATATATTTTTTAATATCAGGATAAGTTGCAAAATATCTATCAATGAATTCTTGTGCTTCAAAAGGAGAAATACCAAGACTTGAAGCAAGCCCATAACGAGATTGACCGTATACTATACCAAAGTTAACGGCTTTTGCTTTCGAGCGCATTTCTTTTGTAACTTCTTCCATTGGAACGTCAAAAACCTTACTCGCAGTTGATGCGTGTACATCTTCATCTTCGCAAAATGCTTCTATTAAATTATCATCACGAGAAATATGTGCAAGTAATCTTAATTCTATTTGTGAATAGTCTGCTGAAATTATTAAATTATCAGGGTTTTCTGGTGTAAATGCACCTCTTATTCTGTTGCCAAGTTTTGTTCTTGTTGGAATATTTTGTAAATTTGGATTAGAAGATGACAATCTTCCTGTTGTTGTTATTGTTTGGTTAAAACTTGTGTGTATTCTTCTATCTGATGGGCTAATAAGTTCTGGCAGAGTATCGACATAGGTGCTTTTTAATTTTGCTAAGTGTCTTTGCTCTAATATATCTTTAGCAATTTGATTATCTTCTGCGAGTGTTTCAAGAACTTTTGCGCTTGTTGAAAAGCCTGTTTTAGACTTCATTCCCTTTGCTTTAAGATTCATTTTCCCAAAGAGAATATCTCCAACTTGTTTTGGAGAATTGATATTAAATCTTTCACCTGCTTGTTCATAGATTTTATTTTCAATAATATCAAGTTTTTCATTTATTTCTTTTTCTATTCCACTTAAGCAAGCAGTATCAATATGTGCGCCATTTTCTTCCATTTTTGCAAGAACAAGACATAAAGGAGTTTCTATGTCATACAAAATATCAAGTTCTTTTTCTTCTAAATTTTCTTGCCAATATTTTGTTAAAAGAAGTGTCGCAAATGCATCATCACAAGCGTATGAAGCGGCTTCTTCTATTGGTACTGTCTCTATTGTTAGTGAAGAAGAATTATTTTTTAGAAGTTCTTCATATTCAACCATGATATAGTCAAGATAATTGCTTGCTTGTTGTTTTAATCCGTGTTTTGAAGATGAATCTTTAACGTAACTTGCAAGCATTGTGTCAAAGATTATATTTTTCACAGGCATGTTGTGATGATTTAATACGTGATAATCAAATTTTGCATTTTGTAATGTCTTTGCTATTGCTTCATCTACTATAATTGGGGCAAGTTTTTCTCTAATAATTTCCAAATCGAGTTGTTGTCCAAATTGGTGGAAAACAGGAATATAATATGATTTTATAACATCATTTTGAGAATTATCTATTTTTACTCTACCATTTTTTGCACCAATTTGAGCACATACTGCAATGGAAATGCCAACTAAATCGCATTCAAAAGGATTAATTCCTGTTGTTTCAACATCAATAGAAAAAAGTGTATGTTTACGAAGTTCGCTTATTAGATTATCAAGTTTTTTTTCAGTATCAACAATATTTTTTTCGTGGTTATATTCTTTGTGCGATGAAGAAATAAGCATGTCGCTAATACCAAGACCTAATTGTAGTTGTCCTTGTTGTGGGGCAGTTGTTTTTTCTATATTTGCACAATCCGGTGCAACTTTTGCTTCTGAAACACCAATTTTAAATGGTTTTAATATAGTGTCTGAATTTTTGAGAAAATTATAAAATTGATTTTTCTTGAAAAATTCTATAACCGCATCATAGTTTGGCATTTCTAGTTTGGCACAATTAAAGTCATAATCTACGTCTAAGTCTTTTTGGATAGTAGCAAGTTCTTTGCTTAGAATCGCAATTTCTTTTCCTTCTTCTAGTTTTTTGTGTAATGCTTTTTCTGTAACTTCGTTAAGTCTTTCATAGATTTGTTCAAGTTTATCAAATCTGGAAAGAAGTTTGCAGGCAGTTTTATCACCAATGCCTTTAATACCTGGAATATTATCAGAAGTATCACCAGAAAGACCTTTATAGTCTGTTATTTGATATGGATAAACACCCATTTTGTCAAATACTTTGTACCAATCGTAAGTTATTAATTCACCTTTTGAAGGGACAATAACAGTTATAAATCCTTCTCTATCTACAAGTTGGAAAGAATCTCTATCGCCTGTTAGAATATATGTTTTATGCCTGTTTTGTTTAGCTTTTGTTGCTATTGTTCCAATAACATCATCTGCTTCGTACCCTTCTTTTGTATAAATAGGAATATTTAGTGCGTGTAGTCCTTCAACTATTAACTCTAATTGGCTTTTTAATGCATCTGGCATGCTTTCTCTATTTGCCTTGTATTCAGAATATATTTCTGTTCTATATGTATGGCGAGAAACATCAAATGTAACAGCGATAGCGTCTGGTTTTATTTCTTTATTTTGTAGTAAGTCAAAAAGCGCTTTAAAGAAACCGAAAACAGCCCATGTTGGTTGATTATCACTGGTTTTCATTCCTGTTCGTTCAAGCGCAAAAAAGTATCGGTATGCTAGTGCGTGACCATCTATTAATATGAAATTTTTATCTTGCATAAATATCCCCAAATCTACAATATATTAGTTATATTGTAGTAAAACTAAACGTTTTTCTCAATAAAAATAGAGGTTTTGTTCATAAAATGATAATAAAGTATATATTTATTATTTAATTAATCGAGTTTAAATTGTGATTGATATTGCTCAATTCCGTCGATTTTATCTTGGTCTTCTTTTAAAAGAATATAATTTTCAAGAACAAGAACATCCAAGTCTGTGAACATAAAACATTTGTAAGCATTTTCAGGAGTATTAACTATAGGTTCCCCTCTTATGTTAAATGAAGTATTAACAATAACAGAGCAATCAGTTAAACGTTTAAATTCGTTGATTATGTTCCAATAACGTGGGTTAACATCCTTTGAAACAGTTTGAATACGTGCCGAATAGTTCACGTGTGTGATTGCAGGAAGTGTTGAACGGTATGCTTTTAGTTTATCAATGCCTTTATAATTTTTTTCTTCTTCTGTAAGTTCTGTTTTGATGTTATTGGAAATGGGTCTTGTTAAAAGCATATATGGTGAGTTTTTTCCTTTTTTTATATCAAAGAATTTTTCAACATCTTCTTCAAGACAACTTGGAGCAAAAGGTCTAAATGATTCTCTTTTTTTAATTGCAAGATTTAAATTCTTTTGCATTTCTCTATTTCTTGAGTCTGCTAAAATACTTCTGTTCCCAAGTGCTCTAGGTCCATATTCCATTCGCCCTGCAAAATGTCCTATGCTTTTTCCATCGGCAATGTATCTTGCAATTATTTTGCAAACATCTTCTTCCTTTTCATATTTTGTATATTTTGCATTAAATTTATTTAGTGTGGTAATTATTTCTTCATCATTGTATTTAGGACCAAGTAGGCTTCCTTTTTGTGAGTCTTTTTCATTAACAAATCTATGATTGTCGAATGCATTATAGTAAATTGTTAGTGCTGCACCCAATGCTCCACCTGCATCACCAGCAGCAGGTTGAACCCATATATTCTCAAATGGACTTTTTTCTAATAGATTTCCATTTGAAACACAATTTAATGCACAACCACCCGCAAGACAAAGATTTTTTAAACCTGTTTTTAAGTGCACATAGTTTGCAAGTTTTAATATGATTTCTTCTGTAACTACCTGTAAACTAGCGGCAATATCCATGTCGTTTTGGCTTAAAGCGGTTTCTGGTTTTCTTGCTGCTCTATTAAAAAGCTCTTCAAATTTTTTATTAAACATATAATCCGTTGTACAATAACCAAAATAATCTTGATTTAACCAAAAAGAACCATCTTCTTTTACATCAACGAGTTTTTCTAAAATTAAATCTTTGTATATTGGTTCTCCATATGGCGCAAGTCCCATTACTTTATATTCGCCAGAGTTTACTTTGAACCCTAAAAAGCCTGTAAAAGCACTATATAAAAGTCCTAATGAGTGAGGAAATTCTATTTTTTCTTTTATTTCTATTTTATTCCCTTTTCCTATTGCCCAAGTTGTTGTATCCCATTCTCCAACTCCATCCAAACAAAGAATAGCAGCTTCTTCAAATGGTGACGGATAAAATGCGCTTGCACAATGGGATTCGTGGTGTGTGGTGAAATAAATCGGACATTTTAGCCTTTTGTCAAAATTTTTATCTATTTCACGAGGAATAAATAATTTTTTATTCAACCATACAGGCATTGCGTTTATAAAACTTTTTAGGCTAAAAGGAGCATATGCCATTGCTGTTTCTAATATACGTTCAAATTTAACGAAAGGTTTTTCATAATAAACTACACCATCTATATCTTCAGGTATTATGTTCGCTTCTTTTAAACAATAATTAACTGCATTTATAGGAAACTCGCTATCTTGCTTAATTCTTGTAAAACGTTCTTCTTGTGCTGCTGCAATAATTTCACCGTCCTTGATTATTACGGCTGCACTATCGTGGTAATATGCGCTTATTCCTAATAAATATGTCATTTTTCACCTAAAATTGGTATTCGTAATCACTGTTTTTATTTTCGTATTTTTGCCAATAACTTTCTACTGTTGGCATTTTTAATCTAAGTCTGTCACGTTTTACTATTTTCATTAATATTCCTGTTGGCAAGACTGTACAAATGTATACAAAAAATAGGGCAACAATAGCAACATATTTTCCAATAATTTTACCAATTTTACTGCTTTGTTTGTATATGTAAAAACCAATTGGCGGAATTATAATGCTCAATAATGCAATTGTGAAAAATGAAAATAGCACATAAGTTGCTATATCTTTATACGAATACTTGTATAGTAAAAATGCAATTGCAATTGGCATTATGCTACACATTATGGCTACTCTTATATTTTTCTTTATTTTCATTTTATACCTATATTACTGTGTATATGAATGGTGAAACAGGTGATGTGCCAACCATAATCAAGAAGATTAAAATTATCAGAAAAAGAATTACAGGAACAATCCAGTATGCTTTTTTGCTCCATAAAAATTTAAACATTTCTACTATAAAATTTTTTCTTTTCATTTTGCCTCTGCTTCTATTTTTTGTGCTAGTTCTTGTGCTTCTTCATATTCAGGTAAAATGTTCAATAGTGTGTCTAAATGTTTTTTTGCTGTTTCAAAATCTTTTTGAGCATACTTGCATTTTGCAAGATTCATAAGTGTATTTATGTTATTGGGAAGTGATAAATTAATAATGTTAAATAAAGCGTATGCTTCATTATATAATCCAAGTTCTAAATATACATTTGCTAGTAAATTTGAAATTTCTGGTGTTGGTGCAAGTGTATAGGCATCTTCAAGAAGTTGTTGCGCATTTGAATAATTCTTTTCAAGATTATATATTTGTGCAAGATTATACAATACTTCTACATTCTTAGGCTCTTCTTGTATTGCTCTTATTAAAATTTCTTTTGCTTTATTAATAACATTCATTGTTATGTAGTTTTTTGCTATTCCAAGAAGTATGTATACTGGAAGTTTTTCGGTTTCTAGAAGTTTGTCAAAGATTTCTTTTGCTTTTTCTAGGTTTTCTGTCATATGGAAAAAGTTTCCATATTCGTATGCTATATAAATATTATCAGGAGCGGCTTGGTATGCTTTTTCAAACCATTTAGCAGCTTCATCAAACAATCTTCTGCTTAGTGCAATTATGCCTAAATCTTTGTATGCTTTTGCAAAATCTGGATGTTTTGCAATTATCTTTTTTAGTATTTCAACTGCTTTATCTGTTTCATTTGATTTCGCACAAAGCATTGCATATTCATATAAAACTTCTATTTTTACAATGCCAGAAGAAATAATATCTGAATATATTATTTTTGCTGTTTCAACTCTATTTAATCTTGAATATAGGGAAGCAAGATGCATTTTTAATTGGATGGAACTCAAGTTGAATGTTAATAATTGTTCAATGATTTTTACTGCATCATCAAATTGTCCTAATCCATCATATGCACAAGCAAGATTGTATTTGAAATTTTCTTTTTCAGGTTGAAGTTTAACTAATTTTTTATACAAAGTTACGGCATCTGAATAGTTTTCTGATTTTAATGCTGCAATTGCAAATGCATTAAGACAAGATTCTTTTTCTTCAAGCGCATACGATTTTTTTAGCATATCATACGCTATTTGGAAATTTTCAAAAGCAAAATGTGCAATACCAATATTGTAATATGCTGAAGCATTTTTATCGTCTATTGATAATGCTTTTTCATAAAAAGTTATGGCCTTGTCAATTTGATTATTTGTAAAATATGCAAGTCCCATTTTGTTATAAAAAGAAGCATTTTCTGGTGCAAGTTCAATTGCTTTAGTAAGATTTTTCTTAGCAAAATCCACGTTATAATCTTCTAGAGCAGCAGTCGCAAGAATATCATAAACTTGTGGGTCATCAGATGCTAGTTCTATCATTTTTTCTTCAAGAGAATAAACATCTTTGTATTTTTTCTGTTTTATGTAACAGGCACAAAGACTTTTATATGCGTCAATATAATCAATTCGAAGTTCAATAACTTTATTCAAAAGATTTTCTGCTTCGCTGTAGTTTTTTTGATTTATATAAATGGTCGACAAATAATATGTGGACAGTGCATCTGCTGTATCTGTCTTAATCATTTCTTCAAATATTTTTTGCGCCCCATCAGTATCTGATAAATTTATTCGACATAACCCTGCTAATTTTTTTATTTCTAAGTTGCTAGGGTCTTCTTTCAAATATGCATCAATAAGTTCATTTGCTTTTTGATATTCTTTATTTGCTATATATTTTAATATTTCTTGCTTGCTCATAATTCTAAAACTACCTTATTGCTAATATTATAGCCAAATAGAAATAAAAGAACAACAATGTATTTTATTGAAAAAAAAAGAATTTTATGCTGTAATAATAAGAGTTCTAGACAGTTGGATGGAGATAGAAAATGGCAGAAAGAACATTTGTAGCAATTAAACCAGATGGTGTTAAAAGAAATCTTATTGGGAAAATCATTACCAGATTTGAAGAAAAGGGCTATAAAATTATTGGATTAAAACTTCTTATTCCTACAACTGAAATGGCGGCAAGCCATTATGCAGAACACGAAGGAAAACCTTTTTATCCACGATTAATTAAATATTTAACGTCAGGTCCAATCGTTGCGATGGTTGTTCAAGGTCCAAATGTAATTGCAGAATCAAGAAGAATGATGGGGGCAACAAAACCTGAAAATGCAGAAGCAGGTACAATCCGATTTGAATATGCTATTTGTCAAGAATACAATATAATTCATGGTTCTGATAGCCCAGAAAGTGCTGAAAGAGAAATTGCGATATACTTCAAAGAGGAAGAACTTTGTCCAAATTGGAATACAATGTTGGAAGTGATAATGGATGCAAAATAAGTATTTTTCGTTTGAACTTTTAAAAGAAGATAAAAAAACAAAGGCAAGAGCCGGAATTCTTCATACTCCACATGGTGACATAGAAACCCCGATTTTTATGCCTGTCGGTACTCATAGTGCGGTAAAAATGCTCACAATGCATCATTTGAAAGAAACTAAGGCACAAATTATTTTGTCTAATTCTTTTCATTTGTTTTTAAGACCAGGGAATAAATTAATAAAAGAATTTGGTGGTCTTCATAAATGGATGAATTGGGACAAACCGATATTGACTGATTCTGGTGGTTTTCAGGTGTTTAGTTTGGCACATTTGAATAATATTACAGAAGATGGAGTAAAGTTTAAAGACCCTAAAACTGGTGATGAATACTATATTAATCCTGAAATTTCCATGGAAATACAACAGGATTTGGGGCCAGATATTGCTATGGCTTTTGACCAATGTGCTCCTTACCCTTGTACTCATAAAGAAGCAGTAAAGGCAATGGATAGAACACATCGTTGGCTAGAAAGATGTTTTAAAGCGCATACAAGAGAAGACCAAGCATTATTCCCAATTTGTCAAGGTGCATTTTTTGATGATTTGCGTGAAAAATGTGCTAAAGAAGTTTCTCGATATGATGCAGTTGGGTACGCTATTGGTGGTGTTAGTGTTGGCGAGCCTACAGATATAAAAAATCATTTGGTCGAATTTACGGCACCATTGCTTCCTCATAATAAACCTCGCTATTTAATGGGCGTTGGTACTCCAATCGATCTTTTAAACGGAGTTAAATATGGTGTTGATATGTTTGACTGTGTTCTTCCAACAAGAAATGCACGTCATGGTTCTTTCTTTACTTATGAAGGGAAAAAGAACATAAAAAATAAACAATTTGAAAGAGATGCTGGACCATTGGATGAAAAGTGTGATTGTTATGCATGCCAAAATCATTCTCGTGCATATATAAGACACTTGTTTAGAATGGGAGAATCTAATGCTCAAATTCTTTTGTCTATTCATAACACAAGATTTTTATTAAAATTTATCCACGATATGAGAAATAGTATTCTAGAAGATGGATTTGAAGAATTCTATAATCAATATTCTCAAATTGTGTAATTTATATTAATTTACTTGCATCTACTGGGGTTATAGTCGCTTCATTTTCTTCAAAACAACCCAGATTAATTACTTTGTATGCTAAAAATGAAAATAAAGATAAAGGAAAAATTTTGATACTTTTTTTTAGTTTTGTTAGTGTAGTGTTATAAATTTTTCTCGTTTGAGAAATTTTTTCTTCCAATATTCTGTATGATTTTATTTCTTGAATAGTTATTTCATTTGATTTCAAATCGGGATGCTTTTCAATAATTTGTATTAATCTTTTTAGTTGCGTCTCAAACATAGATTCTGCTTTGAATTTTTCTGGAGAGCCTGATGGTGCTCTCATTGCCATTGCTTTTAGTTCAGTTATTTTATCTAGTATTTCTTTTTCTTGACTCATAACTTTTTTTGCAAAAACTAGAATATTTTGTGTTAATTTATGACGATTTTTTAAATTTTCTTCAATGATAGATAATGACTCTATAATAGTATTTTTACTTTTTAAAATGGTTTTATATACAAGAAATAAAACCAGAGTAATAATACCAACAATAAGAATAATTAAAAAACTTTTTTCCATAAAATATCCTTTAGTGTCTTGTGTATAAAGGGATAGTATAAAATTTGAAAAATTTAAAAAGAGGAGATGAAAGGCATCTCCTCTTTTTATATAGATAATAATTATCTTGTTAACATATCCATTTCATCAGCAGATGTATATACGCAGTGACAACCGCAGTCTACGTGGATAACTTCGCCAGTTACACCTGAAGATAAATCGGATAGTAAATATAATCCTGTTTTGCCAACATCTTCAAGAGAAACATTTCTTTTTAGTGGTGCTTTTAACACTGCTGCTTTTAACATTTTACCAAATCCATCAATGCCACTTGCTGCAAGTGTTTTAACAGCGCCAGCGGAAATACAGTTAACTCTTACACCATATTTGCCCATATTATCTGCTAAATATCTAGCGGATGATTCAAGCGCGGCTTTAGCAACACCCATTACATTGTAACTTGGGACAACTTTTTCTCCACCAAGATATGTTAATGCAAGAATTGAACCGCCTTCGTTCATGATTGGTTGAGCATTTCTTGTTAAAGTTACTAATGAATAAGCACTGACGCCCATTGCGATATCCCAACCTTCTTTTGAAGTATTAATAAATTCGCCGGTTAAATCTTCTCTTTTTGCAAAAGCAACTGCGTGAACAACAAAGTCTATTTTTCCATATACTTTTTCAATTTCAGCAAAAACAGCTTTTACTTCTTCTTCTTTTGTTACGTCGCAGGACATAATAACTTTTGCATTCATTCCTTCTGCTATTGGTCGAACACGTTTTTCCATAACTTCGCCAGCATATGTAAATGCTATTTCGGCACCAGCTTCAAACAACTGTTTTGCTATTCCGTATGCAATTCCGTGTGTGTTAGAAACGCCAAATATAACGCCCTTTTTTCCTTCCATTAGTTTCATAAAAAAATCCTCTTTTTTCTATAACTCTAATTTTACAATAAAATATAACTTTTTCAATTAATCAAAAAGCATATTCTTTTTTCAGGTATTATTATTTAATTTTTGTTCTCGCAAATCTCTCGTATTTTTTCATTTTGTTCTTTTTTGTTATGAACTATTGATGAAATAAATGCACATAAAACAAGGATAAGCCCAACTCCCCCAGTTATGACTTCTGGTACTTCGTGTCTTGTACTAACAAACATAATTATTGCTAAAAATCCAATTGCCCAGTGAGCACCATGTTCTAAGTATAAGAACTGTTTCAATGTTTTCATATCTACCATATAAATGGTTAAAGAACGAACAAACATTGCGCCAATGGCAAGACCAATTGATATTATTATAATATCTTTGCTTATTGCGAATGCACCTAAAACGCCATCTAGAGAGAATGAAGCATCAATTAATTCTAAATATAAGAAGCCTATAAAGCCAAGTTTTGCAGTTCCTCCCATAATGGCAGCTTTTTTTTCTGCAATGTCTTCAAGTAAATTGCTTATGCTGTCTATAACTAGATATAAAATAATGCCAACAAATCCAGCCATAAGAACAGCAACTTTTTGATTTTCTGGAATAAATCTTTGTAAAATCATTAATGATAATAATGCGAATACAACATCAATGTATTTTATACAATTTAATTTTTGTAGGGGAATTTCTAAGCTTTTTATCCAATGACGTTCTTTTTCAGCATTAAAGAAATAAGAGAAAAATATCATTAGTAAGAATGCACCACCAAAAGTTACCAATGGTGCATGTACAAGATGTAAATAGTGAGCATATTTATCAACATCAGATAGTGCAAGTTTTGCAACATCTATTATTGTTAGATTCGCAAATGCTGCAACAACTAAAATAGGGAATAAAAATCTCATACCAAATACAGCAATTGCAATACCCCAAGTTAAAAATCTGTGACGCCAAGTGTCATTCATTTTTTCTAGTTTCATTGCATTGATTACGGCATTGTCGAAAGATAATGTGACTTCTAAAATAGACAAAAATGTGACAATAAATAAAGCCATAAATCCACTGTTTGGATGTGAGTGCTCCGCCCATAAATAAGCCAATATTAAACCAGCAATGGTTACGAAAAATGAACCTCTAAAATACCTCATAATATACTTTCCTCAAATACCTATAATAAAATTATACAAAAAAAATAGGATAAAGATTTAATCTCTTTACCCTATTTTAAAATTTTCATAACCGAGTTTCACTCGTACAGAATTTTGCTAGTCTTGAGCGTGACCTGCTGTGCCAAGAACATTAATCATTTTATGTTTAACCATTTCTTTAACAGCAGTTCTTCCTGGTCCCATGTATTCACGTGGGTCAAATTTTTCAGGATGTTCAATAAAGAATTCTCTGATTGTTGATGTCATTGCTAATCTTAAGTCTGTATCAATATTGATTTTAGCAACACCGTGTTGAGAAGCATATTTTAACATATCTTCTGGAACACCTTGAGCGTTTGGTAATTTACCACCGTATTTATTACATTTAGCAACAAATTCAGCAGGAACAGAAGAAGAACCATGAAGAACGATTGGGTAATCGCCAAATCCTGCTTCTTTTAATGCATCTTTGATTTCTTTTAATCTTTCAAAGTCTAATTTTGCTTCACCAGCAAATTTGTATGCACCATGTGAAGTACCAATAGCAATTGCCAATGAGTCACAACCTGTTTGTTTAACAAATTCAACTGCTTCTTGAACGTTTGTATATTTAGCATCTTTTGCATCAACGTTAACATCGTCTTCAATACCTGCTAATTTGCCAAGTTCAGCTTCAACTGAAACTCCTCTTTCGTGAGCGTATTCAACAACTTTCTTTGTTAAAGCAACATTTTCTTCGAATGGGAATCTTGAACCATCTATCATTACAGATGAGAAACCGCCATCAATACAAGCTTTACAAATTTCAAAATCTGCGCCGTGGTCTAAGTGAAGAGCGATAGGCACTGTGGTTGTTGCTAATGCTGCTTCTACTAATTTGATTAAATATGTTTGGTTTGCATATTTTCTTGCACCTGCTGAAACTTGAAGAATGATTGGGGATTGAGTTTCTTCAGCCGCTTCTGCAATACCTTGTAAAATTTCCATGTTGTTTACGTTGTAAGCACCGATAGCATATCCGCCAGCTAATGCTTTTTTGAACATTTCATTTGTTCCAACTAATTTTCTTTCTGCCATTACTAGCCTCCTCTTGTTTACATGACGACTATAATGTAACTCAAACATAAATAATTTTCAATTTATAGAGTTCGTTTTTTTGGAATAATAAGTGCTCTACAACGAAAGTATAATTGCATATATTGAAAAAAAATGTTACAATCTTTTCCATAAAAGGAAAGTGAATGGAGGACAAAATGGCAAAAGAAGATAATTCTGTTAGCTTCGGTCTTGGTGTGCTTATAGGCGTAATCGGTGGCGTTATTGCTGGCGTTTTATATGCGCCAAAATCTGGTGAGGAAACAAGAAAAGAAGTTGGTGAAGCTATTTCTGATATAGCGCAAAAATATACACCTGAAATCCTTGAGGCAAAACGTCAAGCTTTAACTTCAATAGATGTTATGCGATATAAATTAGAACAAAAA
The DNA here is from genome assembly GCA_017403285.1 of bacterium. Taxonomy (GTDB): domain Bacteria; phylum Cyanobacteriota; class Vampirovibrionia; order Gastranaerophilales; family Gastranaerophilaceae; genus Avigastranaerophilus. The sequence continues at coordinate 43,870 of JAFQOI010000150.1, forward strand.
TACAATAAAATTAATGATTCTATTAAGGCTAAACATCTTGCAAAAGCTAAAGAACGTGAAAATGTAGATTATGAAATGAATTAAGCATAGGAGATTATTATGACACCTCTTATTGAATGGGCTTTATTTTCATTAATTATTGTATTTGTAATTGTTTTGATTGTTTTAACTGTCTATGTGGTTAGATTTTTACAAGAATCAACTGTAACAATGGCAAATATCAAAGAAATAACTGAAACAACAAAAAAAGAAATAGAACCGGCGATGAAATCTATTAACGGTATATTAGCTACGATAAATAATGTATCTACTGCAACAAATAAGCAGTTTGAACTTGTTAAAAAGATTTTAACAACATTATTGGGTGCATCTTGTTTTGCTTTCTCAAAAGCGAAAACAGGTGGACTTATTAGTGGTATATTGAGCGGTTTTAAATTATTTAGTAAAAAAAGGAGATAAAAATGTCTATAGGTAAATTTGTAGTTGGTTTCGCAATTGGTGCTGCCGTAGGTGGCGTTGTTGGGCTTTTGTTGGCTCCTCAATCTGGCGAAGAAACTCGTGAAATATTGTCGGATAAATCAAAAGAAATTTGCGATAAAACTCATGATGCTGTTTCTGAAATTCAGGGAAAAGCAGAAGATATTGTTAGTGATATGCAAGCTAAAGGTGATGAGTTGATAGCTAAACTTCAAGATGTTATTAATAAACAAAAGAAAGCTGAAGAAGTTTAATTCTTAAAACAAATAAAAAAGGAGACAACATTGTCTCCTTTTTTTGTTATTTGGGGTTTTAATTGCAAATATTTTTACTTCATTGGATAATATTTCTTGTATAAAGAATAAGAAAAAGGATTTAAACATGGCAGAAACAATGGTAAAAGATGTTACTTTAAGACTTGATGTGTCAAATCTTTCAAAATATGCAGAAAATGCAAAAAACGCAGTTGAAACAATTGCTTCAAGAGCAGGAAAAGCAGGACAATTTCTTAATTGGATTGGTGTTTTACCAGAAAATCAATTAAAAACAATTGATGATCTTTATGATATGGCTGATAAAGCAAAAGCCGGTAAATATACTGATTTGGCTATTCTTGGGATTGGTGGTTCTCGTCATACAACTGAAGCATTGATTAGAATGATTGGTAAAGAATCAAATGTTCACTTTTATTCTTCAGTAGATTCTGAAAGTTTTAGAAGATTTATCAATTCTTTAGATTTAAATAAAACACAATTTTTAGTTGTATCAAAATCAGGTGGTACTATTGAGACAACTGTTGCATATGAAAATGCAAGAAGGGTAATGCAAGAATATCTTGAACGCCAAGATGTTTCAGATCGTTTTATCGCTATGACCGATGTTTCTGCGGAAAAAAGCAACTTAAGAAGAATGGTAAATGCTGGTGATATAAAATTGTCTGGCTTTGTTCATGATGATGTTGGTGGCAGATTCTCTATTTTTGATGATGCAACAATTTTTACTCTTGCATACGTTGGTGTTGCAAAAGAAGATGTAATCGCTATGCTTAATGCTTCTTTGGCTGCACAAAAAGAGTTTTTAAATACAGATGTTAATGAAAATATTGCACTTCAACAAGCTGTATTTAATGTTCAATCAAGATTAGATGGTAATCAAAAACATTTTGTTGAGTACTTTGGTGATGCATTTATGGGTACGACATTATGGGAAAAACAACTAAAAAATGAATCTTTAAAAGCAAGAATTTCAACAGATACAAATATTGGACCTGGTTATTTGCATTATAATGCTGAAGCAGACTTAGATAGCAATAACAAAGATTCTTTCTTTACTTTTGTATATGTAACTCCTCAAGAAAAAGTTACTAATGCAGTTTTAACTGGAGTTATTAACGCTTATTCTAGTATGCACCCAGTTTCAGTTGTTGAATTAAAAGATTTATCATTAACAACAATTGCTAAATTTATAGAATTTAAACACTTTGAAACTTTATATACTGGCAATATCTTAAGACAATTGGATAATGATATTACATCTGAAAATATTGCATTGCCAGAAGTTCTTCAACCAAATGTTGAAATATACAAAAAAGAAGTAAGAAAAGCAATGGCATAATAATATTTGTTTTATATGGCAAAAAAAAAGAGGAAACTTTTGTTTCCTCTTTTTGTATATTTTTTATTATTGTCCACCGTAGTTTGGAGTTGCTTGTTCGATACCTGCAGAAAGTGCTTTTTCTACTGTTTCCATTTCTTTGTTAACTTTTTCTATTTGAGTTTCAAGTCTGCCTTTTTCCATATCGTAGATATTTTCTTTCATTTGAACGGCATATACTTGTTGGTTTATGTCTTCTTCAATACCTGTGTAGTATTCTTTTATTTCGTTAATTTCAGCATTAATACGGTTTCTTGCTACTTCACTATCAGAAGTTAAGTCTGCAAGTTCACCATATAAATCGCCTAATTCACTTGCTTGTCCTTCTGCTGATGCTGATAATTGTCTTTGAAGATCTGTTTGGTCAAGTGCTAGACTGTTTTGGATGTCGTCTACTTGCATTTCTCTCAATTGGTATGAGTTTAATCTTGAAGTTAAAACTGTCTCTCTTTGTCCTAGTATAGCGTATGCCATTTTTTTAATCCTCTTATTTCTTTCTTTCTTACTTATATAAAAACAAATTGAAAATCATTCATGACACATGTAGTACAATTCTGTTACAAAAGTTAACAAATAGTATATACTTAATATATAAAATAAGCATATTAGGTATATTTAGTATATTTAAAAAACAAATATTATATTATATAAATATTAAATATAAAAGGCTAAAAGCCTTTAGTCCTAAGGAGTTTGTCGATTGAGTCGTATATGTCATCATAAGATGCATCAATTGCCGATGATTTACCTACTAATATTATAGATATATATTTATTTAAGTGAGCATATTTAGATTCTAAGAGACTTTTTCTTATAACTTCTCTCATAAGTCTTTTAATTCTGTTCCTGATAACAGCGCGTTTGTGAACCTTCTTGCTTACAACAAAAGCGAATTTAGTTGTTGTATCGTCAGATGTTTTTTTCTTGCCAAAATATATGCATAAATTTCTATCTGAAATGGCATCATTGTTTTTGTATGTAGCAATAAATGCAGAGTATTTTTTTAATCTATATTTTTTTTGAAGCATGTTCATTCCGCCTAAAAAAGGGGCTGAAAATCAGTCCCTTAATTATATAATTTAAAATTCCAAGACCAATAACATTGGAGTTGGATGTTATTAAGCTCTTTCTTTTGCAGTGATAGCAATTTCGTGGCGACCTTTTGCTCTTCTTCTATTAAGAACTTCTCTTCCGCCTGCTGTAGCCATTCTAGCTCTGAAACCGCTTACATTTTGTCTTTTTCTTTTTGTACCTTCGAGAGTGCGTCTCATTGTATTTCTCCTTGAATATATTATTTTTATTGTATTATACTAAAAGAAACATAATGCTAAATCAAGAGGCTATATTAGAAGGTTAAAAAATATGAATAAAATTGGTTTTATTGGTGGCGGAAAAATGGCTACTGCTATTATGAAGGGGATTATTAATTCTGGTTATTGTGAAAAAAATAATATTTATGTTTCTGATAAAAATATAGATTTACTTGAAACCTTAAAAAATAATTTTGCTATTAATATATATAATAATAATATATATATAGCTAAAAATTGTGATGTTATTATACTGGCAGTAAAACCCTTTGTTTTAAGAGATGTTCTTGAAGAAATAAAGCCTTATGTTTCCGAGAATAAGCTTATTATATCAATTGCCGCTGGGATTTCAATTTCCACAATTGAACAAATTTTAGGAAAAGTTCCTGTTATTAGGGTTATGCCAAATACTCCAGCGTTAGTTAACGAAGGTATGAGCGCTATATGTAAAGGTTCTTTTTCTGATGAAGAACATGCAGTAATAGCACATAATATTTTTAAAAGTGTTGGTAGAGTTATTGAATCGGAAGAAAAGTATATAGATATAATTACTGCGATTTCAGGTTCTGGACCTGCTTTTTATTATTACATTATTGATGAAATTGCAAAAGCAGGACAAAGGCTTGGGCTTGATTATGAAACATGTTTAGAACTTTCTGCTCAAACAGCCCTTGGTGCAGCAAAAATGGTTATGGAAACGGATGTTAATCCTGAACAATTAATTATAAATGTTACGACTCCAGGAGGCTGTACTGCGGTTGGTAATGATGTTTTAAAAACAAATAAAGTCGCCGAAATTTTATCTGAAACAATAGAAAAAACAAAACAAAAAGCATTTGAATTGGGTAAAAAATAATGATATACAAGAGCTGCTATTTGGTAGAACATGGTTTGTCCTTCATGTGGGATAATGTTTTGCTTTGTTGCTTATCAGATAAAAAATATATTATAGAAGAGAACTTTGATGGTAAAAATTTTGATTTAGATAGAATTTTAAAACAAAAAAGAGAATTGAGAAATCAATTTAAGGTAGGAAATGTATTACCACAATGTCAAAATTGTCATAATTTAAAAGAACAAGATTGGGATGATGAAGATTATATAAATAACCTTTTTATATGTCATTGGACTAAATGTAATTGCGATTGTTTTTATTGTTATTATGAAAAAAATAAAAAATTTTTTCAAAACTTTAAAAGTTATAATTTTATGAAAATTCTTAATTATTTGAAAAAAAAGAATTTGTTTAAAGAAGGTGGAGAAATTAATATTGCAGGTGGCGAACCTACTGTTCTTAAAGAAATAGATTCGATTATTGATTTTTGTCTAAAAAATGGTGCTCGTAATATAACAATAAATTCTAATTGCATTGATTATAAAAAGTCTATAGAAAAAGCATTAAAGAAGGATAAAATGTTATTTACTGTCTCTTTGGATTGTTCAAGTAAGGAAATGTATCAAAAAATAAAGAGACGTGATTCATTTAATAAGGTTATTTCTAATCTGAAAAGATATATAAAAGCTCAAGGGGAAATTAAGCATAATGTTAGGGTAAAATATATTATTTTGCCTAAGGTAAATGATTCGATTGAAGAAGTTGAAAAATGGATTAATCTTTGTTATGAACTAGGAGTAAAGCAAATTATTCTTGATTTAGAAACAAAATATTATCTTGCGAATAAGGGAAATATACCTGAATATATATATGAAATAATTCAGTTCGCAGAGAATAAAGCGAATGATTTAGGTATAATGGTAAATTATTATAGTCATGTTTTACAGTTAAAGCATGAAGAAAAGAAAAGTAGGTAAACAAATGGGAAAAAGAGCATTAATTAGCGTATATAATAAAGATAAACTTGTTGAATTTGCATCTATTTTAGTTGAAAAATATGGATGGGAACTAGTTGCAACAGGTTCTACTTTCGATTTGTTAAAATCAAATGGTATTAAGGCAACAGAAATATCAGAAATTACAGGTAAAAGACAACTAATTAATGGTAAAGTTAAGACTTTATATCCTAATGTTTTTGCTGGTATTCTAGCAGATATGAATAATCAAGAAGAAAAAATGGATATTGAAAAAACAGGTATACAACTTTTTGATATGGTAGTAGTTAATTTTTATCCATTTGAAGAAGCAATCCAAAAGGGTGTAGAAGAAATAGAATTGACCAATACAATTGATATTGGTGGACCATCAATGTTAAGAGCTGCTGCAAAAAATAATAAAAGAGTTTTAGCAGTTTCTTCTCCAGAACAATATAAAAAAGTCATTGATGATTTAGAAGAACATAGTGGTGAAACATCGCTTCAATTACGACGTGAATTTGCGCTAAAAGTGTTTGAAAAAACTTTAGATTTTGATACTAAAGTTTTACACGGGTTATCTGATAGATATGAAGAAGATGTTGATAACTATTATTCATTAAATATGAAAAAATCAAAGAAATTGCGCTATGGTGAAAATCCTCATCAAATGGCAAGTATTTATTATACAAATAATACAATTGATTATGATGTATTAAATGGAAAAGAACTATCATACAATAATATTTTGGATGTTACCGCTTGTACTAATATTTTAAGTGAGTTTTATGATGTTTCTGGCTGTGTAATTATAAAACATAATACACCTTGTGGTGTTGCTCTTGGTAAAGATATTAATGAAGCGTGGAAAAAAGCTCTTGATTGTGATCCTTTAAGTGCATTTGGTGGAATTGTCGGTTTTACTCAAAAAGTTGATGAAAAAACAGCAAAAGAACTTACATCAATGTTTCTAGAGGTAATAGTTGCTCCCGAATATACAACAGAAGCAATTGAACAATTAAAAATGAAGAAAAATTTAAGAATTATTAGATTAAATACTTCACTTCTTGAATATAAAAATTATTTGTCTCAAGAAATAAGAGTTACTCCTTTTGGAACACTTGTTCAAGATATAGATAAAGGAGAATTAGATAAAAATAATTTTAAAGTAGTTACAAAAGCAAAACCAACCGCAGAAATGGTAGAAGATATGATTTTTGCTTGGAAGGTTGCAAAACATGCGAAATCAAATGCAATTGTAGTTGCAAAAGATTTTAAGGCAATAGGTATAGGTCAAGGTCAAACAAGTAGGGTTGATGCATTTGAAATTGCCCTTAATAAAGCTTGTGATTCGTCTAAAGATGCAGTAGTTGCTTCAGATGGATTTTTCCCCGCAATAGACAATATTCATGTTGCAGCACAAGGTAGAATTGCCGCAATTATTCAACCTGGTGGAAGTATTAAAGATGAAGAAGTTATTAAAACGGCTGATAAATATAACATTGCTATGATAACTACAGGCATGAGACATTTTAGACACTAGGATGAATAATAATACAAATAAAAAAGTAATAAATACATTGTCTTTAGGACATTTTACGACAGATGCATATTCGGGTTTTTTGAATCCGATTATGCCGTTTATTGCCGATAAAATTGGGATTACTATGGCTTTAGCTACTGTTTTTATTTCAATATCAAATTTAACATCTTCATTGTCTCAACCATTCTTTGGTTATGTTGCGGACAAATGGCGAAGAAGATTTTTTATTTTCTGGGGAATGATGATGGCTTCAGTATTTTTATCTTTTTTAGGTGTGGCATATAATATCTGGACGTTATTACTTTGTCTTATATTTGGTCATATGGGTGTTGCATTCTTTCATCCTCAAGCGACAAGTATTGTTTCAAATTATTCAGAGCAAACAGGAAATAGTAAAGATATGAGTATTTTTATTGCAATGGGGACGTTTGGTTTTGCGTTAGGTCCTGCTATTTCGTCTGGTATTGCAAAGTTTTGGACATTGGAGATGCTTCCATTCGCCAGTATTTTTGGTATTATAATTGCTTTTATTCTTTTAAAAAATGTACCTAGAGTGAATACTTTTGTAGAAAAAAGACAAGATGTTTCACTTGTTCTTGCTTTAAAGAAAATTTTTTCAAACAAACCAGTTGCGGTTTTGGTTTTTGCTTCGATTGTTAAATCGTTTGTTATTTCGTCTTTTCAAATAATATTACCATTTTATTGGAAAGAAGTTGGTTTTAGCGTTTCACAAATTGGCATTATATTGTTTTTGTTTATGATGGCAGGAGCATTGGGTGTTATATCTAGTCCATTTTTTGAGAAAAGAATTGGGGAAAGAAATGTATTTTATCTTTCTTTACTCACAATTTTTCCATTAGGTATAATATTTTATTTGTTAAAAGGACAAGGTTTTCTTGCCTTTACTTCTTTTATTTTGATTGGTTATTTCAGTCTTTTAGCGACTCCTGTAAATATGGCACTTGCACAAAAACTTATGCCAGAATTTAAAAGTATGATTTCTGGCTTTATTGGTGGGTTTAGTTGGGGTGTAATAGGAATTATTCTTCCTATAATAAGTTTAATTGCCGAAAAAACAGGAATAATGTTCATTCTTTTAATAATGACAATTATTCCTCTTGTTTTTTCATATTATGTAAAATATATACCTAATCAGGCTAAATAACTAAGCATCAATTTGATAACGAGTGTTTTGCACATCGTATATTTTTCTTTTTGCGGTATTCCAAAGAGCTCTTCTTTCAGTGTCAGAGCATTCTTTCAAATCTTTACCAGTTTTGCTTGGGCTTAGTCTTAGCATTTTTTCCATGATGTTAATTCTATTATAGAATTTTCTGTTTGTTGACCTAAAAGCCTCTTCTGGATCTATACCAGTATCTTTTGCAATACTTGCAGCGGTGTAAAATATATCACCCATTTCTTCTTCCATGTGGTCAAAGTTTTGTCTTGTTGGATTTTGTTCATAATCAAGTCTTGCATACATGAACTCTTCCATTTCTTCAAGGAGGCAATTGTCCCAATCATCTTTTGATCTCACAAAATTAATTTCTCTTGTAACATCGTCTATTTTTGTAAAAGTATCAAAAACACTTGCTTGGTTTGGTCTTATTCCTCTCATTAAAGTTAATGGGGTAACGGTTGCTTCTTTTGAAGTGCCAAGACATTTCATATAGTTTGCTAATTCTCTCTTTTTTTCTTTTTGTTTGGCTTTATCATCTTTGTTCATTCCCATTGAGATGGAATTATTTGAATATGTGTTAAAACTAACTCTCATATCTTTCTCCTTATGCGAATTATAAACTACCTAAAAAAAACTTTTGCCAATTTGGCATTAAGTTTTGTAACAAATAATAAACAAAATATCAATTATACATATTCATTTTCATTCTTAAGGTAGGTAACAAAGGTAGGTAAAATATGAATATTTCAGCAATTTCTTTTGGTAGTAGACAAAATGATGATATAGAAATCCCAGAATGGGTAAATCGTAATCATCCTCAAAATAGAAGAGCGGCAGAATCAAATGTAAGGGCTTCTTATTCTAATCATACTCATCAACAAGCTTATTCAAGACCACTAGAAAGAACTCCTGAAAAAGATACTTTCTCTTCAAAAAATAAGGTTGGAAAAGGTAACAATAAAAAACAATGTGGAATTGGTTCAAAAATTAAATCATTTGGCTTAGGCGCATTGGCTGCATTAACAATTACTCAATGTTCGCAAGTTGCAAGTCAACCTGCAAATGTTGTTTCTATTCCTGTTGAACCTACAACTTCAATAACTGAAATTGCTAAATTATATGATTCTGATGTAGACGCAATTTTGAACTACAACAAATTGTCTTCAGAAGCAGATATCCAAAATAAAGACAGCATTAAAGTCCCTTCTAAATATGATTATTTGCAAGAAGAAATAGATTCTCTTCAAGATAAGTTGTATGATAAAAAACTTACAGCTGTTGAAAGAAATGAAATTGAAAATAAATTGGCAGAATACAAAGAAAAACAAGCACTACAACAAAATGTTGCAACAGTCTACACAGATGGAAAATATGTATATTTTACTATATCTGAAGCTATTAAAGATTTAGGTTTTTCAAGAATAAATGTTGAAACATTTAAAGAAATATTTGATATAAAAGATAAAGCTTTAAGAAGACATAATGATTTAGATTATACTTGGGGAAGAGATCCTGAGGCACCTCCTGAAGACAATGGTTATCGTGATTATACGACAGAAAGTCTACAAATAGGTGAAACAGTTAAGGTTAAAAAGGGTGATATTGAAATTGGCGTTCATGCTGACAACAATGATTAATCAATAATTACAGCACCTTGCCTTAAAACTTTAATTTCATCATTAATTGCAAGAACTACGGTTGATTCAAGTCCTTTGGCTTTTTCGCCGTAGTCTTCAAATATGTAGTCTACCAATCCTCCAATGGAAGAAGTTGCTTCTTCGTAGTTTTTTGATGATGGTTGATTAGATAAATTCGCACTTGTTGTTGCAAGTACTTTGCCATCTATTACAGAACATAATTTCTTAAAAAATTCATTTTTAGGTATCCTTATTCCTACTGTATTTTTATTGGACGTAATACTTAAGGGGGTTTTTTCTGCTTTTTCTACTACAACAGTAAGTGCGCCAGGAAAATGTTTTTCTATTAGAGTTTTAACTTTTTTTGTAGGTTGTTTTATGTATGGTTCTAAATTTTTATATTCGTTAGACATTAATATTAATGGTTTCGTTCTGTCTCTGCCTTTTATTTCATATATACGATTGACAGCATCTTTACAAGTTGGTAAACAACCAAGTCCCCAAACAGTATCTGTTACAAATGCAATAACTCCATTATTGTTTAATTTTTTATTTAATTCATTAACGAATTGTTTTTCGTCTAATATAGTTTTTAATTCTTTCAAATAACTCACCTACAAATTCTATTTTTAAAATAAGTGACATTCCAATGTATGTAATCATACTTAATGTAAAAATTCCAAAAGTTCTAGTCGCTAAACTAAACCAGTTAGAACTATCAATGTTCCAAAGTCTATATAATATATAATTTAGTGAAAAAGCAATGATTGCAGCAAAAACCATTTTGAAAAGATTTTTAAAATATAATTTATACTCAAGATTAATTTTCTTAAGTAGGATTAATCCAAGTAATGATGCATTGAATAATGTTACAAGTGATGTTGATAATGTGATTGCTGCTATTCCAAGTTTTTTGATAAATAGTGCGTTTAATATAAATTTTAAAATTATAGAGGAGAATGCTACTAAAAATGGGGTTTTTGAGTCGTTAAAGGAGTAGAAAATTCTAGTTACTGAGTCTCTAAAAACATAAGGAATAATCGCAAAAGATAAAAATATTAGTGCTTGAGAAACCATATATGTTGCGTCAGAGTCAAACTCGCCTCTTTGAAAAATTAATTGAATTGCATCATACGCGAGCATTATAATTCCAAACATTATAGGAATTGCAATATAATTTAAAAGACCAATTCCTTTATGGAAATAACGTTTTACTTCGTTAAATTTTTTTTCACCAACAAGTCTTGAAAATATTGGGAATAATGGAACTAAAAATGCTGTCATTAAAATGCCAACTGGGAATTGGAAAACTCTATTTGCATAGCCTATTGCAGTCCAAGCACCATCTCTTAATTGTGAGGCAAAAAACATATCAACATATACATATATTTGCCCAATTGTTGAACTAAGTGCGGCTGGCAAAACTAATTCTCCCAAATTTTTTAGTTCGATATTGTTTTTTATATCTAAATTTGGTTTTAATTTAAAACCAAGTTTTCTTATTGCTGGAACTTGAACTAAAAATTGAAGTATTGCACCAATTGTTGTTGCTATTGCAAGTGAAGTTCCAAAGTTATCATTTTTTGTCAAAACAATTATAACAATGATGCTTAAACTCATTAAAACAGGAGAAATATTAGGAAGAAGAAAACTTCTGTATGTAATCAAAAGTCCATAATATATTCCGATGATACCACCTATGATAATTACTGGTGTCATAATTTTTAAATGGTGTCCGGCTAAGTTTATTAATTCAGTATTATTTCCATGAATTATAAAGCCCATTATTTGTTCAGAGAAAATGAAAACAAGAATGGCCAAAAAAGCAAAAACAATAAAACTGACCGTTAAAAAAGAGTTAAATAATTTGTTTACTTTTTCAGATGGCATTTTTTCATCAGGATTAATAAGTTTTGCAAAAACGCTTACAGTTGCGCTATGAAATGGACCACCAACTCCACCCATTAAAATAATTGCTAATGATGGAATTTGATAAGCGTAGAAATATGCATCTGATAAAAGACCTGCTCCGTAATATTTTGCTATGAAAACATCACGAAGAAATCCTATAAATTTTGAAATTATAGTGACAAAGGCAATTAGCCAAGCGGCTTTTAATAATGAAGTTTCTTTATTCATCTATTGCCTCTTTTACTTCTATATATACCTTTAAGGATTTTTCATAATCAATTTCATCTTCAATAGTATATGATATTTTGTTTTTTCCTTTATTTATATGTTTAGAAATATCTTCAATCATCATTTCTTCTTTAAGTTTAACATTAATTTCTTTATTATTGATGTTTATTACAAGTTTTTTTATTCCATTTGGATTAGATATTATAACACTTGCTTTTTCAATATCTGTATAAAAAATTCTTTCTGTTGTTTTTCCGTTTGCAAGAATTTCTATGGGAATAGTTGCAAGTTTTATCCCCTTGTAATAATGTTGCAGTATTTTATCAAAAGAAAAACCAAGGCTTGCCATTTTTCCAGCACCCCATTGGCTTAATCCTACACCATGTCCAAACCCACCACCAGAAAATTTATATACTGGGGAGAGTGCTTGAATGTACGTAATTATGAAATTTGCGCTTGGTAAAGATATTCCATTCTTTTGAAAACATCTTCTTATTACCAGTTCTTTTTGAACAGTAAATTTTTGTTTATCTGTTATGATTTCTAATTTAATAACTTTTCCAGAATTGCCTCTTTTTAAAACTTTTATATTTTTTAATTTTCCGAAATCATTTTCGTTTAAAAGAGCCGGTTCAACAAATCCAGTTTTAGATTGTGCGACAAGTGTTTTTGAAAGAACTTTTTCAAGTTCTGTTTCTGTCCAATCTTTTGACCATCTGTAATAAGGGGACATATCGTCATATGAATCAGGCATTGTCATATAAAAGTTTTCAGCCGCTTCATCATTATCAAGAATGCCGAATTCTACTCTGTCAGGGATTGCAGATAAATAGTGAATAGAGTTTGCTGGGAATTCTTTTGTTTGAGGATCAGAAAAGGCATTTTCATAATTTTCTGTGTATCCACCAGCGGTGGAACTATATAACGCTAGAATTGGTTTTCCTTCTTTGTCTAGTGCAATTATTCCATTTGTTTCTTCAACTGCTTGATCAGATAATTCTTCTTCTGTGTTCGCTCCAAAATATACTTGACAAGCAACAGAATCGCATACATCGAATTCCGTATAGGCTTTAACTCTTGGTGTTACTGCATAATTTCTTGCGGCAACGGTTTGTGCCTTTAATGCTTCAAGTCCGAATCTAACTGGCATTTCATTTGGCACAACACCTCTTAAATAATTTTTTAAACTTAATATGTTTACTATCGCAAATTTATTTTCGTTTTTAGTGCTTTTTGTTAATTCAATGGAACCTCTATAGGCTGCTTGTTTCCCTTTTCTTTTTAGGTCTTTTATTTCAATAAAACCGTTGTCAATTGCTGAAATCATAATTGGACCAGTTAGATTTCTTGCAACGAGAATATTGTCAACGTAAATTCTAAAAAGAGAATTTTCTGTTGTTACTTTTAAAGTCTTACTATTTTCCTTTGGATGTACTTGATATCCTGTTGCGGCATCCATTATGTTTAGTGAGTTTATGTTATTAAATTCTATTGTATCAAATAAATATGTATTAAAATTTGTGTCGCTTATTCCTACGCGGACGGGAATGTGGTTATCCCCAGCAAATGAAGGTTGGAGAGTCGATAACAATATAAAAATAAGTGTTATAAATAGTTTATTAAGTTTATACATATTTATCCCTGATAACTTTTATTATAGAATAAATAGAGAAGTTTGTTAAATAAAAAATAGATAGGAAAAATGAGTCTTAATTCAACACCATCTTCAGAAAGAATACATATTGCATTTTTTGGAAGAAGAAATGCAGGGAAATCAAGTTTGGTAAATGCAGTTACAGGACAGGATATTGCAGTAGTATCTGATATAAAGGGAACAACTACAGATCCGGTTTACAAAGCAATGGAGCTTCTTCCTTTAGGTCCAGTTAATATAATCGATACGGCAGGAATTGATGATGAGGGTGTTTTAGGCAAACTTAGAATTGAAAAAACAATGCAGGTCTTGAATAAAACGGATATTGCTATATTGGTTGTTGATGCTTCAGAAAGAATAACTGATGACGAACAAAAATTGATAAAGATTTTTGAAGCAAAAAATATTAAATACATTGTTGCCTATAATAAATCAGATTTGATTTTTGATTATAAGGTGTTAAAACAAAATGAGATATATGTTAGTGCTAAAAAAAATACAAATATATTTGAGCTTAAAGAATTAATCGCTGTTCTTTTGGGAAAAGAACAGAATAAACAACCTCTTGTAAAAGATTTAGTATCTCCGAATGATGTTGTTATTCTTGTTACTCCTATTGATACTGCTGCTCCAAAGGGCAGATTAATTCTTCCTCAACAACAAGTGATAAGGGATTTGCTTGAAGCTGACGCTATTCCAATTGTGGTTAAAGAAACTGGCTTTAAAATGGCAATACAGGCTTGTTCTAAAAAACCAAAACTTGTTATAACAGACTCTCAGGTATTTAAACAAGTATCAAAAGAAATGCCTAATGAAGTCTTCTTAACCTCATTTTCTATTCTTTTTGCAAGGTATAAAGGAATTTTATTTGATGCTGTAACGGGAGTTAAATCCATAGAAAAATTGAATGATGGTGATACTATTTTGATTTCAGAAGGTTGTACTCATCATAGGCAATGTGATGATATTGGGACAGTAAAGCTTCCTAAGTGGATAAAACAATATGCTAGAAAAGAGATTAATTTTGAATTTACTTCAGGAGGACAATTTCCATCTGATTTAAAAAAATATAAGATGATTATTCATTGTGGTGGATGTATGCTTAAAGAACAAGAAGTCTTATATCGTTATAAGCAAGCAAAACAACAAAATATTCCAATTACAAACTATGGGATAATTATTTCGTATATTAATGGAATTTTAGAAAAAAGCATAGAAATTTTTAAATAAAAAAGGAGTTTTAAAACTCCTTTTTTATTTTATGGTTTCTGTTTCAACATGTCCATCATCAAAAGTTTTTTTAACTGTTCTAGTTCCATCTGGATTTTTAGTTGTTTTAATGGTCATATCTTTTTTGGTGCCATCAGGTTTTTTGATTGAAATTGTTTCAATTTTTGTTGTTTCAGATGGTCTTTCTGTTTTTATATTTTCGATGGTCCCATTTTCATAAGTTCTTTTTATTTGAACAGATTTGTCTGAATTTTCTATTACTTGTTCTACAAAATTTTCTGTCTTCCCATCTGGAAATGTTCTACTTATATCTCTCTGCATTAATTTCCCATCCTTGAAAATTTCTTTTATCGTTTCTTTTGTTCCATCGGAATAGGTTTTATTTGAAATAGTAGTTCTGTTTGGATCTTCATTTTGAGTGCTATTTTGTTGAATATTTTTTTGTTGATCTGTTGTTTGTGTTATTTTTTCTGTGCTACAAGCAGATAGAAAAATTACAGATGTCATTACTATTATAGATAAAATTATTTTTTTCATTATTTCACCTTTCTTTATAAGAAATAACCGTGGTCTGGAGTTTTAATATGTTCTGTTGTTATTGTTCCATCATCGTTTATTGTAGAAACAATTTCTGCTGAATCTTTGACCCCATCTGGGTATACTACATACATTTTTGTATATCTTTTATTTCCAGTTTTTTTGGCAATAATCATTACTTTTTTGCCATTTTCATAATTTCTTTTTGAAACCAACGTATCCGGACCATCTTGTTTTCCTTCTTCAGTATATTTTTCTTTTGTTCCATCATCTTTTGTTTTGACAACTTCTCTGTAAATTACTCCATTTTCGATTTTTTCAGATTTGATATCATCTGTTCTTCCTGCTGCTGTAGATAATAATAAAAGATTATTTTTCCCTTCATTTAAAGTTGTTGTATCCTTTTCGGTGGTTTCTTTTTGTGCTTGTTCTCCTATTGGTTGGCTTGCTTCTTGGATATTATTCTTTTCAGGCGCATTGCCACAAGCAGACAATAACAGAACTGATGACATAATTAAAAAAGATAATAATACTTTTTTCATATTTCTCCTTAGGGATTTTATACACACTAATACGCCTTTATTTTCGCATATTATAAGGGTTCTGTCAATGAAACAGAAAGAGAGGATTTTTTCATCCTCTCTTCCTAATTTCTATTATTGATTTTTTATTTAATCAATTCACCAACTGCTTTGAATACAGCCATACGTTTAGCAGCATCCTTTTCTGCTTGAGCATATAATGCTTCTGCTTCTTCAGGATTTGTTTTTGCTAAAGATTTGTATCTGCCTTCAGATTTGATAAAGTCTTGGAAACTTTCCTTAGGATCTTTTGAATCCCAGCTAAATGGTTGTTCATTAGCAGGATTATATCTGTAAAGAGGGAAGTAACCAGCTTCAACAGCGCGTTTTTGTTCTGTTTGAGTTTTACTCATATCAATTCCGTGAGCGATGCAAGGTGCATAAGCAAATATAATAGATGGTCCGTTGTATGCTTCAGCTTCTTGGAATGCTTTTAGAGTTTGTTGTCTATCAGCACCAAGTGCAACAGAAGCAACATATACATAACCATAAGACATGCTCATTAAGCCCATGTTTTTCTTGTATGTTTGTTTTCCACCTGTAGCGAATTTAGCAACAGCACCGGTTGGAGTTGATTTAGATGCTTGACCACCAGTATTAGAATATACTTCAGTATCAAGAACAAGAATGTTAACATTTTTGTTTTGAGCAAGAACATGGTCAATACCGCCGTAGCCAATATCGTTAGCCCAGCCGTCACCACCGATAATCCATACAGATTTATCAGTAAAGTAATCTTGTAATTCTCTAACTTTTGCTAGGTCTGCACAATCTACATCAGCATATTTTGCAAGAACTTCTTTTGCTTTTGTTTGTGCTGCAATTGCTTCATCTGTTTTTGAATTATCAAAGTGAGCCATCGCATTGTTTAATGCTTCAACTAAGTCAGCAGGTGCTTTTTCAGATGCAACTACTTTTTCAACATAAGTTTTTAAAGTATCTCTGTTTTGTTCTACTGCCAATCTCATACCGAAGCCGAATTCTGCGTTGTCTTCAAATAATGAGTTTGCCCAAGCAGGTCCTCTACCATCTTTATTTGTTGTGTAAGGGATTGTAGGGAATGTACCTGAATAAATTGAAGAACAACCAGTTGCGTTAGCAACAATAGCGTTTTCTCCGAATAATTGAGAAACCAATTTGACGTATGGTGTTTCACCACAACCAGCACAAGCGCCTGAGAATTCAAATAATGGTTTTCTCAACATAGCACCTTTAATTGTTTTAGTAGTGTTTTTACCCATTACGTTGTCTGGTAATTCATCAAAGAATTTTTCATTAACAAGTTCACAATCTTCAATCTCTTTTTCGATTGTTGACCAGCCTAATGCTTTTTTGCCAGGTAATTTGTTTGCAGGACATTGATCTACACAAACACCGCAACCTGTACAGTCATTGCAATAAACTTGAACTTTGAAGTGCTCACCATTTGCATTTGGTTTTGCTTCGATAGTTTCAAAAGATTCTGGCGCATTTGCTAAATTTTCTTTTTCAACTAATTTTGTTCTAATTGCAGCGTGTGGACAAGCAGATGCGCATATACCACATTGGATACAATCTGCAGAGTTCCAATCAGGAACTCTTGGTGCGATGCCACGTTTTTCAAGGCAAGCAGTACCTGTTGGGATAACACCATCAATGCTCATTGCGCTAACTGGGATATCATCACCTTTTTGTCTCATTGATGGTTCAATGATTTTCTTAGCAAATTCAGATGCATCATCTGAAATTAATTTTACTTCGTCAGCAGCACAAACGTCATTTAATGAAGCAGGAATAATTACTTCTTCACAAGCATTGATAGCAGCATCAATTAATGCTAAGTTCATATTTACAACATCATCACCTTTTTTCTTAAAGGTTTTGATTGTCATTTCTTTCATACCTTCATATGCTTGTTCAAATGGAATGATTCCAGAAACTTTGAAGTATGCAACCATCATTACAGTGTTAGCGCCTTTTCCTCTTAGTCCAGGTTGTTCTTTTATAAGCTTTTCGGCGTCAACATTATAGAATTTAATTTTTTTGTTGATAATTGTTTCTTGCATATCTCGTGTTAAGTGAGCAAATGCTTCTTCTTTTGTATATGGAGAATTTAGTAAGAAAGTACCGCCTTCTTTAATACCTTTTAATAAGTCATATCTGCCTATGTATGCGTGAGTAGAGCAAGATACAAAGTCTGGTGCAGTGATTAAGTATGTTGATTTAATTTGTTTGTCACCAAATCTTAAGTGAGAAACAGTTACACCAAATGATTTTTTAGAGTCATAAGCAAAGTATGCTTGAGCATCTTTGTTAGTGTATTGACCAATAATTTTAATTGAATTTTTGTTAGCTCCAACAGTACCATCAGAACCAAGACCCCAGAACATACAATTTGTAGTTCCTTCTGGTTCTGTTACGATTTGCTCTGTTATTTTTAATGATAAATTAGTAACGTCATCTTCAATACCAACTGTAAAATTATGGAATCCATTGTTTTCGCCGTGTTTGTATACAGCGAGAATCATAGATGGAGTAAATTCTTTAGAAGATAAGCCGTAACGACCACCAATAACTCTGATGTCTTTACCTGCTAATGCTGCAACTACATCCAAGTATAATGGTTCACCAATTGAACCAGGTTCTTTTGTTCTGTCTAAAACGTTAATGCGTTTAACAGTTGAAGGTAATGCTTCATTGAAACGTTTAACATCAAATGGTCTATATAATCTAACTTTTACTAAACCATATTTTGTGTTGCGAGTCGCATTTAAGTATTCAATTGTTTCCTCAATTGCTTCACAACCAGAACCCATAGCAACGATGACATCAGTAGCATCAGGTGCACCAACGTAATCAAATGCGTGATATTGTCTGCCAGTTACAGCAGCAACTTTATCCATATATTCTTGAACGATATCTGGAACTGCATTGTAGAATTTGTTAACTGTTTCACGACCTTGGAAATATACGTCAGTATTTTGAGCGCCAACTTTACATACAGGTGCTTCAGGTCTGAGCGCACGACTTCTAAATTCTTCAATGTATTTTGGTTCTACTAATTTTGCAATGTCTTCATATGAAATTTCTTCTATTTTGTGTAATTCGTGAGAAGTTCTGAAGCCATCGAAGAATTGTAAGAAAGGAACTTTTGATTTGTATGTAGCTAAGTGAGCAACTAAAGCCAAATCCATTTCTTCTTGTACAGAGTTAGCAGCTAACATTGCGTAACCTGTATTTCTGCAACCCATAACGTCAGTGTGGTCGCCAAAGATTGCTAATGATTGTGCTGCTAAGGCACGTGCTGAAACGTGAATTACGTGAGGAAGCATTTCCCCCGCTGCTTTATGCATAACAGGAATCATCAATAGTAAACCTTGAGATGCAGTGTATGTAGAAGTTAAAGCACCTGCTGCAAGAGAACCATGAACAGCACCTGCTGCACCTGCTTCTGATTGCATTTCTGCTACTCTTACTTCTTTGCCCCAAATATTTTTTTTATGTTGAGACGCCCATTCGTCAACCCATTCACCCATTGTAGATGAAGGAGTGATAGGGTAAATTGCCGATACTTCGCTAAGTGCATATGCAACATGTGCGGCAGCGTAGTTACCGTCAACTGTAATAGTTTTTTTTGACATTTTTACCTACCTCCATTAAAAATTACTCTACTCTCAAGAATATGGTAACACAAAAAAAATATAAAGTAGAAAGATGAATTTTTACTTTTTTACGACATTAGATTATAGTTAAAACTTTTTATTTATCTTGTTTTTGTTCTGTTTGTTGAAATTCTCTAAGTCCAGGAGCAGCGTTAGAACCGGTTCTTTTTTCTGTTAATTTGTATTGGAGTTTAGGTATTATAACGCCAAGCGCAAGTGCAGAGAATGCAATAGCAATAATTCTAAATGCAGAGGACATTGCATAACTTTTTCTATTGATTTTTTCTAGTAATGATTTGTCAACAACTCCGCCATTTGTTTTATTCGCAGCATCAACAACAGCTTGAGCGTATTTGTCAATTCCGGTTCTGAATTTTGTTATTTTCTTCATTGAAATATATTTGTATGGATCAGTTAATGCTTCTCCAAACTTACTCTTATATACCTTTTGCATAAATTCAGGAGAGTTTATATTTCCGTTCTTAAGTACGTCAGCAACTTGTTGTTTTGTTAAAACACCTCCGACACCTGCTTGTTCGGGTTGTAATTTTGCCATTTTCGTAGCTTTTTCAATTAGTTTTTCATCTGTTAGAAAGTTTTTTAATTCATCTAAAGATATAACGTCAGAAGAAAATGGCAATTTTGACATAAATTCTTGAGCTTTGTCGCCCAATGTGCCAATAGTTTTCTTTGTAAATTCTTTTACTGGCATAGACATATATGTGCCATCAGCATTTTTTAATTGCTCAAGCATCTTTTCTGTAACTTGTTTTGTGGCGACAGGATCAAGATTTGTTATATTTGAACTTTTTGTTATGCACTGTAATCCTTTATACATTAATGGAGTACTTGCAAAGTAGAAGAATGATGATGCTGCATCACGGAAAAGATATTCAATTCCTTCGTCAGGATTTCTTGCAGTAACAACACGACCAGAAAGTATACCAAGGTCGTTTGTTAACATTTTGACAATTGGTTGGCTTTCAAGATTGTGAGCGATAGAAGTTAACAATTCTGGTTGTATACCTCTAAATGTTGGATATTGACCATTTTCATTGTTCTTTGCAATTAATTTTTCAAATTGTTCAAATGATATGTTGGCAAAAGGATTGTATGCTTTTTTTTCCTTTGCTTTGTCAGGTGTTTCTGTTTCCTTTTTCTTCATCATTTTTCTTGTTATAGCTTGGTTTATTTTTGGTAATGCAAAGCCTACAAAGCCAGTTGCCAATAGTGTTGAAATGATGATTTTAGTGAATTTAAATATCGCAAGTTTTTTTTCAAGACCTTTGATAGTACTGCTTTTTACAGGATCTTTGCCTAAGTCTGATATAAGATTTTTGAATGGTGCTCTGAGTGCATCTTTTCCTACATCAAATTCTGTTGTTGGTAAATTTAGGACATTTTTTCCAAAGGCGTCTCCGATTTTATTAAAAATATCAACACCCTTCATCCAAAAAACAGCAGAGAGAACGTTATCAGTGAAACATTCACGAAATTCAGGAAATCCTCCTCTTTTAAGTGCGTTTGCACTCCTTCCCCCAGTTACAAAAGATTCAAGAACTACAGTTGTCATCAAAGAATCAGAATTTGACAGAGTTCTTATGATTTCTCTGCCACCTTTGCTACTTATTTGATTTCTAGTATTTTTTATTTCGTTTTGATATGGTGTTGTATTATTTATGCGCATTATTTTTTCTTTTTAGAATTTCCGTTTCTATAAAAATCATCATAATTTTTTTTTGCCAAAAACAAATGCTATTTTTAAAAATTTTAATATTTTTAATATTTCTGTTTACTTTATTTTTTTAGATTATATAATAGTCGTACTCACTAATCCTCTATGCAGATAGCGTTGTACAAAATCTAGCATAAGAAAGGAAAAAACAAAATGGCAAATATTAAATCAGCAAAGAAAAGAGTTTTAACAGCAGAAAGAAATTATCAGAGAAATTTGGCATTCAAATCTTCTCTTAAAACTGCAGTAAAAGCTGCTTTAGTCTTAGCGCAAGCCAAAGAAAAAGACCAAGAAGCAATTAAAACAGCATTATCAAAAGCATATCAAATATGTGATAAAGCGGTTTCAAAAGGTATTTTACACAGAAATACTGCTTCTAGAAAAAAATCAAGATTAACAAAAGCAATCAATAAATTAATGGCTTAATTGATTTTTTAGAGGTTAAAAAAAGCTCCTGACATTGAGGAGCTTTTTTATTATCTTGATTTAAAATTTTTATTAGCCAACCAATCCAGAATCATCATATTCAGATGCTTTAACCATGATGGCATGTTCTACTGGATTTTCTTTTTTAATTGATGTATCGAAAGGAACTTCATCAAAACTATATTCTTCTCTTACACGTTTTAATTGATTTTCATCAACTAGCTTTTTTGCAAGTTCTGCAATTTCATATACTAATTGGTATCTGTTTTCAGTATTTTCATTTAAGTCCCAAGCTATTTTTATAATTTGGTTCATTTTTCCTCCAGTGTAATTCTATGAATATATATTACAATGCTCATTTTTTAATATCAAGTGATGAAAAAAATAAAATGTTAATTTTTGTAATGTGTCGCAAAACCATGTGTGGTCATGCTTTGCCATGAATGGCTAATTTATTGTGTTTTTGTATTAAAAAATGTTAAATTAAATTTTTTCATGGAAAGTCATGTCCTGTCATGGTTTTGGCTTTTCTTTGTTTTTTCGCGAAAAAAGAATATAGCCCACAATCATGACTCAAATATATGATTTTATTAACAGAAATGAAATCTATGCAAAATACGGTTAGTGATTATATAAACTCTAAAATTATAAATATTCGTTCAGAGGTATTGTTTAGAGAAGCGGAAGATGAGTTTTTCTACTTTTATAACATTAATAGTGCAATGCGAAAATTGAAAAAAGCGATTGAATATACCCCATACCATCTGAAAAGTATTGTTCTATATGCTGATATTTGTTATTTAAAAGGAAAATTTGACAAAGCACTTAATTTATACTTCTTGGCGGTTAAGATTAAAGGAAAAGATATTAAATTATTGGCTTCAATAGCTAATTGTTATAATTCTTTAAAAAAATTTGATGAAT
>JAFQOI010000151.1 GCA_017403285.1 bacterium
GGGCCTTTGTATCTTAAAGAAGATGAATATTTTATGATGGGGGATAATAGAGGAAATTCTCAAGACTCTAGGTATTGGGGTCCTTTAAAAGAAAGTAGATTTATTGGAAAGGCTTCTTTTATTTTTAGATTGAATAAATTAAAATAATGAATTTGCTAGTTTTATGATTTCTTGTTTATATTCGTTATCACATAGAAAATCAAGTGATTTAATTGCTTTATTTGTGTGTTTTTTTATTATATCAAGTGTCTTGTTTTTTATTTCTGTGTTATTTTTAACGTAATCAATTATTTCTTCTATTGGAAGATTTGTAATATTCGGTTTATCTTGTGCAAGTAATATAATGGGCAAAGTATAAATTCCGTTTCTTATATCACTAAGTGCTGGTTTTGTAGTATCTGTTTGTAGGATATTTTCAAGGTCATCTTTTATTTGAAAAGCGATACCGTAATTTATTGCAAAATCTTTAATATTATTTTTTTGTTCAATACTTTCTAAAATACATAATGCAACCAGAGCTGCTTCAAATAATTTTGCAGTTTTATTTTTTGATTTTTCTATATATTCATTTATTGACGGAACTTTATATAGCGAAAAATGCTGATTTATTTCACCTTGACACATTTTTTCTAATGTTGAAGAAAATAGTTTAATTATTTCTATATTTTCTAATTCGCACAAAAGTTTCATTGCTATAGATAATAAAATATCTCCTGATAAAACACTTAAATTGTTACCTAATTGTATATTAAGAGATTTTTTACCTCTTCTTGTGTTTGCATTATCAATAATGTCATCGTGAATTAAGGTTGCATTGTGAATTATTTCCACTGCGGCGGACAAATTTAATATTTTATCTGAAATTTTAATTTTCATTGCATTTGCAACGAAAAATATAAGTGAAGGTCTAATTCTTTTTGACTTAGAAAAAATGAAATTAAATATATTATCACTAACGTCTTTAGGTATTGATTTTAGTGAGTTTTTTAATTTTTCATCAAGTTGTTTTAATTCATTTTCTATAATATTCATAAACATATTCTAATATAAAATAACAAATTTTTTCTTGTTTGTGTTTTAGTATGAGCAAGGTATGTTTGAGATGAATATTATAGATAACATTAATAATCTTCCAAAAGGTAATATACAAGGCCAAATTTCAAAAGAAACTCCTGTAAAAGAAATTCCTGTAAAGATGCAAGAGTATAAACCTGACGTGTTTGATTTTTTAAGCGAAAAAGTTGTAAATAAAAATGATTTAAGCGATATGGTAACAACACCAAGAGCTATATTTAAAGGTTATTTATGTTTCACTGTGGGTACTACTATTAGTACAATTGGAGGCTTTTTTAGGAATAGCATAATAGCAAATTCATTAAAAACATTGGGTTGTTTGACTTCTATTTATGGAACGTATAACTTTGTAAAACCTTATTTAATCAGAAATGATAAATTGACCAAACCTGAAAAATAATATATATTACATTCAGATGGGTTTGAGGAGTTTACAATGCAGAAATTTTTATTTTGGGCTATTTTAATTTCTTTGCTAGTCTATGGACACCAACAAGGATGGTTTACTCCAATTGGTGATTTTTTCAATATGGTAAAAGGTGATATTGAATATCAACGTAGTTTAGTGCCAACATCAGAAGAAATTGATGATGGTGGAATTTTGTCAATTGAAGAAGGCGAAAAGAAAGTAGTAAGAAGAAGCGCACTTGGCACTGTGTATGGTGGTCAGTAGTTTTTTAAATAAAAAATGAATAACTATAAAAATACTACTTGAAAAAAATAATTGTGCATGTATAATAAAATCACTGAGGAAATGCGAGAGTAATTCAGTGGTAGAATGCTTCCTTGCCAAGGAAGATGTCGCGAGTTCGAGCCTCGTCTCTCGCTAATAAAGAGGATTTGCCGTTTGGCAAGTCCTTTTTATTTTATTAAAATATTCTAGTCTTTAAACCAATCAAGGCATAATTTAGAAAAATCTTCTGGAAAATGGAGAAATAAATCTTCCGCATGACAACCATTTTCATATGATTTATATTTTTTTGTACAAAGTGCTTTGTCATATAGTTTTTTAGTATGCCAACTGCATACTGTAGGGTCTTTTTCTCCGGCAATAAATAGTGTGGGGACTTTAATTTTTTCAATAATATCAATTGGCTTGATTTTTTTCATTGGTATTAGATAAGGACGGATAGATAAAAACCGATTTGCTTCAAATTTTTTAAATGTTTCTGCCCAAGCTTCTTTTTTCCACATCTTGTTTTCGATTAATTCAAAATCAGTTGGAGCAGATACTGCAATTACTTTATCGACAAGTATGCTTTTTGATGCGTATATGATTGATATTGCAGCGCCAAGTGAAAAACCTATTAAATAAATTTTCTTATATTGTTTCTTTCTTGCAAAACGAACTACAGCATCCATATCCATAATTTCAGTTGCTGTAAATGTATACATTCCACCACTTTTTCCATGTCCACGAAAATCAAAAGAAATTACATCAAAACATTGTGCAAAAAATTCTGCAATTTGTCTAAAAGCGGCAGAGTCTTTTGTCATACACCACCCTGGCGCAATAATTACAACGTTTCCCCTCCCTTTTTCATAGTGGTTTATTGCTATATCAATCTTGTCTTTTGATTTTATTTTAATATTTTTCATATATTGTTTTTTTAATATTTTAACATGTTATTTGATTGCTTGACTTCTTAAAAAATATAATTAATAAAAAAATATGTTTGAGAAGTATGAAAAATATTTTAATTCTTTAATAAAAAAAGCAAAAAAACAAAAAGAGAAAACCATTTTTGAGAAAATAAATGACTTATATGATTCATTAAATGGTGATACTATTTGTATTAAATTAGGAAGTGATTTGGTTGAGTTTGGTGATGATATAAGTAAATATTCTCACGAAGTTAGAACTGAAATTAAAGAAAAAACAGGTTTTATTCTTCCAGCAGTTAGATTTTTAGAAAACGATGATATTCAGGAAAATGAAATTGAAGTTGTAATTAATTCGGTTTCAGCCTTTAGTGAATTTGTTATTCCAACAAAAGAAAATTTTGAAAAAGACTTAAAAGCAGCGTTAAATAAAATTTATAAAGATTATTTAAAAGATATTTTTACCAATGAAATGGTTGAAAAATATATAGATGTAGTTAAAAAAGATAATTATAAAATGGCAGTGGAAGTTTGTTATAAACTTGCTTCTGTTGAAATTAAATATATTTTGGTTGATTTGCTTTTGCATGAAAAATCGATAAATAATATAGTTTTGATTTTCGAAAAAATAGCCGAAAGAATTTATATAGATAATTCTTATTTAAGTGAAGATGTTAGTTCTTTATCAAAAGAAATAATTAAAAATATATAAATATATATCTGGATAATTTAATTTTTTGCAACATTGCGTATCATTTCATGTTAGATAATAGTTTTTTTGCTAGAATTTAAGTAGAAAATTGAATTATACAGGGGATATTTATGAAAAATAAGGTTATAATGTTTTGGATAATAATTGCACTGACATTGCTTTCAATTTTTGTTATCCACTCAATGCCAACAAGATTAGGTCTTGACCTAAAAGGTGGTTCAAGAATAGTATTAGAAGCGCAAACAACTGAAACTATATCAAAAATCACACAAGATATGATGGATGCGTTAAAAGCAACGTTAGATAGAAGAATTAATCCTCAAGGTATTTCTGAAATTACAATTCAACAAATTGAAGATAAAAGATTGTTAATTGAAATTCCAACTGATTCTGACTTAAAAGAAGTTAGAAGAAAATTAAGTGAAATTGCTGAATTGGAATTTAAAAAGCCAATTTTGGACGACAATGGCAATGTTGTTAGGTGGGAATCATCAGGACTTACAGGAAAAGATTTAGAAAAGGCATCTGTTGGCACAGATGAAGCTGGTAAATGGGTTATTCAATTGAGTTTTAATGCGCAAGGTGCTAGAAAATTTGCACAATTAACAAAAGAATTTAGAGGATATCCTATTGCAATATACTTTAATGGTGAAGTGATGTCCGAACCTCTAGTTAAACAAGAAATTATTGGTGGGCAAGCACAGATTTCAGGTGATTATACACACGAGAGAGCAAAAGCGGATGTTGACTTGTTAAACGCTGGTGCACTTCCAGTACCTGCTAAAATATTAGAAGAAAATGCAGTAAGCCCAACATTAGGTGTTGATAGCTTGAATAAAAGTTATATCGCTGGCTTTGTTGGTTTGGCTTTTGTTATGTTGTTTGTAATTTTTTGGTATAGGGTTCCTGGGTTTATTGCTGATATTGCACTTATCATCTATTCCTTAATTACTTTTGCCGTTTTTAAGATTACAGGTGTTACATTGACTCTTGCTGGTATTGCTGGTTTCATTCTTAGTGTAGGTATGGCAGTAGATGCTAATATTCTTATTTTTGAAAGAACAAAAGAAGAATTAAAAGCAGGAAGAACATTATTTACAGCGATAAATGCTGGGTTTGATAGAGCATTTACAAGTATTTTTGACTCTAATATGTCAACCATAATTACTTGTGTTATCTTGTATTTCCTTGGTTCAAATATCGTAAAAGGTTTTGCACTTACTTTGGCAATAGGTGTAGCAGTTAGTATGTTTTCAGCAATTACTGTTACAAAAAACTTCATGCACCTCATGTTTGGTACTGGTCAATTAAAACATCCTGCATTGTTTGGCTTAAGAGAATCAGATATAAATCAAGCATATGAAGCAGCAGAAACTAAACGTGAAAAGGCTAAATTTGGAGTTTTAGATTAATAAATTTTAAGGAGTATAAAAATGTCATACAGTGTTTTAAACACAAAAAAAATTATAGATGTAATTAAATATAGATGGTTATGGTTTTCTATCACTCTTATATTGTTGCTTCCTGGTATTATTGCAATGATTTATTCAATGATACATTATCCAACTCATTCACCATTGCGTGTAGGGATAGATTTTACGGGTGGTTCTATTATTCAATATGCTGTAGACCATAATATTTCTTCTGAAAATGTTGCTAATATAAGAACAAAACTTATGGATGGTGATATTGAAAATCCTGTTATTCAAGTTTTGAAACCATCTGCAACTGATTCTGAAACTTCAATAAAATATATCTTATCTATCAAGACGAAGTTTGCAGAAGAAAATCAAAGTGAAGAATTAGAAAAAATTACAAAAATTATAAAATCTGATTATCCTGAAGCAGAAGTAGTTCAAACAAATTCTGTTGGACCAGTTCTTGGTCAGCAATTGTTTGTAAATTCAATGATTGCTGTTGTACTTGCGTTGTTAGGTATAATCGTATATTTAACAATAAGATTTCATTTTGAATTTGCTCTTGCTGCAATTCTTGCATTATGCCATGATTTGTTATTTGTAATGGGTATATTTTCAATATTAGGGCTTTTTGCTGGTGTACAAATAGATAGTTTGTTTGTTACTGCAGTTTTAACAGTGCTTGGTTTTAGCGTTCACGATACTATTGTTGTATTTGATAGAATTAGAGAAAATAATAAGTTTTATGCAAAGAATGCATCATATGATGATATTGTTAATGCTTCAGTTAATCAAACATTGGCAAGAAGTATCAATACATCATTAACAACATTAATTACACTTGGTGCACTTTATTTCTTTGGCGGTGTTACAACAAAGGATTTTGTACTTGTTATGATTTTAGGTATAGCAATTGGTACATATTCTAGTATCTTCTTCGCAAGCACACTTGTTGCTCTATGGAATGATATGGCAGAAGCGAAAAAAGCAGGAAAAAATTAATAATGACTACTGAAAAATCATTAGCACAATTTATACAAGAGACTCGCGAAAAAGCGGGTCTTTCGGTTTCGGGTCTTGCAAAAAAAGCAGGAATATCGATAGAACAACTTGAAGATATTGAATCAGGCAAGGATTTATTTTTGCCTTCAACACTTAGACAAAAATTGGCAAAAGGGTTAAAACTCAATCCTGTAGATATCAAGCAATATGAAAGAATTATGCTAGTTGCATATGATAGTATTGATGAAAACTATATTCAGTCAGTAAAAAAAGCAATTTTAGATGGGGAAACAGAAAACTTAAGATGTCCGATTTGTTCATCAAAATTAAATACAAAAATTACAAGATTAATAGACCTTGAAAATAATATTGCATTGCACCCCAAAGCGCAATGCAGTAAATGTTCTTTTCAAATCAAATAATTTTATTTATTTGCTTTTTTAGAATATAAAGTTATAGACATATTTATCAAAATATAATCTGTGTTGTCTGAAAATGCAGATATATTGAGTCTTGATATTGATACAAGATATTCAAAGTCATTAATCATTGTATGAATAAATGATCTTAATTGAGCGTATGTTCCAACGAAAAAGAATTTCAATTCACAAACATTGTAAACATCATGAAAATCTTGTGCAATGGCATCATCTGCTGGGTTCATTTCATATTCAAGAGAACGCAACATTAGTCCGCTTTCTTTTGATTTAGCAATTACTTTATCAAACATTCCGCCAAAAACACCAAGACTTTCACCATCAGAGTCAGATGGTTCTTGCATTACTGGCTTTATTGAATTGAGTTGTTTTTCTTCCGCTTCTTGTTTGGCAGTAATTTCATTTGATTGTTTTTCAAGTTTATTTTTATTTCTTTCAGTTGCTTCTGTTGATGTTTTTATACTTTCAAGGTCGCTGATATTTGTTCTTGTCATAGAAACGATAATCCCAATAAACAAAATAACTGCGACTAGTATACACATTGGAGCTAATTGTTTGTTATTATTCATACTTTCCTCTATCCATTATATTACTGGTGGCGGAGGTGTTAGTGCACCACCCGTTCTTCTTCTTCTTTCAGAATTATTATTTTTTTGTGAATTTGATGATTGTTGTGTAATTAAATCAGGTTCTTTTATTAGGATTTCTTTACTAGCCGTCTTTATTTCAAATGTAAGACCGCTAGTACTTGTTGTTCCAGATAAAATAGAGTCTTCTGAATTAATAGAAACTTTTGAAACCATTAAATCAGCATTTTTTTCTCTTAATCTTGTAATAAATTCTTCAACAAGGTCACTTGATTTTGCTTCACCCAGAATACCAATACCACCGTTAGGATTACAAGCAAAGCGTTTGATATATACATTGTCTGGAATATCTGTTGCTAATTGTATATAAGCGTTTAATACTGCATCATTGTTTTCAATAATTTTTTGTAAAACTGGGAATATATTTTTTCTTTCTCTTGCTTTATCTCTATCAATATTTGTTTTAAATGCATTTGATTGGTTTTCTAATGACATTTTTTCAGTTTGCAGATTATCTATACTTGCACTAACGCAGGAATTTATTATAAATGCGATAATGAAAGCAAGGGCACCAGCACATCCAAATACTAGAATTAAGAATCTAAATAAATCTACTTCATAGCCAAATACATCAATAATATTTCCGCTTATTCTATCACTTGGCATAAAGTTGATATTTATTGAGAATGAATCAAAATCCGCAACAGCAGCTCCAACTGCTTCAATTGTCATATATGAAATCATATTAGAGTCGATATCTGTATGTGAGCCAGTGATATCAATAAAAGAATCACTAGAGTTAAGGCTTTTATTTATATAGTCATTTTGACCTTGGAAATCAAGTCTTGAAACAAGTGATTCAGCATTAAGTTCATCTGCTTCACTAATAACTAATAAATTTTTGGGGTTTTCTTTTGATAAAGCATTGCTTGTTATTTTCATAACTGCTGAATATACTTCTTCAATAGATAAAGATCTAACCGCAATAGGTTCTTCTATGTAGTTAGTAAGATTCTTTCCGTTAAATGAGAAAATGTTACAACTACCTTGTGTTATAAGGGTAACAAGAGTTTTTTCGTCATTTTCAAAATATTTTGCAAATCTATCGGTATATTGAATGGCTTTTATTAATGAAGAATAAGAGTTATCGATTCTGACAAGATCCACTTGAAGCGCATCGAAAATTTCCATTATTCTTCCGATGACGTTTGTTTGCATTGCGCTATATGCAATTGTTTGCTGGTTTCTGATTGAAGAACCTGAAAGCGTACAATACGAAATTGCAGGTTCATTTCTTTTGAATATGTATAAATCTTCAATTTCCATTTGTAGGTTTTCAATAATAAATGGCGCTTCGTAGGTTGCTTCAAACTGGGTAAATCCAAAGTGAACATTGGGAAGATTTAAGGTTACGGCACATTCTTTAGGGTTAAGACCTGCTTCTGCAAATAAGTTTTCAACTACTTCTGTAAATTCTTCATAGTCCATAATTTCTCTTATTGCGTTGTTATATTTAACGTTACCAGAAACGTATTTAATAATACTTTTTGTTACTCTATCAACACATACAAGTTCTATAAAATTATTTGCAGAAAGAGAAATACCAACGTGTGTTCTCCTCTTAAATCCCATTTTTTCTAAAATTTTAGCCATAATTAACCTATTTTTACCCTTAAAACATTATTATAAATATAATATTTTATATTTGCATTTTTGACAAGAAACTTAACGTATTATTTAATGCATTTGTACGAGGTCATTTAATGTATAATTAAGAAGTAAATTTTACTAAATGAGGCATTTGACATGGATAATTATGTATTTGGCAGAAATAACGTGTGGGAGTTGTTAAAAGACGGTTCAAGAGAAGTGAATAAGATTATTCTTATGAAAGGAATGAGAGAAAATCCTAAAATTTCTGAAATAATTGACATGGCAAAAAGGCGTTCAATTGTTTTTCAATTTCTTCCAAAAGAGAAATTTATGCAATATAGCGAATATACTCATCAGGGAGTAGTTGCGTTTGTTGCACCTATTGAATATGTTGATTTAGAAACTTTTTTAGATAAAAAGAAGCAATATAAAAAAGTGATAATAACAGATGGGGTAGAAGATCCTCACAATTTTGGTTCAATAATAAGAACGGCGGTCTGTGCTGGGTACGATGCGGTGATATTTCCATCAAGAAGAAACGCACAAGTTAATTCAACGGTTGAAAAATCATCTCAAGGCGCAGTTAACCATATAGATATGATTATGGTTAATAGCCTAGCGGCTACAATTGATAAACTCAAGAATAACGACTTTTGGATAATTGCAACGGATATTGATGCAAAAGATAATTACTATGAAATCAATTATTGCGATATGAATTTTGCAATAGTGATGGGCTCTGAAAAGGATGGGATTTCTTCAACTGTTTTAAAACAGGCAGATTTTAGAGTTAAAATACCTATACTTAATAACTTTGATTCTTTAAATGTTGCGAATGCTGCAAGTATTGTTATATATGAGTCTGTAAAGCAAACAGTGCAAAAATCCTCTGATAGTGTATAATGTTTTTTAATGGAGGCTAAATGGCTGAAGAACAGGATAATTTTTCTATAGATGATATGCAACAAGGGGAGGTTGCTCTTCAACAAACAGATGAAGAGGATTTGTTTTCTGTTGGCGAAGAACCAAAAGCACAAGAAACTCAAAATAGTGCAATAGCAGATGATTCAGTCAAAATTTATTTGCAACAAATAGGCAAGATAAAACTTCTTTCCGCTGAAGAAGAAATTGAAGTTGCAAAAAAGATAAAGGAACAAAATTTAGAAGAAGCAAAAAAAATCTTGGTTAACGCTAATTTAAAATTAGTTGTTAGTATTGCTAAAAAATATATAGGTAGAGGATTGTCTTTTCTTGATTTAATTCAAGAGGGAAATATGGGTTTGATGCGTGCTGCTGAAAAATTTGATTATACAAAGGGTTATAAATTTTCTACTTATGCGACTTGGTGGGTGCAGCAAGCCATAACAAGAGCAATTGCTGATAAATCAAGACTTATAAGACTTCCAGTTCATATGATAGAAACATTGAGTAAAATAAAGAAAATTTCAATGGATTTAACTATTGAAAATGGTGCTGCTCCAACAAAAGAAGAAATTGCATATAAAATAGGAATGCCTGTTGCAAAACTTTCCGCATTGATTGAATCAGCGCAAGGTACAATTAGTATCGAATCCCCCGCTAATCAAAAAGATGAAAATGCAAAATTATCTGATTTTATTGTGGACGAAAGTACTCTTTCTCCTGATACGAAGGTTACTCAAGATAATTTATTTTCTGATATTAAAAAGATGCTTAACCATTTGAGTGAAAAAGAACGCAATGTTCTTATTATGCGCTATGGACTTGATGATAATGGGGAAAAGAAGACGCTTGAAGAAATAGGTACTTATTATGGTGTTTCTAGAGAAAGAATAAGACAAATTGAAAATAGAGCGATGAGCAAACTGAAAAAACTTTGTAGAAACAATAATATTACTACCAATTTGAAAAATTATATCTAACAAATGCAAAAATATGTTATAATTTTTTCCATAGATAAATGGAGAAAATACATTGAAAGAAGTTGCTTCTGATAAATTTGCAAGTGTTATAGCACGTGTTTTAGATGATAGACAAGCAAAAGATATTAAAATTTTAAATATATCAAATGTTTCTATGCTTGCTGATTATTTTGTTATATGTTCATCAGATACATCAACCCATGTTAAAGCATTAACAGGATATGTTAGAGAAAAAGTAAAAGAATGCTTTGAAAGAATTCCAATTGGTGAAGAAAATGATGCAAAAAATCGTTGGAATTTGTTAGATTATGGCGATGTTATTGTTCATGTTTTGCATAAAGAAGAACGAGAAACATATGCGATAGAGCGTTTTTGGAACCATGCATTCTGTGTTGAGCAAGATGAGTGGATGAAAAAGTCAGAAGAATATTCTGAGTATAAATAAAAGGAGAAATAAATGAAATTTAATTTTAAACA
The DNA here is from genome assembly GCA_017403285.1 of bacterium. Lineage (GTDB taxonomy): Bacteria > Cyanobacteriota > Vampirovibrionia > Gastranaerophilales > Gastranaerophilaceae > Avigastranaerophilus. Next base: position 10,864 of record JAFQOI010000151.1, read on the forward strand.
ATTTTTGGTTTCCGTATTTGCTATTTTGTTATTTTTTGGAGTTTCATTAAAAGCAGATGCTTATATTGCAAATATGCAGGATTTAGATTATTCAATTCAAAAATTGCAAATGTTGCGAACTTCAAATATGTCAGAATATGTTAAAAGAGGTGAAATAATTGGTAATAGATTGAATGATTTTGAAATGATTCACCGTACATATATTTCTTCTATTGATAGTGCTATAAGTAGATTGCAAAAAATAAAAGAGGATATAAATAATTTTGAGACAATGTCTGGTATTTCAGAAAAAGATAAATATGCTCAAATAGAAGATGCATTTAAAGATGCAAACATAGTTATAGACGAAGTGAATATGAGAACTAATGATTTTGTTGTAAATTCTTCTAGACCAATGCCAACAATTACATATGAAAGATTTAAGAAAAAGTTTTGGGCATTTTATTATTCACTTGGACTTTAGTTTAGAAAAAATGAACTTTTTTCATAAGTTCCTCGTTTAATAGAATGTAAGAGGAATTATAAAATGGATAACAACAAAAAATGTGATAAATATGAAGCCTTTTTCGTCTTTAATGACGAAAAGGCTTTTTTTGAACATATCGAAGAATGCCCTGATTGTAAGGCAGAACATGAAAAATATTTAAAAGTGTCGCAACTTGTTAAAGATGTTGCTTCTCAATATTTAAAAAGAAGAGAGGAAAACAAGAAAAAAACAATTCTATTTAAACAAGCGGCATGTTTTTTAGTTTTATTGGCAGGGATAGGTTCATTTGCTGGTTATAAAATATATGATGATTATTCATTTCAAATAAATAATATTGAAGAATCATATATCTATGCAATGGGGCTTCCTACCGATGAATACGGATTTTTGGAAATATAGGATAAAGGAACAAGTTTGAAAGAAATATTAATCCGATATGGGAATAATATTAAAAAAATTATTTCCACGATGACAGGCTCGAACAATGAAGATATAGAACAAGAAGTATATATAAGAGCCTATAAACATCTTGATACATATAAAGAAAATGGCAAATTTAAAAGTTGGATAAATACGATAACAGCAAATGTCTGTAGAGATTATTTAAAATCCGCTTATTTTAGACACTCTCAAAATTCAACAACAGAAGAAGACACATTATTACAAATAAAAGACAAAAAAGAAAGTATAGAAGATGCTTTTATAAGAAAACAAAGACAAAAACAAATAATGGATGCGGTTGATGCTCTAAAACCAAAATTTCGAGAAGTAGTAATTATGTATGAAATGCAAGATATGAACTATGAAGAAATTGCAGAAAAATTAAAATGTCCCGTAGGTACGGTCAGATCTAGATTATTTAACGCGCGAAAAGAACTTAGTATAACTTTAAAAGATTTAATCTGAAAGGAGATTAAAATGAATAAAAAAACACTTTTATTATCGATGGCGGTTTTATTCGCTTTTTCTGGTATAAATATGGCATACGCAGATGAGGCAAAGGTTGATGTTCTTCCGATAAAAACTAATGTGGAGACACAAACGATACAGCAAGTTAAGGATTTTCCTCAATTTAAGGCACATCATGGTTTTCATAAAAAACATTTTGAAGGAAATCGTCCTTCCCCTGAAGAAATTCAAGCTAAAAAAGCAGAATTTGAAAAACGTCTGAAATTAACTGATGAACAAAAAGCACAGATTGAACTTCAAAAACAACAAGATAGAGAAAAAATAAAACCTATTATTGATGAACTTATTACAAAGAAAAACGAATTTAAAACAGTAATTTCTGATGATTCTCTTTCTCAAGCAGAAAAAGAGAAAAAACTTGGAGAAATTAAAAAAGATTTAAAAGAATTGAAACTTCAA
>JAFQOI010000010.1 GCA_017403285.1 bacterium
GCAACCAGATATTTCATTTCTATTTCACTAGCCTCAACATATGCTTCGCAAACTCGCTTCGCTCAAACAGTGCTCGCTTGACGTTGTTTCGGCAAGTGAACTTACGAAACTTCATATATGGTTGCAAAAAAATTTATAATTTATATATATAGCATTATTTATGTAATATGTTTTTCTAACTATTTAACAATATTTTTAATAAAATTTAATCATGCTATTGAAAAGTAATTTTCTTCATATTAAGATATTTGCAAGACTTACCCACCAAACAATTCACAAATAAAAAAAGGAAAAAGATAAAATGACAATTAATTTAAAAAACAAATCTGCAATCATTGAAAAATATGGAAAAAATGCAAAAGATACAGGAAGCGTTGAAACCCAAATCGCTTTATTAACAGAAAAAATTAAAGAATTAACTGAACATCTTAAAGCAAACACAAAAGACTTCCAAGGCAGACGTGGTCTTTTGATGATGGTAGGAAAAAGAAAAAGACTTCTTTCATACTTAAAAGAAAGAAACCTTGATGATTACAGAAAATTAATTAAAAGTTTAAACATCAGAGAATCAAAATAAAAAAGAACCGCAAAAGCGGTTCTTTTTTTGACATTTTTGACACACTCTTTTTTAAGAGTAAAATTATATAAGAAAACAAAATATCATGAAAGAGAGTTAAAATGAGTTCAAAAAGATATTTATTTACTTCTGAATCAGTAACAGAAGGACATCCAGACAAAGTATGTGACCAAATATCAGATGCTATTCTTGATGAATTTTTGACAAAAGATAATAAATCAAGAGTTGCAGCAGAAACATCTGCAACAACTGGTATGGTTCTTGTCGCTGGTGAAATAACATCATCATGCTACGTTGATATTCCACACGTAGTTAGAACAACTATTGAAAACATTGGCTACACAGGTAAATCTTCAGGCGGATTTGACAGCCACACTTGTGCAGTTCTAACAAGCATAGATGAACAATCTTCTGATATATCTGGTGGGGTAAATAAAGCATTTGAAACAAGAGACAATAATGCTGATACAGCGACAGCAGAAACTAATGACATTGGCGCTGGCGACCAAGGTATAATGTTTGGATTTGCTTGTAATGAAACTCCTGAATTAATGCCATTACCAATAAGCCTCGCTCATAAACTTGCTTATAGATTAGCACAAGTTAGAAAACAAGGTATTGTTGATTATTTAAGACCAGATGGAAAATCTCAAGTAACAGTTGAATACGAAAATGACAAACCAGTTAGAATTGATACAGTTGTTATCTCAACACAACATGATGAAAAAATCAATGGAATTTCAGACAATACAAAAATTCAAGAAATAATAAAAAATGACATAATTAAACACGTTATTAGTTATGTGTTTGAAAATGAATCATTGAAACCCGATAGTTCAACAAAATATTTAATTAACCCTTCTGGTCGTTTTGTAATCGGTGGACCACAAGGAGATGCTGGTTTAACAGGAAGAAAAATTATCGTTGATACTTATGGTGGCTATTCAAGACATGGTGGCGGTGCTTTTTCTGGAAAAGATCCAACAAAAGTTGACCGTTCTGCTGCTTATGCTGCAAGATATGTTGCTAAAAATATCGTTGCTGCTGGCTTGGCAGATAAATGTGAAATAGAACTTGCATACGCCATTGGTGTGGCACAACCTGTTTCAATTTTTGTTGAAACTTTTGGAACTGGTAAAATTTCTGATGATGAAATTATGAATTTAATCGAAAAGAATTTTGATTTAAGACCAATTTCTATCATTAACAAATTTGATTTAAGAAATCTACCTGCAAAAAATGGCGGTAAATTCTACCAAAGACTTGCTGCTTACGGACACTTAGGAAGAACTGACTTTGATGTTCCTTGGGAACACTTAGATAAAGTAGATACCCTAAAAGAACAAGCATCAAGACTTATGGCAAATGTATAAAATAGAAAAGAGAGCAGTTTATCTGCTCTCTTTCTTTATAAATTCTATTTCTTCTTCTTTTGTTTTTAAATTGCCTCTAAGTTTCTCTTTCAAAATACTATCAAATATTTCACTAAACTGTTTTGATGGAATATACCCAAGTTTTATTAAATCATTTCCAGTCGTCAAAACTTTTATTCCTCGTAATTCAGTTAAAAATTTAATTAAACTCTTTTCCCCAGTAATTAAATAATAAATAACTAAAGCAATGTTTTCCTTGTTAGAAAATATCTTGTATATTTTTTCATTATCATTGTCAATAATCAAACTCATCATCTCTCTTACCTGAGAAATGATTTTAGTTTCATCAGAAGTTAAATTAAGCCTTGGTCCAAAATCAGAATTTATCATAAGTAATAGCAAATAGATACAAGGCATATCAGATTTTTTATACAAATCAAATCGCTCTATATCTTTAAATCTATCAAATTTAACCGAAGTTAATGGTTCTTTTGAAACTAATTTATATGCTTTTAATTTTACCAATTCACTATAAATATTTATTTTTTCAATAGAAAAATATTGTTTTAACTCAGATTTTACTCGTTCTAATGGCATTTCAACATCTGGATTTTTCAAATAATAATCCATTAAATTTTGAGTTTGCTCATCTATATCGAAATCAAATCTTTCTTTAAATTTTAATGCCCGTATTATTCTTGAAGGATCATCAATAAAACTTTTTTCATGCAAAACTTTAATCTTCTTATCCAAAATATCTTGATATCCACCATAATAATCAACAAGATTATATTTATTTGTCCCACAAAGAACCATCGCCAATGTGTTTATCGTAAAATCACGTCTTTTAACATCTTTTTCTAACAAACATCCAAAATTATGCGCAACTGGCAAAACTCCTGACTTTAAATAAGTTTCTTCTCTTGTTGAGGCAAAATCAATTTCAATTCCCGAAGAAAAACATACTTTAGCCGTTCTTAATTTTTCTTGTATTTGAATTATTTTACAACAATCTCGCGTCACTAATAATTGTGCAAAATCAATGGCGTCCCCTTCAACAGATATATCTATATCCTTGATTTTATTGTTCATAATTAAATCACGAACAATCCCACCAATTAAAAATATATTCACTCCGAACTGTTCTGCCATTTTTGCAGAATAATTAATTGCATTTTTACTTTCTGATGAAAGCAATTTTTCAAATTGATTTTCAAGCAATAAAAACATATAGAAATTATATCAAACTATGCAAAATCTTTAAATACGGCACTTAAATCATCTTTAGCATATTTTAAATAGTTAGTATCAATATTTTGGATAATCTTATTTTCCTTGAAAGTTTGTTTCAAACCACTTTGTGCTGTTTTTGAAGTATTATCTGATATTTGATTTGCTTGTTGTTCTTTTGCCCTTTTTGCTTCACGTCTTTTGGTAATAAAAATATTAAATTTAGAGATACCAACACCTAAAACAATACCAGAATATAAGTAACCAGCAACTTGAGATACTGCTAATTTTACTATTTTTGATTTTGTTGAACTGTCAACACTCTTAAACATATCAGCAAATTTATGAACTTTATCACCAGAAGCAATGTCTTTAACTTTTGGCATTAATACCTCATCAAAAGATTTAACACTTGCTTTTGAAAGCCAATTAAAAGCATATCCTAACTTACTTTTGCAATTTTCTTTTACAACAGGATTGTTAATAAGTTCTTTACCTCCAATCCCTCTAGCAACAAGTTTAGATACCAAACCACCAAATATTAACCAGTTAGTAAATCCTAAAGTATCTTTTATAACACTTTCTCTAAGCTCATCTTTATCTCTCGCTGCCATAAATCGGCTTGAAATAGTTAAACCATACAACAATTTAAATTGATTAATTGACGCAAATTTACTATTAAATTGTGTATTTTGTGCTAAATCAGAAAGTTTACCTATTGTTTTTATAGCAAAAGCAGAAAAACCAACACCTAAAGCAGTTTTTAATGCTTTGAACCCAGTTGAAGTGTCTGCTTTTTGGTCTTTAACACCAACAAAACCATCCTCACCAGTACGTTTTTTCGTTAAATATCTATTTATAGGTTGAACTGACATACATAAAGCAGCACAAGTAGCAAGACCTAAAATAGTACTTACTGTTTTATTGCTAGAAAGCGCTTTAATAAATTTTGGCATTTCTTCTTTTGTTCTTCCAGCAAAAGAATTTGAAAGTCCAACTGCATTATCAACAAGTTCCCCAATACTAGAAGACACACCTTTTGTTGCATCTTTTGCCTTCAACACATAAGAAGCAGAAGCACCTGTATCTTTCGTAATTTGAGCAACTACAAGATTTTTTAAATCTTTTACTTCTCTTTTTAATGCCCTATCAGCACCAGATGAAGATGCTAATTGTTTTGATTTTTCAGCAAGTTTTACTAAATTTTCAACAACAGTTGTTGATGCTTCAGAAGAAACTGTCTTCCATTCTGTACCATTTAAACCTTTTATACTACCCAAAAAATCAGCAAAATATTTTTTAGAATTTCCACCAGCATTTGTCCAAATTGACGACATATTATTAATTGTATCGCCACTTACATACAAGTTTTGCGCTTTTATACCAAATTCTTTATTGAATTTGCCTGAAGTAAGTAAAGAAGCACCATAACCAATCATACCTACTAAAGCAAAAAGTAACCAACTAGAACCTTCTCTGATACCTGCTTCAATACCAGCTTGAATCCCTCTGTTGCTTGTTTCAACAGCAGTTCTAGGAATAACCATTGAACACAAATCAACTGCACTAGCACCAATTGCTTGGCTATTATTCAACCATCTTAAACCAGATAAAGCCCCCATTCCAGGACCTTTAAAACTTGTGTTATTTTTATTATTATCTGCTTTTTTAGTTATTACGCTCGGTTGATTTACTCTTTGAATCATGGTTTCTTTTCTTTTTCCTTTCGGACTAACATTCAAAAAAATAAAAATTTGCTAGTCTTTAACTAAAATTAACATTTCCCTAACAATGAGAATAATTTTAACAAAACAAAAAAGAACATGTAACAAAAAAAGAGTTTTTCTTTACAAAACAAATATAAACATTAAAGTTAAACAAAAAATAGCCGATTACCCCTATATAGAAAAAGAGGAAATATGGACAATCAACCTATAATAAAGAATCCGTTCGGTTTGAATATTGCCCTTCCACAAAAGACAATACAAGAAATACAAAAAGTAGCCGAACAAGAAATTGAGAATTTGACAGTAAATCCATTTGTCGATTTTTTGGCAGATAATGATGATGTTTTTTCAGGTAAAGTTGCTGAAGAAATAAAGAAATATAATGCGCAATTGTACACACTGGGTCAAGTTATGCGTGCTGGTCAGCCAATAACAACTTTTAGCGCAGAAATGTAATTAGTTAGTTATAATCAAAATACTCGCTTATCAAGCGAGTATTTTTTTATCTATTTTTATATTTAATTTTTAACAAAAAAAAGGTCGCTCTTGCGACCACAGTCTTGTTATGGAGAAAAGGAGTGAAGGAAAATAAGTAATAAAGAATTTGACTATATTATTACAATTCCCACATTGTTATATATATAACGTATATATTTGTTATATATTAATAAATATTAACAATGTCTCTTTTTCAATAATCACAACAAAAAGAGAGGCTCTTAACGAGCCTCTCTTTTTGTTAAAATGAAACTATTTTGCAGATTTAGCAGTTTCAACAACTACTGAAAAAGCTTCTGGTTCATTAACAGCAAGGTCTGCTAACATTTTTCTGTTAACAGTAACTTCTGACTTTTTAAGAGCATTCATAAATTTAGAATAGCTTAAGCCATATTGTCTAACTGCAGCATTGATTCTAACAATCCAAAGACGACGCATACTTCTTTTTAGATTACGTCTATCTCTGTATTGATATTTAAGTTTTTTCATTACAGCAGTATTAGCAACCTTAAATATTCTGCTTCTTGCACCTTTGAAGCCTTTAGCAAGTTTTAATATTTTTTTATGTCTTTTTCTAAGAACATTACCACGTTTAATTCTCATTTTTCTAATTCCTTTCTTCTAATTCCATTAACCAGAGCACTTCGCATAAGGAAGTTCTTTTAATACTAAGCTTCTGTGTGTAGCAGAAACTTCTACCATAGAAGAAAGTCTTCTTTTTCTTGAAGAACTTTTGTGTTGAAGTAAGTGTCCTTTACCTGCTTTTCTTCTTAAAATTTTTCCGCCGGCAGTAACTTTGTACCTTTTAGCGCCGCTACGGTGTGTTTTCATTTTAGGCATAGTTTTTTCTCCTTTTTTTACTTGACTGTAAATAGGCCGAACGTACGACATGCCATCCGCATATTCAAACCTTCAGTATTAATTTTAAAACAAACATTTTTTAGTTCAAGAGGCAAACTTTTACTCACCCCTTGTTTTGTTTATCATCAAATTTTGTTAAAAACTTATGGTGCTAAAATAACCACAACATTTCTTCCATCCATAGATGGTTTTTTCTCTACAGTCATTTTTTCATTTTCAAGGTCAGCAAGGAATCTATTTGCCAAGTCAAATGCCAAATGATTATGTTGCATTTCACGACCTCTAAGCATAACAACAATTTTTACCTTGTTTCCTGCAGCAATGAACTTTTTAATAGCGTTTATTTTAACATTGTAATCGTGAACATCAATTTTATATCTAACTTTAATTTCTTTTATTTCGACTGTATGTTGCTTTTTCTTAGATTCTTTTGCGCGTTTTTCAATTTCATATTTATACTTGCCATAATCTAAAATTTTAGCAACTGGCGGTTCTTGATTAGGAGAAACGATTATTAAATCCAAACCCCTTTCTTCTGCCATCAAAAGAGCCTTTGATGTTGCTATAACGCCATGGTTATTACCTTCATCATCTATAAGTCTAACTTCTTTTGCTCTAATGTTTCTGTTTAACAATGCGTTGGGTTGGTTATCTCTACTAATGGTCGTATCCTCCTTGTTTTCTATTGCAATTATTGTATCAGAATAGATTTTAGTTTGCAAATGCCATGTTTAAACAAGTAAAGAGTAAACTAAATTTACTCTTTACTTAAACATTAAATTTTATTTTATACCTCACGTGCTTCTGGGACGAACTTAGAATTTCTAGGATTTTATGTTGGATGTTTCGGCACATTTTTCTCTGCATAGAAATTGTTATAAAAACCTTCTCTATGAGAACGAATTACATCATATCCTTCATCTCCAGGAAGTAGTGATGAATATACAGCATAATCTGCATAATCCAATTTACCATCTAAAGAAGAAGCCAAATCCATCTGCTCTTGACTTATCAGTAGATTTAAATAAATCATTTTAAGGCAAAACTAATTGATCCCCAGCAAAAATTGTGTTTGCATCTTTTATATTATTTTCTTTTTAAATTTCTGAAACCATACGAAAAACATCTGCATCTGTCTCACAATTATAATGAGTTTTAGCAATATTCCACAAAGTATCACCACTTGCAATTGAATAATCCATAATTAAATCCTCGAACAAATACCTACCCATATATAAAGTGTTTTGTAATTGTCAAATTACTTACTTTTCAAAAATTTTTATGACTAATTTCCAAAACCAGAAGCATACACGGAATATATACTTTTACAATTCTTAACATGCTTATTAAAAGTTGTAAAATACATGTTGATTTTAAAATGTGTTTTTAATAAACTAAACACATAACCGTAGAAAGTCGGGGCGAAAATAAAGCAAATGCTTATATTAACGCTTAATAATATACCCGACCGAGGATTAACAAAAGAACATAAGTCAATTTATGGATTGGTTTTAATAATATTTGTTGATGGATTTACGGTTTGCCGTAAATTTTTTGTTTTTACGGGAAAATAGGTCGATACAAATAAACAAGGAGCTAAAAATGTCAACAAAAGCCTTCAAACAAGAAAAAATTGAAGCAATGAAAGAAAATTTTGCAAAGGCTAAAGTTGCAGTAATCACTGAATATAGAGGCTTAACTGTAGAAGAAATTACAAAACTTCGTCGTGCTCTTCAAAAAGAAAACAGCGATTACATGGTAACAAAAAATACCCTTGCAAAAGTTGCAACAAAAGGAACTCAATTTGAAGTTCTTGCAGATGCATTAAAAGGACCTGTTGCAATTGCGTTTGGCTTTGGTGATGAAGTTGCACCTGCAAAAGTTGTAACAAAATTCATTAAAGAATCTAAAAAAGGCGAAATTATCGGTGCCGCTTTAGATGGAAAACTTTTAGACGCAAAAGAAACAGCAGTTCTTGCAAATCTTCCTTCAAAAGAAGAACTTTATGCAAAAATGCTTGGCAGCATAAATTCACCTGCTACAGGTATCGTTGGTGCTGTTAACGCAGTTATGAGCGGTTTAGTTAGAGCAATGGATCAAGTTGCAAAACAAAAATCTGCTTAGTGAAAAGAAATTAAGAAACAAAATTTCGGACAAATAAAGTCCAACAAGTAAAAAGTACAAAACGAAATAATAAAAGGAGAAATAAAATGAGCGTAGAATCTATTTTAGAATCAATTGAAAAATTAACATTAATCGAAGCAGCTGAATTAGTAAAAGCAATGGAAGAAAAATTCGGCGTATCTGCCGCTGCTCCTGTAGCTGTTGCTGCAGTTGCTGCTGCTCCTGCTGAAGCTGCTGCTGAAGAAGCATCAGAAGTTAACGTAATCTTAGCTTCTGCTGGTGCTAACAAAATCGCTGTTCTTAAAGAAGTTAGAGCAATCACTGGTCTTGGCTTAAAAGAAGCTAAAGATTTAGTTGATGGCGCTCCAAAAGCTCTTAAAGAAGGCGTTAAAAAAGAAGATGCTGAAGCTATTAAAAAACAACTTGAAGCTGCAGGCGCTACAGTTGAAATCAAATAGTTGGTTTCCAACAAAAAATCAAAAGAGAAATCCTTCTTGGATTTCTCTTTTTTATTTCAAAAATATACACCTAATTAACTAACTCTTGACTTTTTTAAAAATCATTCTCTTTTGCAATATTATTTTTTATTCTTATACAGAATACTTTATTTGGTAATAAGTTATCAAGGAGAAGAAATGAAGAAAATCAATCTTTTAATTTTATCATTATTGTGTTTATGCTCATTAACGGCTTTTGCAACGCACGACAACTGTTGTAAAAAACAAAATCAAATCCCAAAATGCGAAAAACCATGTCCTCAAAAACATACTAGCCTTTCAGATGAATGTTTTTTATGCACAGATAAAGATATGGAAAGTGTTTTTTGCGGGATGAACTTAAGTGATTCACAAATTTGCAATGCTCAAAAAATTCAAGAGAAATATGAGCAAGAAGTTTACAGTCTAGACGAAAGACTTGATTGCGAAAGAGATAAACTTGAAGAACTTGAAGAAAATTGTGCATCAAACTCAGAAATAAGAAGGCAAAAAAACATTATAAAAGAACTTGAAAAAACCAAGAAAAAAATATGTAAGTGCTATGAAGACCAATTCAAAGCAATGCTATCTAGTGATCAAGAGCGAATTTTCAATAAAAACAAAAAATAATTTTAAAAACATCCTGATTTAATACAATACTACAATTTATCTTGGTAAATCAGGATGTTTTTCATAAAATTCTTCTTCACTAATTCTATTAGTCTCAAGCAATTTACTAGAAAACTTCAATATTAACAAACTTTTTAAAAACTCAAAACCAATACAAAAATCCATATCAAAACCATTTCAATGCCATATAGAAATAATACAATTTTGTCATCCTAAATAATTTAAACAAAGGATTTACTTTCATAAAAAAATCATTAACATGTTAGTACGGCGAGTAGTAAGTAAAGACTAGGAGTATAAAATGAGCATATTAAATGGTCAAACCCTTTTAGCAGGAGCAATGTCCGGCTTAGCGAATACATATTCAACTTTGATGAGTGAAAGTTCATCAGGTAGCGGTATTTCAATGGATGATTTATCAAATTTATCAAGCAAACAAATGTTAAATTTAGGCGGAAATTATTCTTTCGTTCAATATTTAACAAGTAATTTTTCTAATATTGACCAAGATGGAGATGGAAAAATTACAGGGAACGATTTGCAAAACCTTATGAATACAATGCAATCAAAGGGTTTAACATACAATGAAATTCAATCATTATGTGCAACCGGAAATGTTAATTCTTCATTATTATCAACTGTTTTGACATATTTCAATAAAATTGACACAAATGGAGATGGCAGAATAACAAGTGAAGAAATTACAAGATTTGGAATGGATTGCGACAGACACGAAATCGAAAAAAAATACAAATCATATAAAGCAACAAGTGCGAGTTTGTATTATAACGATGGCGTAGAAGACGACACATCAAGTGTGCTTGATTCGTTAAAACCAGACTTAAATAAAACATCTAATTCATAAAAATCAAAATAAATCATATAGCATACCCCCTGAAAACAAACATAATATTTTTCAGGGGTTTTTAATTACGAACTAAACATTTACTCTTGCATCATCTCATCTTCATGAACTTTAATTAAAAAATTTGATATTCTCTCATTTAAGTTTATTATTATTAATATGATAAAACGGCTTTTAACACTGTTATTTATATATATATGTATAAATGTGATGCCATTTGTGGGAAATAATGCAATAACTAATTTCCCTTTCTTTGCCGTTGCGTATGCGAATGATACACTAAAAATTAACAGCATTAATTTTGACAATTCAGACTCCATCATATTTTTAGGAACATCTCTAAAAGAAGAAGTGCAAGATGGAGAATTTAAAATTACAAAAAAAGTTTTATCTGAACCAGACAGAATATTTTTTGATATAGAAAATGCAATTATAACTTTTCCAAATTCTACATACGAACTAAAAAATAGTAGATTAACAAAACTAAGAATTGCACAAAATACAGTAAATCCGAATGTTGTACGTATAGTAATTTGGAACTCTCCAAACTACGACGCATCACAAATTAAAGTATTGAAAATAAAAAATAACATCATAATAAAATTGTCTAGTGAAATACCATTGCAACAATATTTAACACAAGTCTACAAAGAAACAAGTACTTCTTCGGTAGATTACTATGAGAAAGCCATTGCAATCCCAGAAGAAACTCCTGCGCCACAAATAGAAGTTTCTGATGAAATTTTTAACAAAGTACAACAAGCCTTTAAAGATGAAGATAAAGAAATTGTTAGACCGAATATAGAACAAAAACAAGCAAGACTAAAATCCAGATATTTCTTAGAAGATGTTATCCCAAAAAACGGAAACATACTTTTATCTGGAATTGGAGTTGTTAACGTAGAGAAACCATTTACTTTGTCGGAACCATCAAGAATTGTTTTTGATTTACCAAATACTATAGTTTTACAAGACTTAAGAGGCAAAGAAATAAAACTATCAGAAACCGAAACAGTCAAAGTCGGTCAATTTGAACCATCTAAAGCAAGAATTGTAATAACAACTCAAAATCCCGAATTATATAAGCAAATTTATTCATCAAACCTACAAACAATGCTTATTGCTAACGAAAACAGGATATCCGGTGTAAATCTCACAAATACATTAAGTGAACTTACTTTTTTTAAAGAACAAACTGTAAATCCAACAACTGATTTAATCAACATAACTTTCTCGGATCCTATAATTTATTCATTAAAACGAGAAAATAACTATATAGATGTAATCATTTATAACCTTGCAAATTTCAATACAACCTCATTCAATGAATTAGCAATTGCAAACAAAACAGGTTTTATTGCAAAACAAGTTGGAGGAAACATATATAAGTTATCTTTTCCTGTGGATAATGCAACTTTTGTGGACTGCTATGAAACTTTAAACGCATCACAACTAAGATTTGTGTTCACAAAAAGACAACTTGCAACAACAAATGAAGAAAAAGTCCGAAAAGAAGGCGAAGTTCGTCCAATTAAAACCGAAAAAGAGGAAGTAAAAAAGACAAAACCAACAAAATTAAGCAAAAAAGAACAAGCAAGAATAAATAAAGTTAAAAGCAAATTAATAGTAATTGACCCAGGACACGGTGGCAATGACACAGGAGCGCTTAGAGGAAATATTCTTGAAAAAGATTTAACTCTTTCAATAGCGCTTAAAGTTAAAGAAGAACTCAAAGCAATGGGCTTTAAAAATATTGTAATGACAAGAAGTTCAGACAAAACACTTGCATTGGCAGATAGAGTTGATATTTCAAACAATAAAGATGCAGACATATTTGTTAGCATACATATAAACTCCAGTGTTAAATCCGAAATAAACGGAATAGAAACTCACTACTATAGCGAAAGAGGATATGAAATGGCACAAGCATTACACAAAGAACTTATGTCAAATATCCCTGCTATGGATAGAGGCTTGTTCAAGTCTAAATTTTATGTTATAAATCACACAGAAGCACCTGCCGTTTTATTAGAATTGGGCTTTATTTCAAACGAGGAAGAATGTTCGATGTTGACCTCAAGTTCAAGACAGTCCGCTTCTGCTAAAGCAATCGCTGAAGGCATTTATAATTATTTAATGGAGCAGCAGAAAAAATGAACAACAATCCAATAGGGGTATTTGATTCTGGAGTAGGAGGATTAAGCGTATTCTCCGAACTCATAAAACTGCTTCCTAATGAAAATTATATTTATTTTGGTGATACAAAAAATATGCCTTATGGCAACAAATCAAAAGAAGAACTTATTTCTATTGCAACAAGAATTTTTGATTTTTTTGAAAGCAAAAATACAAAAGCAGTTGTTATGGCTTGTAACACAACATCAGCAACTGTATATGACATATTAAAAGAAAAATATAACTTTAAAATTTATCCAATTACTCAAACAGCATCGAAATATATAGCAGATAAAAATTATTCAAACGTAGGGGTTTTTGCAACAAATGCGACTATAAATTCTCACGCATATCAAAAATCCATTAACTCTTATAACAGCAAAATAAACGTTTTTGAAACTGCATGTCCAACTTGGGCTTATATTGTTGAAAATAAATTACAAAACAAACCTGAAAATATAGCAGAAATAAAAAAAACTCTTGATAAAATGCGTAAGAACAATCCAGAAAAAATAATACTAGGTTGCACACACTACCCGTATTTAATAGAAATTCTTTCAACTTTTACAGATAAAAACATTTTTGTTGACCCTGCGAAGTGTTTTGCTCAACACATTGCCGAAGATATAAAATATTCAAACCTTGAAAACAAAACAAAAGATTATGAACCTAAATTTTATGTAAGTTCCAATCCTGAACAATTTTCAATATCATCAGAATTATTCTTTAAAGTCGCCAAGCCACAACTTATTGATATTTCCTCAATCTAATATTCCATTGATAATTAAAATTTTTATGTATAAAAAAACATAAATGTTATTATCCAACTAGACGGATTTGATTATCAAAAAAATATTATTAAATAGATAATATGAAAAAGATATTATTTATTTTGTTAAGTTTATTTTTTATTTGTGCACCCTATTCAAAATCTGCAGTTATAGAAGGTTCTATAAGTATGTCAGATAAAGTTCCAAAAGAATTTTTTGGAGATTGGAAAGTCATTTCAGTTTGTACAAAATCAACAGATAATGAACTCCTAAACTCTAAAAGCGTTGATATATGGGTTCTTTCAAGAATTGGCAATAGAATTATGCTTTCAAATCCATTATCTGGAGCAAGGGCAGAAATTACTGCTGACGAAGTAAAAGGGAAAACTGTAAAATTTGAAAAAAAATCCATTTATCCAGATGAGTACTCTCTGGAAACTCCTATTTTAACTTTACAAGGTGACAAATTCACAGGAGTTGATAAAATAAGTATTAAAACATTTCAAAATGGGAAACTTGTTAAAGAAGATTACGTCGAATATCAAGTAAAAGGCACTAAAATATCAGGCGTAGGAATTTCAACAATATTTGGAATGTAAAATTGAAGGGTGAGGGAAATGAAACAAGAATTAACTTTTGATACTATAATTTTAGGTTCTGGACCTGCAGGTTTTTCTGCAGCAATATATGCAGCAAGAGGCAACTTAAAAACAGCCATTATTGATATAAACATGTTTGGCGGTCAACCATCAAACTACCTTGAAATAGAAAATTATCCCGGATTTTCATTAATTGGCGGATTTGAACTTATGGAAAAATTTGAAGAACACTGCGATAAATTCGGCGCAGAAAAATTTCCTATGGTAGAAATTGAAAAAATAACCTTAACAGATAAAGTAAAATCAATTGAAACCAATGATACCATATTTAAGGCGAACTCTATCATTATTGCAACTGGAGCATCTGCCCAAAAACTTAACATTAAAGGAGAAGAAGAATTTAAAGGGAGAGGAGTAAGTTACTGCGCAATTTGTGATGGTGCATTCTACAAAGATAAGGTTGTAGCAGTTGTTGGTGGGGGAAACTCTGCCCTTGAAGAAGCAATTTATTTAACTAAATTTGCTAAAAAAGTTTTTGTTATACATAGACGTGATGAATTTAGAGCAGACAAAATCGTTCAACAAAGAGCAAAAGAAAATGAAAAAATTGAATTTATTCTAAATACTGTTCCTGTTGAAATCCAAGGCACCAATACAGTTGAACAAATCATTTTAAAAAATACAAAAACTGATGAACAATCAACTTTAGTTGTTAATGGAGTATTTCCGTATATAGGATTTTCTCCAAATATATCAATGTTTTCAGGACAATTACAACAAAATGCACAAGGCTTTATTGAAACAGATGGAAACATGCAAACTTCAGTTGAAGGAGTATATGCTGCTGGTGATGTAAGAAATACCCCATTAAGACAAGTAATCACAGCCGCTGCTGATGGTGCTGTTGCCGCTTGCAATGCAGTTAAATACATTGAACAAATCAAAGAATTAGAAAAAGTTTAAAGGAAATTATTTAATTGTATACTCTAAATTTTACTGAAATTATTGAATTTAAAAAGGTGATAAAAGAAAAATATGGAGAAACAATCCATATTCATGACACTTGTCCAAATCAATATTTTTCACTTGAAAAAGCTAATGACAAAATAAAAATATTCATTGAAGAATACTTCAAAAATAAAAATCGGCAAGTAATATTTGATGACAATGGTATAACTTTTTCTATAAAGTAATATTTAACAGTTTCTATGTTCTTTTAGGCTACATACAATTGTGTATTTAAAGCGCACAATTATTTTATGATTTACAATAGCGAAAAGTTAATTAAATTTGGCAAAAATCTTGCAAAATATAGAAAATTAAAGCATCTTTCTCAAAATGCTTTAGCCGAAATTTTAGATGTTTCTAGAGAGCATTTAGCAAAAGTTGAAACAGCAAAAAGAGGTATAAGTATTGAACTTCTATTCAAAATTTCTGAAGTTCTTGAAATTGATGAAAAACGTTTTTTTGAGTTTGATTAATTATAAAATCTCTAGCAACTTTTCTACTGAACAAGCGGAAATTTCAGCAACTTCTGTTTCAACAAACTCATGATCTGTTGCAGCATTATCATCTGCCAAGTCTGAAATGGCCCTTATTATAATAAACGGAACTTCATTCTTTGTAGCAGTTTGTGCGATTGCCGCCCCTTCCATTTCAACGACAGCAGCATTAAAAGTATCTCTAATCATTTTTTTTCTATTATTATCAGAAACAAAAACATCACCAGATGCAACAATTCCCCTATGAACGTTTAATTGAGAAATGGCACCTTTAACTGCTTTTTCATATTTTGAAATCAGCTCTTCATCTGCTGTAAAAACAGTAGGCTTATCTTTATCAACACCAGTACACATATATCCAAGTGCATAGCCAATTGCTGTAACATCAAAATCATGTTGAACAAATTTTGTGCCAACAACAATGTCTCTAACTCTAAGTTCTGGTGCTAGTCCGCCTGCAATACCAGTATTTATTATTATGTCTGGATTATATTTATCAATAATATATTGAGCACCAATAGCCGCATTAACCTTGCCAACTCCACATTGAGTCAAAACAACATCATGACCATATAATTTTCCTGTATATATAATCATTTTAGAATTATGCGCCGTTTTTAAATCATTAAGTTTTTGTTTTAACTTTTCAACTTCACACGCCATTGCACCTATTATACATACTGTTTTTTTATTGTTCATAAATCATTTTTTCCTCTGTCCAGTCTTTTAATACAGCAATCATATCTTCTGCTATCAATTTAGCACCTTCTAGGTTATGTTCTTTATAATTTCCACACTCTTGCTTACTTGTACCTGGGATTTGACCTTCAAAATTTTTTATAAAAATCATACTGTCTTTTATAACGTTAAGTGATTCAATATGGCTAATTTTATCTCTTACCAAAAAATAAAAACCCGTTCTACAGCCCATTGGACCAACATATACAATACCATCTGCATATTTAGTATTTCTTGCATAAGTTGCAAACAAATGTTCAAATGTATGCATTGCTGCGTTTTCTAAATAATCATTTTCTTCGTTATTAGGTTTTTTCATTCTTATATCATAAGTAACAACATCCCCATCAATTCTTGAGATATACATACCTTTTTCTAAAACATCATGATTTACCGTAAAACTGGCAATTTTCTTCATTTTCCACCCTCAAATTAACCTAAACAATACTATACATTAAATATTGGTCAATTTTCAAGTTAATTGAAAGATACAAAAGAATTGGTATAATTATTTATGTTAAATTGTATATTGCAGGAATAATTTATATTGACCAGTGAATATTTAAGTTGTGACATAATTGAATATGGCTTTGATGCACAATATGATGCTATTAATTTATGTTGCAGAATAAGTGGTAATAATTGCAATGAACCATTCCATATAATTCCAAACTATAAAGGAGAAAAAATTAATTGGAATGATTTTTTCCAAAAGAAACAAGAAATCAGAAATATTCATCAAAATGGAGAAATTTTTAAGCCCTGTAATGGTTGTTTATACCTAAGAAAAGAAGCTTGGGATAATTCTAATTATATCCGAACAGTAAATATAAATAACTGGATAAAATGCAACGCTGATTGCATATACTGCAATCGTTCAAGTTTAAAAAAGCACAAAGAATATAAAATATTGCCAATTTTTAAAGATATTATAAAACACGATTTTTTAAAAGCTGGTGGACCAATAACAATATCTGGTGGTGAACCTTCTATAATAAGAGAATTTAAACCTCTTTTGGAATTATTTCTAAAAAATAATCTAAATAATATCAAAGTTTTAACAAATGCCATAAAATACGATAAAACAATTGAAAAAGGACTAAAAAAAGGCAATGTAAACATTCTTGTTTCAACAGATTCTGGCACAAGAGAAACATTCACAAAAATAAAAAGAACAGATAAACATAATCAAGTTTGGAAAAATATAAAAAAATATGCCCAATATGCAAAATATTCAGAACTTGTAAAAACTAAATTTATAATAATTCCAGCAATAAATGACAATAAAGAAGAAATTTTAGAATTTATAAAACAAAATTTAAATAGTGGAATTAAATACGCTGAAATTGATATAGAAATAAGTTGGTTTTACACTCACAAGCAAAATAGGACCCATTTTGACGAAATATATGAACTATATCAATACGCAGTAGAAAAAGCACAAGAAGTCGGAATATTTCTTGAAGCAAAAGATAGAATGGTGTTATTTTTGCAAAATATCGAAAATTCTTAATCAAGAGAGAAGATATCTTGCAAATCGGCATAAGTAAGAGTTTTACTAATATTTCTATCAACAGAAATGACAGAATCAACGAGATTTCTCTTATCCTGTTTAAGTTTTTGAATTTTTTCTTCAACCGTATTTTTTGTAATTAAGCGGTAAACAAAAACTTTCTTCGTTTGACCAATACGATATGCTCTATCCGTTGCCTGATCTTCAACAGCAGGATTCCACCATGGGTCATAATGAATTACATAGTCCGCACCTGTCAAATTCAAACCTGTACCACCAGCTTTTAAACTTACCAAGAATATTGGGATTGTTGGATCATTATTAAATCTTTCAACAACTTCTTGTCTATTTTTCGTTGAACCAGTTAGGTACTCATGCTTGATACCTTCTTTAACAAGCCAAGCTTTAACAATATCAAGCATATCAACAAATTGAGAGAACAATAGAATTCTATGCTTTTCTGCAATAATTTCTTCAAGCATTGACTTTAATTGTTCAAATTTACCTGATGTATCAATGCCTTTCTTGTTTTCTTTATCATAAAGAAGTGGATGACAACAGATTTGACGCAATCTCAACAATGCTGAGAATATAGACATTCTGCTCTTTTCTAAGCCGTTTTCTGCAATAGATTTAAACAATTCTTCTTTTGTTGAATCCAATACTTCAAGATAGAAGTCTCTTTGCTCTGGTGTGAGTTCGCAGTATGCAATATTTTCAACTTTATCTGGTAAGTCTTTTGCAACATCTCGTTTCATACGACGTAAAATAAATGGATAAATTTGTGATTTTAATCGTTTTTCAACAATCTTTTCGCCCCTATCAACAATAGGAGTAACATATCTGTAATTAAATTCTGATAAACTTAATAAGAAACCAGGCATAAGGAAATCAAATACAGACCACAATTCTTCAAGTTTATTTTCGATTGGAGTACCAGACAACGCTAATTTATGTTGACCATTTAAAGTCTTAATACATTTTGCAGTCATTGATTCTGGATTTTTTATATTTTGAGATTCGTCCAAAATAATATATCTAAACTCAAATTTCTTAAGTTTTTCAATATCACGTCTAATCAAAGCATAACTTGTAATAACAATGTCATACTTTGGAATTTCTTTAAAATGCTCTTTACGTTCAGTTCCACTTAATTTTAAACATTTAAGTCCTGGAATGAATTTTTGGACTTCAGCCTCCCAGTTGAAAACAACAGAAGTAGGACAAACAACAAGGTTTGGTGCTTTTTTATCTTTTTCTTTTGCTTTTTGAAGTAACGTAAGTGCTTGAAGAGTCTTACCCAAGCCCATATCATCAGCCAATATTCCGTTAAGCCCATATTTATACAAGAACCATAACCAACTAAAGCCCTTATATTGATATTCTCTTAACTCTGCATTAAGTTCCTTTGGTAATGGAGCATTATCCATTGTAGAGAATGTTGAAATTTGTTTCCAAAATGCAGAAAAACGTCTACTCATTTTAAGTTTGAAACCTAAATTTTGCATTTCAGATAACAAACCAGCTCTATATGTTTTTACTATATACCTATTATCTTCATTCTTGTAAACATCAAATGTGTTAAATGATTTTAATAAAGAGAAAATATCTTGTCCTGGAACTTCAACAAATCCATAACCTTTGACTCTAAGATATTTATCACCTTCAATTATCAAATCATAAATATCATCAAAAGGAATTTCCTCATCGCCAACTTTTCCATATAAAATTACTTCAAAACTATCAGTTGAATCCAAAGAAAAATCAATATCAGCAACCAATTCGAATGGTTTTGCCGATAATTTAAAGAAAGACATATCATCCTTTTCTTCAAATTTCCAACCATCACCTGCTTGTTTCAAATAGTAATTATAAAAGTCAATGGCATTTTCTTTTTCAATTGCTAAATTATTTGTCTGCATAGGTGCGAACTTACAAGCTAAAAGCATTTGATATGAACGCTCTTCATGTGCCAAATTACGTTTAACCCAATACAATAAATCTTCTTTAGGCTTTTTAATGGTTACATAAGGACTTTTCGCCGCCAATTTAGAATAAGCAACCCTTGTTCCATCATAATCAAATTCAAGTTCTGCCTTTAAAGCACCATCATAATCAAGTCCCATTGTAACAATATTCAATGGTGGTTTTTGTTCAAGCGTAAGTTTATCAATCACTTCAGATACTTCACAAGGAATAAGTGCTCTTAATTTAGGAAGTTCTTCGTACAAAAACTTTGCCCCATCAGCATCCTTAACATCTGTAAATGTTGTTTTTATAAGATTTTGAGGAAGTGAAGACAACACCACATTAATAGGGAATATTTTATTTTTGTATCTACCCCATTTTAATTGACGTGAAAAATATCTAACTTCTTCAAAAGGTATAATGTCATCTTTATCTGGTCTTTGCCAATACAATGAAAGTAGGACATTTCCAACCATTGAGAAATTAACAGACATTGAAAGTTTCCACTCTTGAACACCAAAAACTAATTTATCTTTTGTTTTGCCATCAATTACATCATCTGCTTTAGCCAAAAGATGGAAAAATCCATCAAACTTAGCGATTGGAATGTCATACCAGCCTGCTTTTTTATCAAGTCTTGAATTTTTCAATAAAAGTTGAAAAATAGCAAGTTCAACTTTTTGTTGATTATTAAGTTCAAAATTAGCATCTGCTTTTTGTGCAGCAATAACAACTTTTAAAATAGCCTCAATATCTCGAATAACTTTACCCGTATTCCTATCCATAACAAGAATAGAGAAAAAATTCTGCCTTCGTTTTGGATTAAAATGGAAAACATATCCTCCTTGAGGGTTTTCACACATAACAGTTTCTGTATCTGAGAAATCAGGTTTAACTTTAAACCTACGCTCCAAAAACTCCTCATAAGTATGATTTTCAATTGCGTTTAAAGCAACTGCAATTGCGTGTTTGCACCATTTTTCTTTCAACGGACAAGAACAAACAGGCTCAATCCCTGTCTTTTTAAATTTTAATTCTACATCATAAAATGATTTAAAATTACCTTTAACTTTTGCCTTGACACCTGTTTTCGTTACCTCAACAGAGTCAATTTGCCCTTTTTGGTAATACTCGTAACCCCTACGCCAACTTCCTGGGGTTGAATTTTCTTTTAAATACTTATAATTTAAATTACAAACAGTCATGAAATCTCTTGTAGTTATATCTGCAAAAAAACACAGGATAATATTTCTATTGTTTCGTCCAACTAAATATGTACCAAATGTTGAGCAGTAACATCCTAATTAACTGGTATACTACAAGTATAATTATACATTAAAGAAAAAAATTAGCAAGTATTTCGGTTGTATGATACTATTATACAAAAGAGAGAGTATATGTCTGAAAACAAGAATAAACACAAGCCCAATGAGCGCCAACAAGAATGCATTGATTCCATAAATGGGAAGATTATGGTACTTGCAGGTCCAGGAACAGGAAAAACCTTCACCGTTACAAAGCGTATTGCTTCAATGCTGAAAAAAGGAATTAAACCTGATACAATTCTTTGTTTAACATTTTCAGATGCCGCTGCTAGTGAAATGAAATCAAGGCTTAATAAGGAAGTAGGTATTATCGCTTCTGGAGTTAATATTTATACATACCACTCTTTTTGTAATGAAATAATCAAAATGTATCCTGATTATTTTGGAATTTCTCAAAATCTTTCCTTAATAAATTCAACTATTGAACGTGAACTTATGGTTGAAGCAATTGATGAAGCAAACATCAAAGCTTTTGTTAGTGAAAGAGGGGGGAAATACCAGCATATTGGAACTTTCTCAAAATCAATTTCAAAATTAAAAGGTTTAAGAATAAAAAAACAAGATTATCTTGAAAATATAAACACAAATCCTTCTTTAATTCCAAGAATAAATGTTTTAAAAACCGAGATTGAAGAAAAACAAAAAAAGGGTGATACAAGAATCACTACAAAATTAAACGAGATTTCAAAAATAGAAGAAAAAATTGAAAAAGCAAAAGAGTTATGGACTGTTTTTGAAATTTATACAAGAAAAATGCTAGAACACGATCTTATCGATTTTGCAGATATGATTAATCTCGTCATAGATAAGTTTGAAGAAGATAGTGCCTTTTTAGATAAAATATCCAACAAATACAAATATTTTATGGTAGATGAATATCAAGATACAAATGACTTACAAAATAAAATTTTATTTAATCTTTTAGATGCAAATGAAGAGAAAAATGTATTTGTCGTGGGTGATGATGACCAAATCATATACGGTTTTCAAGGCGCCAACAGCGAGAATGTCGATAATTTTTTAAAACGCTATCCAGAAACAAAAGTTATTTGCCTTGTTGAAAATAATCGTTCTACTCAATCAATTCTTGATTTAAGTTATAGAGTTGTAACTCAAGATACAACAAGACTCGAAAACAACCCATTATTTCAATCACACAACATAGAAAAAAAATTAAAAGCAAAAAATCCCAAAATCATTGAAAAAGAACGAAAAATTAAACGTTGGCAATTTGGAGAACTTATCCAAGAATACAACTATATTGTTGAAGATATTCAAAATCTTATAAATTCATCTAATTGTCCCATTGATGAAGAAACAAATGAAAAAAAACTTTCTGAAATAGCGATATTATCAACAAAAAAGAGCGAACTTAAAGAATTTGAACAACTTTTAAAATCAAAAAATATTAACTGCCAATTAAATGAAGGTATTGATATTTTTAAAATTCGCTCTGTTATTACTCTATATTTCTATATGAAAGCATTAAACAACAGAATAAATGATTCAGATAAACTATTTGGCTTGCTTCTTACTGAGCCATTTCTTATAGACTTAAATGATTATAATAGACTTCAAAAAGAATTTAAAAAACAAAATACTGACCATAATGACTTCATTGCGAATATGAAAAGACCATTTGGCTGGATTAATCCTGAAAAAATAAGCGAATTTGTAAGCACATTTGAATACCTACAAAATTACGCTGCAACAAACAACCTACGAAACACTGTAATAGAAATAGTAAACAGAACAAAAATTTTAGACTTTTTCTACCATTGTGATGTTAATAAGATAGAAAACATAACAGGATTACAAAAAATAATAAATGAAGCAGATGACCTTATGCGCCTAAATCCAAGCGCTAATTTAAATGACTTCGTTTCAAGAATTGAATATGCAAGAACAAATAATATAGAAATTACAACTGATAAAAATAATGTTGTACAAAATGCGGTTCAACTTTTAACATACCACTCATCAAAAGGTCGTGAGTTTGAACATGTATATCTTCCAAACTTAATAGAAAACAATTGGGAGAATTTCTCCATGCCTGGAGAATATAAATTAATAACAGAAAAAGTGTTAGAAAATAGCGAAAAAGAACTTCAAAATGATTCTGAATTATTAAAAAAATTGTTCGTTGGAATAACAAGAGCAAAATATGCACTTACACTTTCTCACGCTGACAATCAAGACAGAAAGCCAAGAGCAGTAACTAAATATCTTGATTCTGTCAGTGATTTTGATTTTGATAAACAAATTTTTGAATATAAAGAAGATGATTATACAACAGAAATTTATAAATCACTTTCAACAGAAACCATCAATCATAGAAAAGTTTTTGAAAACGAATTAAAAGATAGGGTAAAAAATATAACTCTAAGCCCAACATCTATTAATGCTTATATAAATTGCCCAAGATGCTTTTTTTACTCTAGTATTTTAAAAATAGATATAACGGACACAGATCGTGATGCTATGAATTTTGGAAGCATTATCCACGACATACTGTATAAATCAGCAAAAAGTGCAATCAACAATAATGGCTATATTTCTGTTGACGAAGCAAAAGAACTTTTCAATAAAACAATGAGCTATACTATTTTTTCAACAAAAGATAGAAAAGAAACTTATCAAAATCGAGGAATGAGCATCCTTGACGGATATTATAAAAAATTCTGCGAATTTCCTTATGTGCTAATTGATAATATCGAAGAAGAATTTAATGGAATAAATGTACAAAATGAAGTTATAAACGGAAAAATAGACAGAATAGAAAAATTATCTGATGGCACTTATGCACTGTATGACTATAAAACAAGTGCATATACAAGTGCAAAACAAATGGGAATAGGAGGAAGAAGAGAAGATTACTATAACCAATTGTGTTGTTACAAATATGCTTGGGAGAAAAAACACCCAAACAAGGTTGTTTCAAAAGCTGGTATTATCTACCTAAATGATAATAGGACAGCAGAAATCGAATTAACTTCATCAGATATGAAATATATTGAAGAACTCATACTTAAAACTTATGAAAATATTCGCAATTTGAATTTTAACGTAAAAACAGATTTTGATGAAAACGCTTGCAAATTCTGCGCATATAAAGATTTATGCAAACTTGATGTGATTTAATTTTTATTCTTCGCAATAAAAATTCATCTCACATTTTTTGCAATCAAATTCAACTTTATATTCAATACCACTTTCAACTTGTTCAAGAGTCCAAGGGAGTGGTGGAAGATTTGAAGGATTTGTTTTTGAACACAAGCCTAACTCATTTCTTAAACAATATCTGCCAATAAAAACTTTTCTTCCCTTAAAGTTATCGCTTGTTTCAAGACCTGCTTCTATTTTTTCAACACCGTGACGTCTAAAAAATTCTTCTGTTTTTTTATTTGAAACATTATCAAGATATGTCATTTCTTTTTTATAATATGGAGTATTATTTTTTAGTACATTACCTTGTTTTATTGGTCTATTTTTTGCTCTTTCAGCACGAAGTTTTATGAACAATTCGTTGCGAAAAGCAATCACATTATCAATATAAACACCATCTTGAGAGTTAACCTCATCAATTACAAACTCACAATCAATATCTAAATAAAATAACTCTTTTTGAGGATTAACAAGTCTATTACTCCCTTTTACATAAGACATTTCAATTGTATTATTATCCTCATCAATAGCAATAACTTTATTTTCTTTAAAATTAAGTTTTACTGAAATGACTCTATAATTAACAGATTCTTCAACTTCTTTAAATCCTTCTTTATCAATATATCTATAAAGTTTTAAACCTGTTAAATTATCTTTGATAGGCGAAATAAAATACCTTTCATTTTTTACATCAACTATTTCAACTTTTTGTACTTCTTCATCATTTAATTGGTATCTTAATCTATCACCAATGTTTAATTTTATAGAAGTATCAAGTTCAAAAGAATTATTATCAAAATCTTTTACGCATCCAACAAAAGAACCAACAAGCGAATGCTTAGAATAATTTTCTTTTTTTCTACCATTCATAAAGAAATCAGTAAATCCTTTATTAAAATTCTTATGAAAATCTGGCTCAAAGCCTAAAATTACACGACCAGAAGATGCTCTTTTTACATCTCTTGTTTTCGCAATTATATCAGCGGTTTGAGAGAACATAGCAGTAGAATTTTTAACGTGCTTCAAATCTTTTTCTCTACCTGCAATTTTGAAAGAATCCACACCGATATCAAACAATCTTGGCATATCATTGTTAATGTTTAAAAATCTCAAATTTAACAACCTATCATTTTCTTTAATAACATTGCCATTTTTGTCTTTCAATGTCCAATTATCCATACATCTTTCAGGACATACTCCGTGATTTGATGCTAAATAGTGTGATTTTTCTGTTGACTTAGTATTTTTCAAACTTTCAACATAAGCGAGATAACAATTACCACTATAACCAACGCATAAAAAGCCATAACAAAATGTTTCTATTTCTATATTAGAATTATCCGTTATATCTTTTATTTCTTCAAAAGATAATTCTCTAGGTAAAACAATCCTTGTCACGCCGCATTTTTCAAAAAACTGAGCATCTTCTTTTTTGAAACACATAGAGTTTGTAGATAAAATAATTGGAATTGGAGGTAAATCAAGTTCTAAAATTCCAATATCTTGAATAATTAGCCCATCAACACCCATTTCATAAAACTCATTTATCATATTTTGAGCAGTTTTAATATCTTCATCACTATATAGTAGACAATTCAGAGGGATATAAATTTTAGCCCAATATCTATGAGCATATTCAATAAGTTCTCTAATATCATCCATAGCATTTGCTTGTTCATGACGCAATGAAAATTTGGGAGCACCTATATAAACAGCATCTGCTCCACATCTAATTGCTTCTTTTGAATACAATAAATTTTTTCCTGGAGAAAGAATTTCTATTGTTTTACATTTTTCTCTTGCCAAAATCAAAACCCTTCGTATAAACTGTCTATTTCTTTTTGATATGTATTTACTATTTTTCTATATTTTACTTTTAATGTACCTGTTAGCATACCATTTTCTACAGTAAATTCTTCTTTTAAAAAATGTATTTTTTTTAGTTTTTCGTAATATCTGTATTCATTTTTTCTTTTTATTTTTTCATTAAGATGTTCAATCAAAAATTCTTTAAATTCCTGATTTTTATTGGAATCAACGTATTTTTTACTATTTTTCTCGCACCATAAATTATACTCATTTTGATTTAAAACAACAAGTGCAGTCAAATATGGTTTTCCATGTCCTGTTATAACAATTTGATTTATATATTCAGAATCTTTTGCCTCATTTTCAAGAAGCGGAGTATAAACATTATAACCATTTGAAAGAACAATAACATCATCATATCTAGATAGAACTATCAAATATCCATCTTCATCAATATAACCAAGGTCGCCAGTATTGAGAAAATGACCATCAAGTATGGCCTTTTGCGTTGCTTCAGAATTTTTATAATATTCTCTTAATATCTCAACTCCTTGCAAAGTAATCAAACCAACTTCACCCTTTTTAAGTTCCACTCTCGTTTCAGGGTCAATTATTCTGATAGTTGTATTCGAAAAAGGAACCCCAACGGTATAAGGATGCCTTTTCTGGCTTTCTAAAGTATTACTTACATCTAATCCTGTTGTTTCTGTTAATCCGTAGTGTTGAATATGTTTAATACCCATAATTTGAAGAAAATCTTCTAACGGTTTTGCGAGGTGAGCACTTCCAACAAATAACACTAATTCATCTTTTAAAAGAGAATTTCTTATTTGTTTGAACACGTTTTTATCTAAAATATTCTTTAAAAAATTTATTGGTTTTTCACAGAATAAAAGTTTGCCACGATATATATTTTTTCTTTCAAAATCAAGTATTTTATTTGCTATGAAATATGCAAAATCAAAAGTCTTTTCAAATAATATTCCTTTCGATTTAACAACAGACATCAATTTGGAGTGCATTGTTTGAACAATTTTAGGTGCACAATGAAGATAATCCGGCTGATATTTATCAATAACCATATAAAAATCTTTATACTGAGTGTACATAATGCGACAACCTTCAGTAAAACAAAGAAGATTAAAACTTTTCCCACCAGCACTCGATAATGGAAATGTAACAACGAATGTTTTATCTTTCTGGATATTGTTAAAAATTTGTAATTGCTCCGTCACATACACCATTCCTTTATTCGGCAACATTGCACCTTTAGGATTTGACGAGGTTCCAGAAGTATAATTTATATACGCAATGTCATCAGGATTTTCTTCCCAATCTGTTTTCAAAAGGGTTTCTTCTGTTAATTCTGATAACAGATTATACAAACTAATAATTTTAGGATGAGAATAATCTAATTTTTCATTTTTTATGTAAATAACAAATTTAACTTTATCTAAAAACTTTTCATCTTTTTGCAAAAAATGGTTAATTATATCAGAATTATCAGTAATCAAAGCAACTGATTCACTATTATTAAAAACATAATCAAGTTCCCAAAAATTAATTTCAGATGACTTAGAAACGCATACCGCTCCAAGAGTAATAATAGATTGTTCAATAATTAACCATCTTGGAGAATTAACTGCAAACAAACAAACATTATCAAATCTTTCTAATTTAAGATTTTGCAATTTTTCTGTTAAAAAACAAACTTCACGAAAAGCTTGTTTGTATGTAATTTGCACAAACTCATTATTATCAACAAATGCAACCTTGTCTGCATAAACAGAACAAGTTTTTTTCCACATATCAAACAACGAATTATATTTCATTTACCAAAAAACCCATATATAGGTATATGATATTATAAAATAAGTATTATCGCAATAAAACAAGAAAGAAAAACCAATTTATATATTGCTTTTATCTTGTTTAAAAAAGTTAATATAAGTTTTTAAAAAGTCAATTTTGCACCTCACTTTGTTTTATATAAATCAAGAAAAAGGAGTTGGTATGGTTCAAAATATTAGTTTTGGCGGAGCACATAGTCGCTATGTAGCGAATAAATTTGTTGAAAGAGCAACTATGGGAGAATTAGCAGAAACAATTAACCGTGGGATTTCTGATGCAAGTAAAAAAATAGGACAAAAAATTTCAACAGTAGACGGAAAAAGAATTACCGGAACAATGTTAAGCAAAATGAACCCACATTTGATAAAAAATGGTCATTTGTCAGATGAAGGTTTTGAAGCATTTGCCCAAATGTGGAAATTAGACAACCTAAATTTAGGAACATTTAGAAAAAAAATAGCGGAAATAGCAGCAAAAAATGCATATTCAGAAGGCGGGAAAGGCATTGCCAAGTTAACAATTGATCCAAGATACCTAGGATAGTTAAAATCATAAACAACCAAAAGCGGTGCAATTGCACCGCTTTTTCAATTTTTACCAAGAGCCGCCGCCTCCGCCGCCAGAACCGCCGCCTGAGAATCCACCTCCACCATGGGAGGAACGACCACCTCTGTATCCAGAACCTGTTGACATGCCAAGGTTTTTTGATGACATAATGGCATTATTTACACTATTTCTATATGCTAAAAAAGCATTTCTATCATAGCTTCCACTATACCAACTCGGAACAGATATATTCACCATTTCAGAAATTTTATCCATCCAAATACCGTCAACGCCAAGCGCATATGCATAAGGAAGAATTTTATGAATATAATCTGGATTTTGTTGCGTTAACATTTCAAGTCTATGTTTTTCCACAGTTTCTATAAATTTTTTAAATCCGATAATTTCACCTAAAAGTCTTCTTCCTTTTAAGTTTTTCTTTGGCATATTCACTGTACAAATAATTGAAATTATTAAACATAAAAATGAAATCAAAGAATCTGTATTAAAGAAAGTTGAAAAAACCCCATAACTTGTTACGAGTATAATTGCTGGAATGCCACCAAAAAGCGATGACCAAATGGTAAGAAATCCTTTTGCCGAAATTGGAATTTTTGGCGAGAAAACGTGCGAACAAAATATAATTAATGCAATTATTGGGAAAAGCAATATAAAATTGCATCTTGGTATAAATTCAAGCGAATAATCATTTGAAGCAAACAAAAATGTAGCCAAAATACCAATAGAACAAATTAACGGAACAATAAAATTTTTAAATGAAATTGAATTTTGGTCATATATTTTTCTTTTAAACTTATGCAATGATTCTTCAAAAGCAAAAAGCGCCATTTGAAAACTTTGAGAAGTTTCTATTCTATACATTGGAACAGTACCCTCTACTTCATTTAAAAACAACTCTTGAAAAAGCGCCTTAATCATAAAATCTTTTCCGTCATAGTTTTTTAATCTAGTTAAAAAATAAAGCCCATTTTGTCCTTCAATTTTTAAATATCCTTTACTTGCAAGGTATAAAATCAAACTACTTGTACAATCTGCGTCGATATTATTTTTATATATTGCTGCCATTTGAGCACTGTTTATGCCTTTTGGCGGTCTAAAACTAACAACCGGAATAACTGGATCATCTTTACCGTTCAAAAACCAAAATATTACACATATAACTGCTAGTAGAACCGATAAAAGTATGCAATATTGCATATTTTTATCAATCCTTTTTTCAAAATAGTTTTCAGGAAGTGCTATTCTTACAGTCAAAGCTTCTTTTGCAAAAAGTGGACTTAAAGTATATCCTTTAATTTGGTATCCATCTGATTCAAAAAACAATTTTCTTGAAAGTCCTGCTTGTCCGTAGCGTCCCATTGAAAAACCAAGAGCATTTTGGTCAAATTTTTTGGGCATACTAATTTTAAAACCAACACGTTTAATATGAGTATCCCATTGTGTGCCAATTAAATTGAAATAAAATTCATTTTCTTTAATTGCATCAGGGCTTAAAACATAATCATATTGAATCCGATAAGTTTTGCTTCCAGTAATTTTTCTATTTGGATCACCCATCTTATATTTTATAGAATTACCAACTATATCTTTAGAAACCAAATCTGTCGCTTTAAAGTTTTTAATTTTTGCGCTGTTTACATATTTTGACCCGTCACTTCGTCTGACAGTATTTTTAATAGGAATTGTTCTAAAAATCCCATGTGAAGGACTAGTAAAATAAACATCTATTTGCTCGTTAATACGATAAACGTTATCTTTTGAAACTTGAACATCAATATTGTAATTTTTTATATAAAAATTTTCTGCAAAACTAGGACATGCAAAAAACAAAAAAACAAAAATTACTAATAATATTTTTTTCATTAAAATTCAACCTTTACATTTTTTCTTTCATTATCTTCAATTTCAAAAAGATTTTCTTCTCTAAAATTAAAAAGACTTGCAATTATTACACCTGGGAAAAGTTGGATTGCAGTATTATATTCTCTAACTGTTCCATTATAATATTTTCTTGATTCTGCAATATCATTTTCGATATTAGTTAATTCTGCCATTAAATTAGCAAAATTTTCATTCGCTTTTAAATCTGGATAATTTTCAGCAGTCGCAATTAAATTAGATAAACCAAAGGTTAATTTATTATTTATGTCCATTTTTTCTTGATTATTCAAACTACCATAATTATGATTTCTTAATTGAGTAACTTTTTCCAAAACCTCATTTTCATGTTGCATATAACCCTTAGTTGTTTCAACAAGGTTAGGAATTAAATCCCAACGTTTTTTCATATAAACATCCATTGTTGAAAATGCTTCTTTAATATAATTTTTTAAAGTTACAAATCTGTTGTAAAACGGTACAATAATTGCAAATGGTATTACGCAAAATAATACAAAACAAATAATAAGAATTCTTTCCATATTTTATCCTTCCATAAGTACTATCCTCTAAAGTATAGCAAATTTCAGGAAGAAGAGAATAGATAGTAATAGAAAATCCTTTATACGGCGGACTATCTTTTTTTGAGCAATAAAAATAGCAAGGGAGAGATTCGAACTCTCGACCTCACGGGTATGAGCCGTGCGCTCTCACCAACTGAGCTACCTTGCCAAAAGATTACAACCATTATTATACGCTAAAAAAAAAAATACAATAGTTTTTTTATATATTTCAAAATATCCTTAATTATTTACCAATAGATTAATGTTTTTTTTGAATGTCGGTTTCAATAATATACATTATGAATATTAATTGCGTAAACAAATTATTAAAAGCCGTAGACGAAGGTACTTTTTTAAGAAAAGATACTTGGACCATTAATAGGACTTATCATTCTATTGGTTGTGCTTTTTCAAAAAAATGGGTAGCAGACATTTTACCATCAGAATTATTGGTTAGAAGTATAAAACAATCTGTTGAAGCCATCGCAACATTGTCAGAAGGTGAAATTTTTTATGAACATTTTCCTGATAACATTCAAACTCCGAATTATGGTGATAATTGGGGACGTTTTGCAAATTATATAGAACTAAATGACAGAGCAATAGCCTACATGTACAACAATCGATCTTGTTGTGGAATTTTAGGTTGCATAAAACTTTTACCAGCAATTCCACCGTCTGCAAGAAGTTGGGCGAACTGTTTAATAATTTCTCAAATATTTCCAAACATATATGGAGATGGTTATAATAAAGACATTCATGAAGAAAATTCTATATACGGAATAAAACTAAATACGCACTATAGCGAAAATATTGTATCTTATGGACTAGTTCCCAAAATTACAGCACAAGAACAAATACAAGCATTTAATGACCTTTCTCATTTTAGAGGAATAAAAACAGGTTTTAGAACAGTACTTTCTGCAGACCAAATAAAAATTGTGCTTAAAAACGGAAATGAAACAACACTGGATTGGCACAACTCTAATCATACAGAACTATACATAAATGAACATGTAAAATTAATAAATCTTGGGTTTGATTGCATTTTTTTTGATTCTGCAAAACACGTTGGCGGATATGAAATGCATCATTATGAAGGAGTTGGAAATATTCCATCATACGAACAAATGCAATATATTTTGCATGAAATCCGCAAACGAAGCCATAAAGGCAATTTAAGCTTTATTGGCGAAAAATGTTTTGGCGATCATCAAAGATATCAACAAATGGGACTAAATGCAGGAAGTGATTGCATAACCGGTGATGATTTTTTTGCTGTAAAAGCATTATCTGATGATTTTAAATACAGCAGAATATACGCACCAGGGGTAGAAATCGAAAACGACAATTATTATGGTGGAATTACTTACGAACAAAGACTACATAGAATAAATACTGCCTTATTTGCATTTACCTATGCAAGCGACAAACTTCCAAGTTTTATGCAAACAAACGATATTTTCCCACTTAGATACGACTCAAATACCCATCATATAATGATGGCAAATCCATCATATTCAGAAGATGGAAGCATAGAAAGCCACTGGGAAAATTTATTCGCAAAAGATGATGGAAGATTTTATAACCACAAAGTTGCTGAGTTATTTGCTCACGCCCTTTGTTTGTAGATATCCAAAGAAAGGAATTTTAAATGAACATATTAAAAGAAAAAGGTATACCAATAGATAAACAAATAAAAACGTGGCACGACATTGTAAAACGTCCTTATTGCAGAGCCCACGTTGATAACTACACAAGAACAAGACAAATATTATTAAACGGAATTGAAGTTGAAGCTTGGGGATTCAAACATCAATTTGTAAGAAAGTGTGATGACGTTGAAGTAAACAAAACACTTGTAAAGATAAGACGTCTTGAAGATATGCAACAAACAACAATGAACTGGCTTTGCCCAGCAAATCAAACTGTTTTAGACACTACTTTGGGCTATGAACAAGTTGCTGTTGACTTAACCGCTTGGCTTGCCCAAAATGAACCTGATAAATACGTCAAAGAAACTTATGACTTTGGTTTATTAGAAGACTTTGACCACTTATATAGATATTCACAATTTGCTTATATGATTGAAGAAACCGACCCAAATGAAATTCTTCATAAAATGACAGATGTATTATTAGCACGCCCAACACAATATCACCACAACTGTAATGCCCTTAGATTAAGAAAGCCTTACGATATTGAAAAAACATCACCTCAAACAAAAGTTAATATTCTAACTCTCGTTTCTGCTGAACAACAAACTCACAATTTTTATGCCGAACATGGATTTATGTACGGAAATACCGACCTAAAACGTCTATATGCAGAAATTAAAGATGTAGAAGAAGAACACGTAACAATGTATGAATCACTTATAAACCCAAATGAAACAATGTTCGAAAAGTGGCTTATACACGAATTTACCGAAGTTTGTAACTACTATAACTGCTATCAAGACGAAACAGACGAAAGAATAAAACTCGTTTGGGAAGAAAATATGCAAATGGAAATTGGTCATTTGCAAGTTGCGGCAGAAATATTTAAAAAACACGAAAAAAGAGACCCTGAAGAAGTTATAGGAACAGAACTCGTTCTTCCTTGTCATTTTGAAAGTCAGAAAAAATATGTAACTAAAATCATTGAAGAACAAGTTGATAAAAGACTTGGCACGAATTTTGATTATATGAATATTGAAGAACTCTCTAGTGATTGGGCAAGTTATAAAGTTCAAGAAATGGTTGGCGAAAAAGGTGCTCCGTCAGAACAAGTTATTCGTTTAAGCATGCAATCTATCGGTCGAGATATTGCATTTGCAAATAATGATTTACTTGAAAAAGAACCAGAACTTTTAGAACGTGCTCTTCAAGATAAATATGAAGCCCCAAACACTGTACAAGTTGAAGAATATGAAGATTTTATAGATATCGATAGAATTGATTTTGTAGAAGAACAAAAGTAAAAACTAGAGGCAGATAATATCTGCCTCTTTATTTACCACACTACCTTTTCTATAAGTTCTATTTCATACCCATCAGGATCTTTTACAAAAGCAATAAAAGAACCCTTACCATTTAAATCAAATGGCTCATACAGATATTCATAATTCAATTCATTTAATTTATTTGTAAATTTTTCAAGTGAATCAACTCCAAACGCAAAATGACCAAAACCCGTGCCCAAATCATAACCATTTTCTGGCATTTCATCATTATAAGTTAACTCAATTTGAAAACCGCTTTCTTTATTCTCTAAAAAATAAAGCCAACAATCATCCAATCTCCTTTTTTGAGTTACTTCCATATCTAAAAGTTTTGTATAAAAATCCAAACTTTTTTCAATATCTTTAACCCTAATCATTGCATGTAATAGTTTCATAAAAAATCTCCGTTTTTCCACTTTAAATCATAAAATTTTGTTCTGACATTATAATATATGTTATTATTTTTATATGCAAAAAAATAACATTAAAAAACTTTTAATTATAAGAACTGGCGCAATCGGAGATGTTGTACACACTACAGCACTTTTTAGAGCAATAAAAAAGTATAATCCTCAAATTATAATTCATTACTTAACATCAGAATTAATTAAACCATTACTTATTGAAGATAGAGATATTGAAAAGGTTTTAACCATTAATCCTAAATTCAAGATGTTTTCTAGTTATACAAAAGACTTAGCAAACACTCTTAAACAAGAAAAATATGATGCGGTTATTAACTTACAACCATCTTTAAAAATAAAATATTTAATGTTTTTAGCAAAAATTAAAAAACAAGCAATATACAGAAAAAACTTTAAAATCCACGCTGTTACAAATTTTTGGAAAACAGGTTTAAAATTTTTCCCTGAACTTAAGGAAGAGAAAGAACTAAAATTATATTTACCCAAAGAATATATAGATTTTGCAAAAGATAAAACAAAAGAATATAAAAGACCATTCATAATAATAAACGCTGGAGGCGTATTATCAAAAAGGCAAGGGAGAACTTATCCTGTTGCAAAATGGGTCGAATTAGGAAATAAACTTCAAAAAAAATTTGATGGAACAATTATTTTAAATGGGGCAAAAGAAGATAAAGAAATTCTTTCTCCATTAAACGAGATAAAAAACAGTGTTAATTTAATAGGTGAACTTCCTCTTATTAATTCTTGCGCAGTAATAGGCGAAGCAGATTTAATGTTATCAGGGGACTCTGGACCATTACATATTGCAACAGCCCTAGGAGTCAAATCAATTGGATTGTATGGTGCCATGCCCGAAAAACGTACAGGCTGTTTTTCATCTGGGATAAATATCGTTTCAAAAAAAAGTTGCGTACCTTGCAATAGAAGAAAATGCAAATATTTAAAAAAATCAAAAAAAATATATGCTCCATGCATGGAAGAAATAACAACAGATGAAATAATAAAAATGTTATAGAAAGACAGGTTAAAAAGGTAGAAGTATGAACATATGCGTTATTGGAACAGGTTATGTTGGATTAGTTGCAGGAACTTGTCTTTCTGATGTTGGAAACAATGTAATTTGCGTTGACAAAGATCAAGAGAAAATAAAATCACTCCAAAATGGAATGATTCCCATTTTTGAACCAGCATTAGAAGAACTTATTAAAACAAACACAAAAGAGGGAAGACTTTCTTTTTCAACAGATATTGAAATGGCTGTGAAAAAATCAACTGTATGTTTTATCGCAGTCGGAACACCACAAGCAGCAGACGGGACTTGTGATTTGTCTTATTTTTATTCTGCCGCAGAAGAAATTGCAAAAAGTATGAATGAATATAAGGTTATTGTCAATAAATCCACTGTCCCTCCAAATAGCGCAGAAAAAATTGCAGAAGTAATCAAAAAACATACAGATATTGAATTTGACATAGTATCAAACCCAGAATTTTTGAAACAAGGAACTGCGGTTGAAAACTTTTTATCACCAGATAGGGTAATTATTGGCACAAAATCAGACAAAGCACGGGAAATAATGAGAGAAATATATTCTCCATTTATGAGAAGTGCAGACAGAATGATATTTATGGACACAACCTCGGCTGAAATGACAAAATACGCATCAAATGCTTTTTTAGCAACAAAAATTTCTTTCATAAATGAAATATCTAATATATGTGAAAAACTTGGTGCTGACATAAACATGGTTAGATTAGGAATGACTTCAGATTCAAGAATTGGGAAACAATTTTTATACCCTGGAATTGGCTATGGTGGAAGTTGCTTCCCAAAAGATGTTAATTCTTTAATATCCATAGCAGAAAAATCGAATTATAATCCGGCAATAATTAAAGCAGTAAAACAAACAAATGATAACCAACGAAAGTTATTCTTTGAGAAAATTTCAAACTTTTATAATGGTGACTTAAAAGAAAAAACATTTGCCATATGGGGCTTATCATTTAAACCAAAGACGAATGATATGCGAGAAGCTCCATCTGTAACAATCATAAATAAATTACTAGAAAAAGGTGCAACAATAAAGGCATATGACCCCAAAGCAATTACTAATGCAAAGTCTATTTTTGGTGAAAAAATTTCTTATGCACAAAATTCTTACGAAGCACTTGAGAATGCTGATGCTATGATTTTATTGACAGAATGGAATGAATTTAGATTTCCTGATTTAGACAAAATGAAACAATTGATGAAATCCCCTGTTATTTTTGACGCAAGAAATCAATACAAAAAGGAAACCATTACAAATAAAGGATTCAAATATATAAGACAAGGAAATTAAACTCTCGCTTTTAAAATTTCTATTCTCTCTTTATCAAGAGAAGTAGAGTTCTTTGACTGAAGAAAAAGAAGTTCAAAGTCTAGAGCATTTTTAATCGCATTTTCTGAAAAAGATTTTGATTGAGCATTAAAAATTAATTTACGAGTTTCAAATCCATTTAAATATGGGATTTTTTTCAAAAAAGGTATAGATGCTGGCGAAACTCGACCACCAACATAAAACTCCTTTTGAGCACTTTGAAGTTTTAATGATAAATCTTTTGCATAATCAAAAATTTCATTATCATCAACTCTTTCAGAAGAAAAACCCAAAGATGCACAAAAATCGTTTCTTCCAAAAATTATTCCTTTAATATCAGAAAATGACTCTTTTAAAATTTCATCAAAATTTTTATATCCAACAATTGTTTCTATGTTCACAAAAATATTGATATCAGAACTATGTTTTCTTACTAATTTAACAAATTTTTTAATCGCATACGATGATTCAACCAATGGAACTACAATATTTTGTACCCCAATATTAACTGCCCTACAAATACCAATCTCATCTTCTGCACCTGAAGTTTTTACAGTAAATGGCAATGCAAGTTTATCAGCCACATCTTTTAGCGCACTCAAATCTTCATCTTTTTCGCACTCAGATGACAATTCTACTTTAATACCACAAGTACAATAATCGTTTTTTAGCCCTATTAATAATTCAATCAATTCTTGGTTATTTCGCATACACTTATAATATAATAAAAAGGGAAACACGATTATATTTAAAATTAAAAATGTAACGTCTATTACAAATAATATAAAGAAAGTTAGAATATGAAAAAAATAGGCATATTAATTTTATTATTTGCGCTTTACACATTTCTTGTATGCCATTTTTCAGTCATTACAGAATGGGATAAAAATATAATTATTTTTGTTCAAGAAAAAATGAGTAATTTGCCAGACTGGACAATTAACATATCAGGACAAAAATTATATGACGTTATGTTATATATACCAATGATTATAGGTGGAATTTATTTTGCAGTAAAAAAACATTACCTTAATGGAATTATGCTTATATTATCACCATATATTGCATACTGGTTTAACTTGTTTTTCAAAGGATTAATTAACCGTCCAAGACCACCACTAGAACTTCAAATCGGCACACACACAGCCACTGCCAGTTATGTTTCAACACATACAATGATGATGATGTGTTTATGGGGACTCATAATTTTTTATATGAATAAATATTGTAAAAATCAAACACTTAAATTTTCTGTTAATACATTTTCTGTTGTTTGGATACTTCTTTCTGGTTTTAATAGGATTTGGCTTGGCGTACATCATCCAACAGATGTTATAGGTGCATATATTCTTGGTTTAATTTTTATTCTCATTTATGTACGAATGGCAAAATTTGATTTGAACAGTCAATAAACATAATAGTTATGCCAATAAAAGTGTACTCAAAATTAGTGAATAATGTATAATATTAAATATATTATTTATTGAGGATATGAAATGAAAAAAATACTATTAACCTTTGTTTTTATATTTGTTGGAATGGCTTCTTTTGGCGCTGATTTTTCAACTCACAAACTTGATAATGGACAAACAATTATCATTCAAGAAGTTCACGACAATCCAATTGTAATAATAGACACTTGGATAAAAACAGGCTCTATTAATGAAACTGATGAAAACAATGGTGTTGCTCATTTTTTAGAACACTTGTTTTTTAAAGGAACAGCAAAACATCCTGCAAAAGAATTTGACTCTATTTTAGAAGCAAAAGGTGCTATAACTAATGCAGGTACAAGCAAAGACTTCACTCACTACTACATTTTTATTCCATCAAAAGATTTGGAATTAGCACTTGATTTACACTCTGATATGCTATTAAATCCTTTAATTCCAAGAAAAGAACTTGAAAAAGAGAGAAAAGTAGTTATAGAAGAAATTGCAAAAAAGAACGATAACCCATCTAATATCCTCTACAAAAACATGGTTGATAGTTTCTATAAAGTACATCCATACAAAAGAGAAGTTATAGGAACAAAAGAAGTTATTGAAACAATTTCAAGAGAACAAATTTTAGACTTCTACAATAAATGGTACACACCAGAGAATATGACAACTGTAATTGTTGGTGACGTTGACACACAAAAAACTTTAAATTTATTAAAAAGCAAGTTTAATAAACCTGCTTCTGAAACAAAAAAAGAAAAAATCACATACAAATTAGACAAAAAACCATCCGAACAAATCGAAATAAAGCAAGATTTAAAAATTCAAACAGGATACATTCTTGTTGGTTTTAAAGGTTGCCCTGAAATAGATAGCAAAGATTCTTATGCTCTAGATGTTTTATCAACAATTTTAGGCGACGGAAGATCATCAAGATTATATAAAAGCCTAAAAGAAGAAAGACAGCTAGTTAACTCTATTGCGACAACTCATTCTTCAATGAGAGATGATTCTATTTTTTATATTTCCGCAAACTATACAACAGAAGATATTGAAAGACTAAAAAATGCAATATTTAACGAAATAGAAAAAATCAAAAAAAATGATATTCCACTTGATGAACTCAAAAAAGCAAAAAACATAATAGAACGTGAAACATATTATGCAAGAGAATCAGTATCAAATATTGCAAGTGAAATTGGGTATACTGTAACATTAACAAATTCAACAGATTATTATAAAAACTATTTGGAAAATATAAACAAAGTTACAGTCGAAGACTTAAAAAGAGTTGCAAAATCATATCTAGATAAAAATTCGGCAGTAATTTCTATTACACTGCCATCAAAAGAAGGTAAGCCAAAAAAAGAACCCAAACAACCAAAAGAACATCAAGCAAAAGTAATTAGTAAAAATAAAAACACAACAAAATACGAACTTGATAATGGGGCAACACTTGTAATAACCCAAAATACTTCTAATGATATTATTGCACTAGAAATGTCAACAAGAGGCGGAAATAATCTTGAAGAATTAGCCGGAACAAGTATTGTCACAGCAAGAACAATGTTAAAAGGAACAAAAAAATACAAAACAAATGAACTTGCACAACTAATGGAAGAAAACGGAATTAAAATAAACGTTATTCCTTATGGTGATTCATTTGGAGTCAGTATGAAATTTACTAAAAATGACATTGATTTAGCACTTGACCTATTTAAACAAGTATCAAAAGAAGCTTCTTTAGAGTCTTTTGACATTATAAAAGTAAAATCCGACATAAAAACAGCCATTAAAAACATGAGAAACACCCCAGAAAGCATTGCTTTTGACGAATATAAAACTGCAATGTGGGGCAATACCCCATTCGGAAATACAGGAAAAATTCTTGAAAAAACAATAGACAAAATTGAAAAAGAACATATTGATAAATTTTATAAAAATGCATTTAAAGCACAAAATACAGTTATAACAATAAATGGTAATGTAGACGAACAAAGATTTATCAACTATTTTTCAGAATTAATTCAAAACGACCAAACACAAAAAATCCACCTAGAACAATACAAGGATAAATATAAATCATTAACAGCAAATAAGACTATAAAAGTAGATAAAGATGCTCAAGCGGCTTGGTTATTATTAGGCTGGCAAACAGACGGAAAAACAAATGTCAAAGAATATATTTCATTACAAATTATTGATGCAATTCTAGGGTCAGGAATGAGCTCAAGAATGTTTACAAATCTAAGAGATGAGCAAAGTCTTGCATATCAAGTTGGTTCTTCTTTTACAGGACATATGAATAAGGGTGCATTCACATTGTATATTGCAACTAATCCAGAAAATATTCCAGTCGCAAAAAAAGGAATGCTTGAAGAAATTGAAAAATTCAAAAAAGAATTTGTAACCAATAAAGAATTAGCAGAAGCAAAAGATAAAATTCTTGGCAATTATGTTCTTTATCAAGAAACAAATATGGACAAATCGCATATTATGAATCATCTCGAAATAATAGACAAAGGATATATGTACATTGAAGAATACCCAAAACTTATTAATTCAATAACTGTTCAAGATATAATAAAAACAGCAAATAAATATTTTTCTAGACCATATATTTATACAGTTGTTGGACCACAACAATACATTGAGAAGCAATAAAACAAAGGAAAATCATGAGACAACAAATAATAGAAAATAAAGAATTCAACATAATATCACGAAGTATCAATAATGCTTGCAAATGTGATGTTATTGAGGTTTGTGAGGATTGCTTTAAAGTAAAATTAAAAAAATCAGTCAAATACGAAACGGATGAAAGCGTCGAACTTTTTACTATGACTCCAAATGGACAACTATATTTTGAAACTATAGTTAAAAATGTAGAAGATAATATAGTATCAGTTTGGTTCCCAATCACATACAAATATTTGCAAAGAAGAGAATTTTCAAGAGTTACAACAGATAAAGAAATAATATTGAATAGAAATGATAAAAGTTTAACTGCCAAAATTCTTGATATAAGCGCTGGTGGTTTTAAATTATCTACGCAAGAACAATTAGAACTTCAATGTGAATATCAAACAGAATTTCAAATCGAAAACAAAATAATTAAATGTTCCTTTGAACCAATAAGAATAGAAGCGATTCAAAATTATTTTGTATCTTCCGGACGTTTAAAAAATCTTGCTAATTATGACAGAATTGCACTTGTTCAGTATTGTTTTAGAAAGCAAATAGAAAACAGCAATAAATAAGTGTAAAAAACTTGTAAAAAACCGCAAAATATTGTTAAATATTGTATGATAAGTATGATTATTATATGGTGGAATAGCTTTGGGCAAGAAAAAATTAAAACGAAAAAAAGCAAAAAAGAATCTTGGGTTTAAAAACTATAAATTTAACTCTATTTCTATTGCTGTAAACATCGTAATTATAATAATTATGATGATTATTTTGTCTATAATATATATTTATGCAGACAACAGTTTAAAAGAATTACAAACAAAAACCATTCACGAATTTATTGTAAAAACACCAGATTTTAAAACAAATATTGACAATAAACGTTATGATTTAATTCTTTCTCACTTAAATCAATCTCTCCCAGATAACTTAAAAATTGCTTATCTATTAATTACTGACAAAGAAAATCAAAAGCAAATTTATTCTTCAAATCCATACATCCAAACAAAATACATTGCGGGTATAGATGGAATGCCAAAATTAGCAGTAGAATATACTGAAGCATTCAACAAATCAAAGTATATGAATATAATATTCCCATATGGTGCACACTATGAAATATGCTTGGCTCTTGACAGGGACATTTCTTATTCAAATATCATATTTGTCAAATCAAACAATCTAAATTACT
This sequence comes from bacterium, assembly GCA_017403285.1. Lineage (GTDB taxonomy): Bacteria > Cyanobacteriota > Vampirovibrionia > Gastranaerophilales > Gastranaerophilaceae > Avigastranaerophilus. Next base: position 41,875 of record JAFQOI010000010.1, read on the forward strand.
TCGTTGCCTTTATATTTTTCATTATTTTGGTATTTTCATTCTTATTATCAAGAAGTATTTCAAAGCCACTTTCAGACGTAAACAAGGTTGTTTCACAAATATCAAAAGGCGATTTATCTGGAAGACTTGAAAATACAACATATTACGAAATAAATGAATTAATCGATTCATACAACCAAATGGCTGATACAATGCAGCAAATGTATTCAACACTTGAAAAACAAGTGCAAGATAGAACTGAAGAATTAAAAAATGCATACAAGGAACTTCAAAGTACTCAAGCAATAATGGTTCACTCTGAAAAAATGAAATCTTTAGGTGAACTTGTTGCAGGTATTATGCATGAAATTAACAATCCAATTAACTTTATTTATGGAAATATGACCCATTTAAACAATTATTCAAATGACTTAATGGAAATCATAGAAGCATATTCAAAACACGATGATAATCTCACTCCTGAAAACTTAAAAGAAATAAATGATTTAAAGAATACAATTGATTATGAATTTTTAAAGACAGACTTGCCTGACTTGATTAAAAGTTGTCGAGAAGGCGCTGATCGTGCAAAAAATATTATTCAAGACTTAAAGAGTTTCTCAAGAATGGAAGAACTTTCTGTTACCGATATCGATATTCCACACGAAATTGATACCGTTCTCAACATTCTTCATAACAAAATTAAAAACAAAGCTACAATTCATAAAGAATATATGGAAAATATTCCAAGAATTGAAGCATTTGGTGGTCAGTTAAATCAAGTATTTATGAACATTATTGATAATGCATCTGGTGCAATTAAAGAAACTGGAGACATTTGGATAAGAATAAATAGTGATAAATCAAAGAAAAATCTAATTATTGAAATAGAAGATAATGGTGTTGGCATGGATGAAGAAACTCAAAGAAAAGTGTTTAATCCATTCTTTACAACAAAACCAGTAGGACAAGGTACAGGACTTGGAATGTCTATTTCATACAAGATTATAAAAAATCATCAAGGAGACATAAAGGTGGAATCTAAAAAAGGTCAAGGTTCTAAATTTATCATCAGACTACCGATGACTATTAATATGGAAGAATTAAATACAGAGATACAGAGCAAAGGAAAAATTTAATTATGAATACATACAAGATTTTAATTGTTGATGATGAACCAGATAACCTTGCTCTTTTGTATCGTACATTAAGGGGTCGTTATGAAATAGCAAAATCAACATCACCACTTGCCGCATTGGATATGTTAAAATTGGAAAAATTTCACTGCATTTTATCTGACCATAAAATGCCAGAAATGGATGGTGTTGAATTTTTAAAACGTAGTAGCGAAATTTCACCAGACACAATGAGAATTCTCGTAACTGCTTATTCTGACGCTGGCATACTTATTGATGCGATTAACTACGCCAAAATATACAGATATATTAAAAAGCCATATAATCCAGAAGAATTATTATTAATCGTTGAAAATGCAATTGACTATTATCAACTAAAAGCAGATAACAAATCGTTAATAAACGATTTAAAAGAATTATTTGCTGGAACAATAACCGCTATCGTAGAGGCATTAGATTCAAAAGATTCATATACTTTAGGTCGTAGTAGAAGAGTTACTTTTTATGCTGTTAAGATTGCAAGACAAATGCAACTAGGAAGTACAATGGTAGGTAAAATAGAACTCGCAGGACTTTTACACGATATTGGTATGATTGGTGTTTCTGATGATATTCTTGCGAAAACAGATAAACTTACAGTTGAAGAATATAACGAAATTAAAAAACACGTTAATCACAGTATAAAAATTTTGGATGACATAAAACAATTAAATGACGTTGTTGAAATTATTAAATATCACCATGAACATTATGACGGCAATGGATATCCATTCGGTATTGCAGGCGAATCAATTCCAATTGCTTCAAGAATAATTGCAGTAGCAGATGCTTTTGATAGTATGATTACTCCAAAAGTATACAGACAATTCATATCTCCAACAGAAGCGCTGGAACATATTAAATCACTATCTGGCAAACAATTTGACCCAAAAGTTGTTGAAAGTTTTGAACAAATCATGCCTGTTGCAATAAGAGAAATTAAAAAAATGGAAACCCCTTAGGTAAAATTTTGTGCTAATATGAAATAGTTAAACTACATATTAGAGGAAAATTTTATATGAGAATGTCCAATCTTTTCGTGCAAACATTAAGGGAATTCCCTTCAGATGCCGAAGTTATGAGCCATAAATTACTAGTGAGAGCAGGTTATATAAGAAAACTTGCTAATGGTATTTATAACTATTTGCCGTTAATGTGGCGAGTACTTAGAAAAGTTGAAAACATAGTACGCGAAGAAATGGATAAAGCAGGCGCTCAAGAACTTTTGATGCCATTTGTTCAGCCATCAGAACTTTGGCAAGAGTCCGGAAGATGGGACGTTTATGGCAAAGAATTAATGAGATTAAAAGACCGACACTCAAGAGAAATGTGTCTTGGACCAACACACGAAGAAGTTATTACCTCAATCGGCAGAGAAAGTATTCGCTCATATAAACAATTACCTGTAAATTTATATCAAATACAGTCAAAATTTAGAGATGAAATAAGACCAAGATTTGGACTTTTACGTGGCAGAGAATTTATTATGAAAGACGCATACAGTTTTGATGCGGATGAAAAAGGACTTGATAAATCATATGAAATTATGGCAGAAGCGTATAGAAGAATTTTTGAACGTTGCGGCCTTGAAACAAAAATGGTACAGTCCGACTCTGGCGCAATCGGAGGAAGTGTTTCACATGAATTTATGGTTCTTGTAAATGAAGAAGCAGAAAATAACGCTGGAGAAAATGATGTATTTTACTGCACAAAATGTGCGTACAGTGCAAATTCAAACCACGCTGTTTCAGTTTTAACTTCTGTTGAAACAGATGGCAAATTCACAAAAGCAGAAATTATAGATACTCCAAATACACATTCAATTGAAGAACTTGCCAACTTTTTAAATATTCCTGCAAGCGTTATTTGTAAATCTTTAATATATGTTGTAGACAGCAAATATGTTCTAGCACTCATCAGAGGAGATAAAACTGTTGAAGAAACCAAATTAATGAATGTTTTTGCAGGGAACGATATTAGAATTGCAAGAAATGATGAAATAGAAGAAATAATGCAAAACAGTGAACTAAATGCCATTGCAGGATTTATTGGTCCAAAAGGAATAAAAGGTGTTGAAATTGTAGCAGATGAAACCGTTAAAGACCTCAAAAACTTTGTTGTTGGATGCAATCAAACAGATAAACACCTCGTTGGTGCAAATTGGGGAGTTGATATTGAATTACCTATAAAAATAGCAGACATAAGACTTGTTGAAGAAGGTGATAAATGTGTGGATTGTGGTGCTGACTTAAAAGTTACAAGAGGCATTGAAGTTGGAAACATCTTTAAACTTGGCACAAAATACTCGAAAGCAATGAATGCAACATTCACAGACAAAGATGGTCAAGAAAAACCATTTATTATGGGATGCTATGGAATAGGTATTTCAAGAACAGCAGCCGCTGCGGTTGAAAGACATCACGATGAAAATGGTATTATTTGGCCACTTGCAATTGCCCCATATACAGTTATTATCGTTCCTGTTAGCGATCAAGATGAAGTTCAAATGAAAACCGCAGAAGAAATTTACAACAAACTTCTTGCATCAAATGTTGAAGTTATTCTTGATGATAGATCTGAAAGAGCAGGCGTAAAACTAAAAGACGCAGATTTAATTGGTATTCCATACAGAATTACTATTGGAAAAACAATAAAAGATGGTCTTGTTGAGTTTAAAACAAGAGCAACAAACGAAACAGAAACTATTTCTCCAGAAGAAGCTATTCAAAAGATTTTGGCGCTATAGAAATATTTCTTAATAATAATTGTTTTTTTAACAATAAATTATCTTTATGTTTTTTACCTTTAACGAACTAAGGATAAATTATTTTGATATCAATAAATCCAATTACAGACATAAAAACATTTAATTCAGCGAAAGCATCAAATCCCGTATTTAAAGGAGGGGAAGACATTGATGCTTTGTTGGATACTGGAGATAAAGCATTAAATGAAAATAATGTAAAAGATGCTCTACAAACATATAAAAAAGCATTGTCTTTAGCGCCAAATAATGTTCTTATAAATAAAAAAATTGCAAAAGCATACAGTAGGCTAAAAGATTTTAAATCTGCCGAAGAAAATTTTAAAATATACGTAAAGAACAACCAAAATGATGCAGATGCGTGGATAGATTTAGGTGAATCCCAAAGACAAAAAGGGGATTACTCTAATGCAATGAAAAGTTTTGAAACAGCAAAAAACCTTGATGGACATAATGACGTTGCGAAACGTAGCATTCAAGAAACTCAAAATAATGTATTAAGTATATTTCAACCACGAAAAGCATATGAAGAAAAACAATCATATGCACAAAATAATCTGCAAACAGCGCTTCAAATGGCAACAGAATATATGACGCCAGAATACATGAAAAGTTTAGCAGACGTTCAAATAAAATTTGGAGAAACTGCCTCTATGGGCGGAACTCCAAACATCGCTCAATATGAAAATGCAATAAAAACAATAACCGTTTCAAATACATACAAATATGCCGCTCCAGAAGTTATTGCAGCATACATTGTACATGAAAGCGTACACGCAAAGGATAAAGATCCATATACATCAATAAGAGAAGAACAAGATGCATATACAATAGCAACTAAATTTTGGATTGAAAATGCGAATGGCATAAAAGATCCAGAAATGGATTATGCTGCTGATTTATATAGAAAATCACCAGAAACATTAAATAAAAGAGTTGAAGAAATATATGTTTTAAGAGATCCATCCATTGCAAAAACATCTCCAAACCATCCCCCACATAAGAAGACATTTTTCAATTTATTCAAAACAAAAGCGGCTAGCCAACCTTTAACATCATATAATGTTATAGCATAATGTCATAAATACTTGGAACATGCTCTGGTTTAATCATTTCAGCACCAAGTTGTCCTTTTGAAACATGTTCAACCGTATTCGTTGCAAGTGCAACGTAGTTTCTATATTTCTTTTTTTTCAATTTTCCGCTTGATATTATCTCATCAACATCGGTAAAATATTGTTTCATATATTTTATTCTGGCATCTTTATTTTCATTTAACCATTGCAAGAATGGTTTGTTACTTTTTTCAGAATTACAACCAGTGTGCATTGCCATATAATTTGTAATATCATCATGATTTGGTTCTATATTATAAGCAAGAATATGATCTGTATTTGCAACAGAAGATGCTAAAAATCTTAATGCAATTTCTTTAGAATCCCATGGCAAGCCTTCTTTGTTTGTACCAGAGTATTTAACAATCCAAGCAGAATTCATATCCATAGAAGTTGGAAATCTATTAACATACGCTTGCAATTTATTATATTTTTTAGGATTTCTAATTTTTATCTTGCTCATCCTTTCAATCATTATCTTTCTTCTAAAAGGAGAAGTTGATTTATTTTGTTTGACAATTTTACTTAAACTATCCAACTTATGTAAAAGGACTTCTTTTTCATCATGAGGAAGAGTTTTTGCCAACGCTCTCATTTTCTTTATTAAACGCAGTTGAACACTTTGTAAAACAGGTAATTTTTCGGCTCTTAATGCAACAATTAATGTTCTAATGTCTTTAGATGCCCCTGGCTGTTTTGCTGCGGCACTTATTTCATCATAAACACTTGCTTCAACAGGACGCATATAATCATAATATTGTCCAATATAATCAAGATATTCATCAGGTTGAAGTTTATCTAAATCAGTTTCAATTTTTTTTAAAAATGCTTTGTTACACATTTTTTTACCGCAAGAAGGACAAGTTATGTCATTAAAAGTTGCGACTTTAAAATCACCTGATTTTTCTTGAAGTGCTGTTTTATCACTACCATATGTTCTTTTGGCTTTAGAAGAAAAACTAACCGGATAATAAAAGAGATTGCTTAATTGCTGATTTTTTAAATTTGCATTATCTACAACTGGCAACCCAGCTTTGCCATTATTTAAATCCCTACCTTTGTTAACATAAGGCGAAAATGATATCGGCTGTATTTTCATGCAATTCTCATTATGACGTCTCTACTAACATGAATATAATAATAAAACCTAAAATACTATTTTTTTGTTAATTTCAATTACAAATTGTAAACTTGGATTTTTTTAATGCATTTTTTGCGATTTTGATGACAAAAAGTACTTTTTTGCAAATTTTGACATCAAAATATGCGTTTTTTGCATAAAAAATGTGTCAAATGTCATTTTTTTATTATCATTTTCTCTAATTATGCAAAATTTAAAAGCAAAAAAAATTGTTTTTGGCTGTTGATTTAATATCATTGCTATATAGGGAAGTAAGGTAAGGCAAAATATAAATTGAAAATATCAAAAGCAAACAAATACACTTTACCGAATAAAAGTCAAATAAGAAATGGAATAAGTACAAATCACAAACAACCACAAAATTTTAAAGGTGGTGTTGGTGATGCGTTTTTTAATGTTTTAGATAAAAGCTTCAGCATCCTTGATAAAAATGCAATGATACAAGTATCGTTTGTAGATACAGTTTCAACAAATATACCAAGAACAATTGTAGATTTAAAAACTGGTATTGCTGCTGCTACAGAAACATTTAGACGTGAATTTTCTGGCCTTTTTGTTAATTGCCTTATGCCCGGATTAGTTGTAAAAGGAATTGCTTCTATATTGCCAAAAAAAGGTGAATTAAGTGGAACAAATATTGTCGATTCTTGGGCTAATTCAGATTCAATTAACAAATTAAAAACTGTATACGAACAAGCACAAAACTCAGGTGCTACAGATACTACTAAAGAATATGTAAAAAGAGCTTTATCATCAATTGAAGGTTTAGATGGCACAAAATGGATTAAATATGCAGACCATGCTTCGTCGCCAGCGTTTACAGACGCTGTTGAAGAAATAACAAAAGCAATATCTTCAACAGGAAAAGATAAAAAAACATTATTAAAATCTGCTCAAAAAAAATTAGCAGGATTAACAAAAGCCGAAAGCATATTAAAATTTAATGGAGCAGCACAATCAAATCTCGAAGAAACAATTCGTGATGTAACAGATTTAGGCTCTAAATTTAATTTAGTAAAAAACAAAACACTAAATGCAATGGGAAAAACAGCCTCAGATATGAAAAATCCTGAGGTTAGCGGTAAAATTACAGAAGCAATTAATACATACGGAAATAAATTAAGCAGTTTCGTTAACAAAAAAAGTCTTATTGGTATGGGAATTGTTATTGGTATTGCAGTTAGTGTTCAAGCTATCAATCGAGCAATGACAAGAAAACAATTCAAAGCAGAAGGAGCCCCAATATATAAAGACTTTGGAAAAAAAGATACAACCCAAAAAATGAATGAAAAAGAAAGAAAACAATTTTTCTTTAAAAAGCTACTTGCAGGAGCAAGCATGTATGGTTTGGCGGGTTTGTCAATGATGAAGAAACCATCACTTGGAATGTTCCAATTCTCGGGTATTTTCCCAACACTTGACCAATGTCGCTGGATTGCATCTTCAACATTTGCAAGTAGAATGTTATGCGCTGAAGATGAAAATGAATTAAGAGAAACCGTAGTAAGAGATATTGCTTCATTTAGCGGCTTATATTTCCTTGGTGACTATGTGAAAAAAGGAGTTGCGTCTGCAATTGAAGCACTTTCAAAAACAAAATCTGGAGCAAAAATTGTTGGAGAAAATGTTGTATTGTTAAATAGAAAAAAAGAAGTTGCAAAACCTGCCGTTAAAACTGCTACTTCTATGATTGGCTATAGATTTAAACAATTTGGCAATTGGATTAAAAATACGGATCTTAAGTCTGCTGCAGAAGTATCGAGTACAAAAGTTCGTAATCTCAGAAATATTTGCAGAGTTGCTGATATTGCATTCTCCATTGTTATGCTTGGTATCTTACTTCCAAAATACAATAGAAAAGTTACTGAAAGAAAAGTAGAAGCAGCAAAACAAAAAGAATTGCTTCAACAACAAGCAGCAAGAATGGCTTCTTTTAAAGCTGTTCCTGATATATTTAAAGATTTCGTAAATAATTAACCTTAAAATTTATTTATTACAAATTGTTAACAATTACGCAATTTTGCATTTAAAAAATACTTTATAAACATGTAAGTATTAGGTCTATTTTTGGGTAGGTTAATGTCAGATAAGTTTATGGTAGAAAAAATTAATGGTGCTAATGGCATTTATACAAATAAATACAATGCTGAAGCAATAAAACCAATTGAAAATTCCGATGTAAGTATTTTTACATCTTCTAATAATGTATCAACAATGCCAACAGATGTAGAAGTTCTATATCAAGAATTAGCAGAAATTCAAGAAAAAAATGGCGCAATTCTTGATGGTTGGAACAATTTTAAAGAAACTGTTGGACTTGGAACAAGTGCAAAAAAATGTGAAAAAACAATAGAAAAATACCAAAAAGGTGAAATTTCATTTGAAGAAGCAGCAAATGAAATAAACAAATTTGATTCAAAACAACAAAGCAGTTTAAATTTATTTTCAAATATTGCAACTAGTATTGCAGCAATAGGTACAGTAGCAGGAGTTGTTGCAACAGTAGCAACTGGTGGACTCGCTGCCCCAGTAGCAATCGCAATCGGCGCAGGTGCTGGTGCACTTACAAAAGCAGGCTTTAAAGCAGCAGATCGTGCATCAAATGATATCAAAGGTGATACAATGGATGGCAAACAACTTGCAAAAGATGCTCTAGGTGGTGCTGTAACTGGCGGACTTGCATCATTTTCAATGGGTACGGCAGGTACTGCACAAACTTTGGGAGAAGCCGTAGAAGGATGTACTATTACCGGACTAGAAACAGGTGCTATTTCAGGCGCTTCAAATTATGCTATTGACTGTGCTTTTGATAAAGATAAAGAGTTTGACGCAGGTGAATTTATAAGAACAACAGCAGAAAATGCCATCGTTAGCGGTACTGTTGGGGCAATTATGGGAAGTGCTAATTTCAATTTGCATCATTCAAATATTCTTAAATCAGGTTGCAATTTAAAATCAGTCGAAAAAGGAAATATAAAAATAAATGATGTTGCCGCAAATTCTGTTTGTACTGCCGAATACAAAATTTTAAACGATAAAATTAAAAATATAGCAGCATAATAATTTAAACAAAGTAATCTAACCCTCCCACAAATTTATATAATATATTTAAGCAATGTATATAACACATTGCTTTTTTATTTTAAAATATATTTATGATTAACTTTGATGCATTAACTTTAAAATTATTTGTAGAAGAAAACAAAGATTTCTTTCTTGGTGCAAAATTACAAAAAATTCAGCAACCAAGCAGATATGAACTTATTTTTTCTTTAAGAAACAACAGAGAAACAAAGAAGCTATATTTAAATTTTAACCCCAACTTTTACCATACCTGTTTTATGGAAGAAGAAACAGAAAAGCTGCGCAATATTTCAATTCCAAAAACAGCACCAATGTTTTGTATGCTATTGAGAAAATACATTCAGAATGGGACCATTATCAACATTGAAGTCCCAAAAGGGGAAAGAATTTTAGAATTATACTTTGAATATTTTGACGAAATGAATGAAAAATCTCTCATTTGTCTTGCTATTGAGCTTATGGGGAAATATAGTAATGTGATTTTATATAATTACGATACTAATGTAATTATTGGTTGCGCTCACAATGTAAGTTCTGAAAAAAGTAGAGAGAGAGAACTTTCTGGATTATTACCTTATGTTTACCCCAAAAAACAAAATAGAAAAGACTTGTTAAAGGTTAATTTAGACTCTTTCTTAAATGCAATAGACAAAGAAAATATAGAAGAATCTATCGGAACAAGATACTATTTTCTTACAATTAATACGGTAAAAGAATTGCGCAAATCAGCATGCTCATTAGAAGAATTATACAAAAATCTTAAAACTTTTCTTTCACAAAAGAATTTTTCGTATTATGTATCAAATGATTTTTCAAAATATTTTCTTTTTGAGTTCCCAAA
>JAFQOI010000152.1 GCA_017403285.1 bacterium
AGCATTCCAATATATTCCCGACTGGTATGAAGAAAGTCTGCTGAATCATTACGAAGGTACATACTTCCCTGAACATATGGAAAACGCCGGCAGAGCTTCCTATGTAGAAAGGAATCAGGAAATGATTAATAATAGCAAATTCTGCGTAGTTTATTACGATGAAAATTATCTTCCACCAAGACGAAGAAACAGCAAACGAGATTTATTCGATTACCAACCTAAAAGCGGCACCGCCATTGCTTATGACTACGCCGTGAAAAAGAAAAAAGAAATTATAAATGTACTGAATTAGGACAATTTGCTATGGCCAAACAAAGACACACAGAGAATAAAAATAAGCGTTGTTTGTGCCATTAACATGCATATTGAAGATGTCTTTTAGGTGTTGTGCCGAAAATCAAGAAAATAGTCGTAAATCATTGACGAATGTAGAAAAAAATGATATAATAAATCTGTATATTTATATCTTGATTACGATACATACAACATAATACAAATTATGTTGTCACTGCTAAAAGTAGTCGGTTATATTTTTTTATCCAACTATGGAGTGAATATTCCATAATGCAGAATAAGTATTCGATTTGGAGGCATAACACATGAGAAATCCGGCAGAAAGAGAAATAAAAAAAGACGTTGTTTTAAGTAAATGCTTTGAGTGTTTAACCGAAAAGGGAATTGAAGCAATTACAATAAAAGATTTTTCGGAAGCAACAGGAATGGCTGCAAGCAGTATTTATTACTGGTTTGAGGATAAGGATGAGATAGTACTTGATGCTGTTGAATGGGGACTTGATGAGTATGTAAAAATAATATTTGATTATGCTTTTGATCATACTGACAATTTGGTAAAACTATGCGAAGGCATAAAGGAACTCGCACAAGAGAATAAAAAGCAATTTAGACTTATATTTCAAATTGCTACAAGTCCGCAGTATGGAGAAAGTGTTCGTAAGTTTTCGGGCAAATTAGACTATGGGTATAAAAGATACACAGAGACATTGGCAGAAAAATTAGACATGGGCTTCGATAAACTCTTCCCGTTCGTCAATCTGTTTATTTCGGTTTTTGTTGATTGTGTAATGTGGGATAGTTGGGAAAAGTTTGATATGGAGACAAACAGTATATTAAAAATGATAAATGGATAACCAGAACATCATAGATTAATGTTTTGAAAGGAAATACATATGAATAGCGAAGAAATTTCAAAATTAAAACAATATTTAGATATTAATTATAAAGAAAATATAGGATTAGGTGAACAGGTTCTTGATTTTATTACAGAAAATAATTTAAAAACAATTTTTACAGATATAGGGGCTTCTTTGTTTTCTTCAATGATGGGTGCCGGATACATTCCCTCGAATAGCCATTCTTCATCAGATGCAGAAAAAGACAAAATCAATAAAGAAAAACTTGAGTTATGGCTAAAGCAACAGAAGGATGAGAATGAAAGTTTTCAAATAAAACTTCTGGAATTAATGAAAAAACAAGGGTATGAAGATCAACCTTCAAAATTATATAATAAGATTTCTTTGGATCGTCGAGTCTTTTCAAGAATTTCATCCATAGCAAACGGACAACAACCCGAAAAAAAGACTGTTTTCAAATTAATTATAGGTCTTGAGCTTGAGTTGGGTGATGCGGAAGATTTGTTGAGTTCTGCAGGATTTAATTTTAATTGTCATAAGCGATTCGATATGATTCTAAAGTATTGTATAGAAAATCAAATATACCAGACAGCTACAGTTGATGAGTATTTAGTTGAATTTGATGAAAAGGCAATATTCTCTATTGAGTAATAAATGTCTTTTCAAAAGTGACAAAATAATTAGTTGTATTTAGTAAAATGGTATTATGTAGAATTTATAATTTGGAGTTGATGAAATGGATTTTCAAATATTTATCCCACCGCTTGTAGGTGGAGTCATCGGATATATAACGAATGATATTGCCATAAAAATGCTTTTTCATCCAAGAAAAGCTATGTACATAGGAAAATGGCAGTTACCATTTACTCCGGGGCTTATTCCTAAAGAAAAACACAGAGTGGCAAAATCTATTGGAAATGTTATAAGTACGCAATTGCTGAATTCGGATACCTTGGTAGAAGTATTTACATCAGAAAAAATGCTGTTAAAAATCAGGACAAGCCTTGAAAACCTCGTTGAAAAAAACAAGCAAAACGAAAACACATTGGAAGCAACAATGCTGCGTTTCGCACCTGAAGAAGTAGTTGAGAGAATAATTGATGATATAAAATGTGATGTAGCTTCCTTGATACACAGCAAGCTTACAGATTTACATTTTGGAGAAAACATCTCAAAACATGTTTTAAACAAAATAAATGATAAAATGCATACACTTACCTTTGTTCTTGTCAACAATCTTTTTGATGAAACACTTACGGATTCTATAGCCAAAAGTGTTGGCGAATTGATTAATAAGGCAATTTTTGATAATTCTGAAGAAATAGTGCAAAACCTGATTGAAA
>JAFQOI010000153.1 GCA_017403285.1 bacterium
CAGAGTGATGACAAAAGGTACTTTTATAAGTGCCTTTTTCTTTTTGTTTCACTAATATGAATAAAAAAAGACTTTTCCGAAGAAAAATCTTAAATGTGATACTAGGTTAGAAGCATTCTTGTGGAGTATTCTAGCTAATTTTATTAAATTATGGCAAGCGAAAATAATCAAGACTCGATCTTGATTTTTTTTACGTCCTCTTAGAAATGTGAATCCTAAGTTGTTATTAAATTTTGTTTGTGCGAAACAACGTTCAATTGTTATTTTACGTAAAGGATATAACTTTTTACCTAGTTCTGATAATCTAATTTCTCTAGCATAATCAGATGCATGTTCTAAAACATTACGTTGTATTTCTTTAAAATTTTGTTTTGTACATCTATGCTTCAAAGGACAATTTTTACAATCTTTAGTTCTAGATTTAAAAGATAAATTACCTTGTGAATTAATTCCTCGATAAGTCAAAATTATGCCTAATGGACAAACATAACAATTATGTTCTTTATCAAATATATACTGTGTAGAAGTAAATGGTTGTTCGATATCGTCTTTACTTTTCTTTTTGGCACCCTTAGGTCTTGTATATGGTACTACTGGTGTTAACCCCGCTTCAATAACTTCATTTAATAATACAGGAGAAGTATATCCTGCATCCATTACTACATTTTTAACTTCTTTATCTTTGGCTATTTGTTCAATAAAATCTGTTCCCGAATTATTATCATTCATATTACCAGGAAATACCATAGCGTTAGTTACCCAACCATTTTCATCACATGCAACTTGTGTTGAATAAGCTAATTGTTGTTCCTTTTCACCTTTATGGAACATTCCACATTCTGGATCTGTTTTAGAGATACTATCCATTTTCTTTTCGCTAAAGTTAATTGGCTTTTTCCCTTCGCTTTTTCTTAACTCATTAATCTCTTCATGTAAGGCTTTAACATATTTATTGTGTGAAACTTCAACTTCTTTTTTATCGATTTTTCTTTTATTAGCATAAGCTTTTGTATGTGTAGAATCTATAAATGATGATTCTTTATTTAATAAACCTTTTTCATTTACTAAGTTTAATATTTCTAAAAAGATATCTTCAAATATAGTACTGTTTGAAAATCTACGTTCATAATTTTTGGAAAAAGTAGAATGATGTGGAACTGATTCTGTAAAGTCTAAGCCTAAAAACCATCTATAAGCTATATTTACTTCAATTTCTTTAACTGTTTGTCTCATTGATTTAATACCAAACATATATTGAATAAATACCATTTTAAATAATACAACTGGATCTATTGATGGTCTACCTATTTCATCATCATATAAATGTTTGACCTTTTCTCTAATAAATTCGAAATCTATAGTTTTATCTATTTTTCTTACAAGATGATTTTGTGGAACTAACATTTCCATATCTACAAATTGCATAACTGATTTTGATTTATTTTCTTTTTTAGTCATCATTTTACATCACTCATTTCCTACTTATATTATATCATTTTTGACATATATAAGCCAGAAATACTTATCCACATCAAA
>JAFQOI010000154.1 GCA_017403285.1 bacterium
AATATTGTTTGTTTTGTCTATATTTGTTTTTTCGCCAATATTTTTAAGTATGTCAATTTTTGTATTTGTTTCTGCAAGTGTTTGATAAGAAATGCTTAAAAATGCTTTATAGAAATATTTATTTTCTTTTATAAAGGTAAACATATCTATAAATGCTTGATGTGTTTGTCTTTCCCCATAAGCAAATATGGTTTTCATACTATTAGCAAACTTGCTCTCAATCTTAATAACAAGGTCGTTGATGTCGTCATAATGGCAATAAAAAGTGCTACGATTTATATTTGCTTGTTCGCATATTTGACTAATGTTAATATCTTCGTATTTATGATTGAGAATTAAGGTAAGAAATGCAGTTTCAATTTTCTCGCTACTCATTTTATATCTTGAATTATTTTTTATGTTCATAATTTGCTCCTAAAATTCATTATTCCAACAGATAAACCGACTTTGTTTGAGTAATAATTATTATTCCAACAAAGTGTCTTTTTTTGTAGTATGCAAAATTTTTAATTCGTTGTATTTGCAAAAATAATATACTAAAATATTATTAACAAGTCAAGTGTTGGAGTAATGCTTGGCTGAAATTTAAAAAATTAAGGAGAATAATATTATGGAAGAAAAGAAAGAAAACATTTTCAAAAAAGCTGGTAAAGGACTAAAAAAAGCATTTAAGGATATGGCTGAAAACACAAAAGCACAACACGAAGTAGATAAAGCAAACTTTGCTGCAGCAAAGGCAGAAGCAAAAGCTAACTTTGAAGAAAATCGTGGAACTAACACATTTAGAAAGGCAAAAGAACAAGCTAAACAATCTTGGGACGATGCTCACATGAGCCCTGCTGAAAGAACTGCAAAAGTAAGAGACGAACAAAAGAAACAAATTGAAGAAGCAAATGAAAGAATTAGAGTTGCTAACGAAAGATACAATGCTGCAAAGGTTGAGAAAAAGAAAAAGTAAATCTAGGAGTTTTAAATTATGAACGCAATAGAAATTAAAGGATTAAAAAAATCATTTAGAGGTATGTATGCCCTAAATGGTCTTGATATGATAGTTCCTGTTGGTTCTATTTATGGATTTATTGGTGAGAATGGAAGTGGTAAATCTACAACAGAAAAACTTATTTGTGGACACCTTGTAAAAGATAGTGGCACAATTAAATTGTTTGGCAAGGATTATACAGACGCTGGAACAAGAGTTCGTGTTGGAGCATTGATTGAAAATGCTGGTTGTTTCCCGGGTTCTAGTATTTATATGAACCTTAAAATGCAATGTTTGAATTTAGGTATTGAAAATTCTGAAGAAGAAATTTCAAGAGTTCTTAAAATTGTTAGAATGGAAGAACACAAAGAACTTAAATTTAAAAAATGCTCACTAGGTATGAAACAAAGAGTTGGTATTGCTATGGCACTGCTAGGCAATCCTGCACTTCTCATTTTAGATGAACCAATAAATGGATTAGATACCGACGGAATGAGAATTATGAGGGAAATTTTAGTAGATATTACTAAAAATTATAACTGCACTGTTTTAATTTCTTCTCATATACTTGGCGAACTTGAAAAAATTGCTACACACTATGGCATTATTCGTCAAGGGAAAATGATACAAGAACTAACAGCAAAAGAAATGGAATCAAGAGCAAGAGTTTTTGTTTCTTTTAAAGTAAATGATAGTGATAAAGCTATTTCTATACTCAAAAAGAAATATAAAAATGTTAGACAAGAAGAAAATTGTGTTAGAGTTTATGATGAAGAAGATGTTGATGGAATTGTAAAACATTTAATTGATAACGAAATTATTCCTAACGAAATCAAAAAGAACAAAGTTGGTCTTGAAAAATATTATATTGAGCTTATGTCAAACAAGGAGGTAAAATAATATGCAAAATTCAAACAATTTAAAATTTGATACTCCTAGTTTTGGCAAAAGAATTAAAGGAATGTTATCGGTTGACTTTTATAGATTATTTCATACTCCACTATTTTATATTTTCCTTGCTATCGCAGCTATTATTCCTGCAATGATTATTGGAACTACTGGAATGGAAGGAAGTCAAACAGGTGCATTATTTACTAATATTTGGCAAGCAATAGCAGTAGAAAAACCACTATATGTTATTGAAAATATCGGACAATATGCAAATATGAATATGGTGTTTATATTTGGTGGCATAATGGTTTCAATCTTTATTGGGCACGACTATAAAAGCGGCTATGTTAAACAATTATTCACAACTCACGCTAAAAAGCAAGATTATATGATGAGCAAATCTCTTACTTGTGCATTTGCAATGGCTTGTATGTGTATTACTTATTTGGTTGGAACTATAATTGCTGGTGCTCTTGTTGGGCTATCTTTCTCAGTAAACTTTGGCTCACTTGTTTGTGCATTACTTGGAAAATTATTGATGAGTTTAGGTTGGGCTAGTCTTTATGTTTTCTTAAACATTATTTTTAGAAAACATTTTTGGATTTCAATCGCTTCTTCTTTCTTCTTTGGAACAGGAATTTTAATTATTGGAGCAGCTGCAATACTTGGAAATTCTGCTATACTTAATATTTTCTTGTATGGTTCATCTGTTGCTGCTTGTTTATCAAGTGGAATATTGTCGCTTTTAACTTGCCTAATAGTTTCGATTTCTTGGGCTGTTATCTATAACATACTAGGCACTTATATTCTAAACAAGAGTGATGTGTATTAGGAGGAATGTTTATGAATGCAATAGAAATTAGAAATTTATGTAAAAACTTTGGTGAAAATCAAGCACTAGCAGGACTAAATATGACCGTTCCTATGGGCGCAATTTATGGATTTATTGGAGAAAACGGAAGTGGTAAATCTACAACTAAAAAAATTATTTGTGGACTTATTCACCCCACAAGTGGAAGTATAAAATTATATGATAGAGATTACACCGATTCTGATGTTAGAGCAAGTATGGGAGTTTTAATTGAAACTCCGGGTTGCTTTCCAAATTTAACGGTTTGGAACAACTTAATGATACAAGCAACCAATCTATCAATTCCTGACAAAGAAAATGCTGTAAGAAAAGTTCTAATAATGGTTAGAATGGAAGGCGCTGCCGGAAACAAATATAAAAATTGTTCGCTTGGTATGAAACAAAGAATTGGTATTGCTATGGCACTACTTGGCAATCCTAAACTTTTAGTTTTGGACGAGCCAATAAATGGACTTGACGCTGATGGTATGAGAATTATGAGGGAAATACTTACTGACCTTTCAAAATCTGGCGTAACTGTGCTTATTTCTTCTCATATACTTGGCGAACTTGAAAAAATTGCAACTCACTATGGTATTATTCGTGGTGGCAAAATGATTGTAGAAATGACAGCTGAAGGGCTTGAAAGCACTTGCCCAACATTCGTAGCAATTCAAACAAAAAATATGAAAAATGCACAAGAAATTTTAAATAAAAAATATTCAAAAGTTCTTTTTGATGAACAAAAAGAAAACTTAAGAATTTATGACGCAGAAAGTCCAGAAGAAGTTGTAAGATACTTATACGACAACAATATTATTGTAAACGAACTTAAAACTGACAAAATTGGTTTAGAAGAATATTATATTAACCTTATGGCAAACAAGGAGGTAAAATAATATGACTGTAAAATTTGAAAACAACTCTTTCAAGAAAAGAGTAAAAAGTATGCTTGGTGTAGATTTTAGAAGAATGTTTACATCTCCACTATTTTACATTATGATAGGTGCTTCGCTTGTTATGCCAATCTTAATTTTGGTTATGACAACAATGATGGACGGAACTGTGAGTGTTAATCCACAAACAGGGGCAGAAACTGTAATGGAAGGATTTAAAAATGTTTGGCAAATCATTGGAGCTGTAAGTGGCGGCGAACAAACAATGAGTATGGATATCACAAGTATGTGTAATATAAATATGATGTTCTTTATAATCTCAATATTTGTTTGTTTATTTGTTGGTGCTGATTTTAGTAGTGGTTATGCTAAAAATTTATTTACTGTAAGAAGTAAAAAAAGTGATTATGTTATATCAAAAACAATTACTTGCTTTATTGCAGGGGCTAGTATGATAGTAGCATTCTTCATAGGCTCTATGATTGGTGGTGCTATCGCAGGACTACCATTTGCATTAGAAGGAGCAACTGCTCTAAATGTTGTAATGTGTATGTTATCAAAAATATTATTGGTTGGAATTTTCTCATCAATTTATGTTTTAGCTAGTGTTTTTGCAAAACAAAGATTATGGTTATCACTAATTATGGCTTTTGGTATCGGAATGCTTATGTTTATGATGATACCAATTATTACGCCACTAAATAGCACAATTGTAAATGTATTATTATGTTTAGTTGGCTCTGCTTTGTTTAGTGTTGGAATTGGATTTGGAAGCAAAGCAATTCTTGAAAAATCTAGTTTAGTGTAAAATTCGAGCGAAGCAATAAACTTGCTTCGCTTGAGTTATATTTAAGGAAAAATTATGAAAAGGAAAATTAAACTTGACCTTGGTAATGGAAAGATTGAAGAACGAGAAATAAATTATATACCTGTTAGATATATAATAGCTTTTTCAATCACTTTATTAGAAGTATTAGCTATTATTGGAGTAATGATTGCACTTTGCTTATTTGTTCCTTACTTTTATATTGCTGTTGGAATAACAACCTTTGCAGTAATACTTAAAATTATTGCTTCTGATGATAATCCAGATTACAAAATACCTTGGATACTTTTTGTTCTAATAATTCCCGTTGCCGGTCTTATGCTATATTTTATTTTTGGTTCAAGAAAATTAAAGAAAAAGTTTATTAAAAGACTTAACGACTTGAAAAATCTATCTTACAAGCAAGAAGATAAAGAATTATTGGAACAATTAGAAAAAGAAAATCCTATTGCTTATACGCAAGCAAAATCACTCATAAATATTGCCGATACGCACTTATTTACCAACACAAAACAAACTTATTATCCTAGTGGTGAAGAATATCACAAAGCATTACTTGAAGATTTGAGAAAAGCTTGTAGGTTTATATATTTAGAATATTTTATTATTGAAGAAGGCAAATTTTGGAACTCTATTTTGGATATTCTAAAAGAAAAAGCAAAACAAGGATTAGATATAAAAGTTGCTTTTGATGATATTGGTTGTATGTCAACACTTCCCGGTAATTATGCAAAACAGCTTAAAAAGTTAGGCGTTGAAGCAACACCTTTTTCAAGAATGAAAGGTCAAGCAGATAACGAATTTAATAATAGGAATCACAGAAAAATAACTGTTATAGACGGAATTATTGGATATACAGGTGGAAT
>JAFQOI010000155.1 GCA_017403285.1 bacterium
AACAGCTCATACAATAATTATATTTATTGTTTAAAAAATTAAAATACCCCTTAAAAAAAGTAAGGACAACTTGTTTGCCCTATAATAACTCTTAAAATAAACCATACTAAGATTTAAAATTTTTTCTATATTATAAAATCTGCTTTTTGCTCAATAATAGCAAGTGTTTTAAAATTGCCAACAAGTTTATTAAGAAATGTTAAGCAATTAACTTATTTTTTAGATCCTGATATAAAAAATCGAACTCTTTTTCCCTGCGCCATAAAAATTCTGCTAAACGATAATGCATATATTCTGCATTTTTATTATGACTTTCTAATCTAGCAAGATAACAATACATCCTTTTGAATTCTCGAATTTCATCTTTTTTAAATTCCTTTTCAACACTCGCTCTTAAAAGTTTTTCACTAACAAAAACCTTATTGTTGTATACATAAAAAAATGCATATTTTTCATAGAACTTACGATATCTACCCTGTTGAGGTTTATTCATAAAATTTTGCATTAATTCTTTAAATTGTTTTTCATAAATTAATCTTCTAAAAACCCCATAATAATTACAAATTCTATTCGGATGCACCTCAACTATTACTGCCGTTTTTTGTGGTGGAATTTCTAAACAAAAGGATTTCAATATTATCTCAAATTTTTCATCACTAATATATCCTTTCATTAAGAATAAATTTTTCTGTTCAATGTTGCTCTTTTGTTTTGGTGCATCATTAATAGATATAACCCCGTCTTTAATTGATATAGATTCTTCCTGCTCTAAAAATAACAAAGCCGTTTCAATAATAGCCTCATCGACTTCAAGCATTTGCACTAAATCATTAAGCGTACAATTTTTCAGCCTTTTGCATAATCTGAATATTTGCTCTTTCATTAATTAATCCTTTCAAAGTGTATTCGTCTAATTCTTTTATTGAGTTTGTATTTGATAACTTTTCAAGTTTTTCAAGCAATTTAACCAATTGTCTGAATTGGTTTGTACGTGTTGCAAGATATTCAATAGCACTCTCGCTAAACTTTAAATCGGTCAGTTTTTCTAATATTTCAGCAATATCAGTTTGATTAAAGTGTTCAAACTTCAGCTTTTTATAAAGCCTGTCTTCAAAGTGTTTAAAACGTGCTATCTTCTTATCAACTGCTCCCATTCCAACAAGCACGATTGGAGTTCCTGTATTATCTTGAATATCTCTTAAACTCTCGATTACGTTTCGATTTCCGATTAAATAATCAACCTCATCAACAATTATAATTTTAGGGTCTTGTTTTAGATGCTTTAATATAATATTGTAATTATCTTGCATCATAAAAAGTGGTCGCTCGCCTAACTCATCAACAATTGCTCTCATTAGTGCTGCCTGTGTCATTTCATTATTTGCTCTAACGTAGACGGCATCGTTTCTTGTAGCCCACCATATTATTGAGTGGGTTTTACCTAATCCATGTTCGCCATAAACCAATGCGAGCTTTGGAATGTTTGGTGGAAGTTTTTGTAAGCTATCCATTAGCGATACAAAGTTTTTCACGTTTTTTGTTTTTACAAATGCATTTTTCATTTTTCTAGTCTCCATATAAATTCATATATTCGTCACTTCTGATATAATCCGTCAGCCACTTTCGGTCTTCAGGATTGGTACATCCGTTATTCATTAACCACTCATATTTTTCAAAATTATTCGCAAATAAAGGTCTGTTCATTTGTTGTTCACGAGGGGTTAATTTGCGTTCATGTTTAGGTTTTGGTTGTTCAATTTTTTCAATTTCCAACACCTCATCCTTCTCGATTTCTAAAACCTCTAATTCTTCAGATGCAAATGTTTTCTTTACTGTTTTTATTAACCTATTTTTAATCTGTTGTTGCTTTTTGTATTGTTGTTTGTATTCTTCCATATCCTTAACTGTTCCGAGAACATTTGCCATTGGATGTACTTTTTGAACACGTTTTGCAACGCATAAGAATTCGCCCTTTGTAGAAT
>JAFQOI010000156.1 GCA_017403285.1 bacterium
GAGTTCCCCAACGTGGTGGAGTGTTAACGCCATAAATAAATGATTGGATACATTGTTTTACTTGTTTGTAAGTTAAATTATCAACTTTAACAAATGGAGCTAAGTAAGTATCAAATGATGAGAATGCTTGAGCACCAGCCCATTCATTTTGCATGATACCTAAGAAGTTAACCATTTGGTTACATAATGTTGATAAGTGTTTTGCAGGTGAAGAAGTAATCTTACCAACAACACCTCCAAGACCTTCTTGGATTAATTGTTTTAAAGACCAGCCAGCACAATAACCAGTTAACATTGATAAGTCATGAATGTGAATATCGCCATCTCTATGAGCGTTAGCAATTTCATCATCATAAACTTCAGATAACCAATAGTTAGCTGTGATAGCACCAGAGTTTGATAAAATTAATCCACCAACTGAATAAGTAACAGTAGAATTTTCCTTAACTCTCCAGTCATTAATCTTTAAATAGTTGTTAACTAAAGCTTTATAGTCAAGTAAAGTATTTTTTGCTCTACGAATATTTTCGTGTTGTCTACGATATAAGATATATGCTTTAGCAACATCATCATATCCAGCTTGAATTAAAACAGTTTCAACACTGTCTTGGATGTCTTCTACACTGATAGTTCCTTCAACAATTTTCTTCTGAAAATGTGCAGTAACTTTTAAAGCTAAAAAATCAATTGTAGAGTCATCGAATTCTTTCTTTTGTGATTCAAAAGCACTTTTAATGGCAGCAACAATCTTGCTAATATCAAAGTCTTTTAATTTTCCATCTCTTTTAATTACTCTATACATTTTTTTGCCTCTTTCTTTGATTAATCAATTCCCCTAAGACTTGCATTAGGGACATACTTTTTAACTATTGTTAAATAGTCTATTAAATCTTCTTTATTAGGGGCGCTTAATTTTTTATCTATTACATTTTCATTTGGTTGAAAACATTGAATAAAATAATTTGATGCGCCTTGAATCATTTGGCCTATGATTTCAAAATCTTCTTTACTATGAAGTTGTTTGACTACAGTAGTTCTAAATTCATAATCAACTTTATTTGATAAAAGAATAGAAATGCTTTTTTCAACTTCCTTTAAATAATGTGCTCCAGAAGTAAGATCATATTTATTCCATGAATTTTTAATATCCATAGCAACATAATCTACTAATTGTTCTTCAATTAGCTCTTGAAGAACATCAGGAAACGAACCATTAGTATCTAATTTAACTTTATAACCAAGTGCTCTAATTTTGATTATAAACTCTTTGATACCTTTTTGCAGAAGAGGTTCTCCTCCAGTAATCGCAACACCATCTAAAATGCCTTGTCTTGATTTTAAAAAAGAATAAAAATCATTTTCCAAAATTGTATTTGTAGGATTCTCATTTATTAAAGACGAGTTGTAGCAAAAAGGACAGCAAAAATTACAACCCTTTAGAAATACAGTGCATGCAACATGACCTGGGAAATCTAATAAAGTTAGTTTTTGTACACCTTCAATATTCATCTACATACCACATCCTTAAGTGAGTGTAGACTAATCTTATCATAAACCTATTTATATTGAAACATTTTTTTATAAAAAAAATAAATATTTTTCTAGAGGCAAAAATCAAGAAAAAAATCAAGGCTTTTTTAACTTTTTTATTATTGTTTTCGTTGTATAATAAGATAAAATATGATAAAATTAATTTGTTATTTATGCGTTGCAAAAAGAAGTGCTAAACATATGAGAAAAAACAAAAATAATCGTGTTTTAAAGATATTTGTATTAATTGCGTACATTTTTTGTACGCTTGTTTTAATTGTTGAAGCCGCATTTAATGGACAAACATCTTCTATCCAAAGCAACCTAATTGGAGATATCATAGCAGATGTGGTAAATGGAGTGTCAAAAGATCAAACAAAAGTTATTTATCCTGAAGATATATCTATTGAAGGCTTAGATAATCAAAACGGATTTGTTGGAGATGAACTTCAGTTAAATGTAACAACTCTTCCAGAAAATACCTCATACAAACAAAAAATTTTTTCTTCATCAAATGAGTCTATAGCCACAGTGTCCCCAACAGGTGTGGTAAGCTTTTATTCACAAGGGTCAGTGGAGATTACTGTAAAAAACACATATAATGAGACAATTAAAGATTCAATAGTAATTAATGTATTAAATGTTGAACCTCAAAACATAAACTTTTATATTAAAAATTCAGAAGAAAAAAATGGAGTATATACACTTTATCTAGAAGACGAAAGCGACTATAGATTGATTAGTGAGGTAGAACCAATTAACACAACCTTCAAAAATGTTACATATTCTTCTTCTAGTGATTTCTTTGAAATCACTAAAGATGGATATTTAGAAAACTTAAAAGATTCATGTAATGAAATTGTAACTATAACTGCTAAATGTGGTGAAATAGAAAAAACAATAAAAGTAAAGGTTTCTTTTAAACAAAAAGTCGAGCTAGAAAGACTGGAATTAATTCTTGAAAAAGATATTATATATTTAGACGAAACAATAGATTATTCAATTTATTATTATCCAAATAATTCTTCTTATAAAAATTATGAAGTTATTTGTAGTAATACAGACATTGTACAAGTTAATAATGGTTTCATTACAGGAATTAATGTTGGGAAAACAATAATCACTATCCTTTCATCTTATGATAGTTCTATTTATTGTCAAAAAGAAATTGAAGTAGTAGAAAAAGAGGACATACAATCTTTTGATATTTCAATTGCCAGCAATCAAATAATAGAAGGCCACATTACAAAAATAAACATTTCAAATATACAGCCAAACAAGAATGCAGATATTAGCACTTTAAAATATACAAGTTCAAATGAATTAGTTGTAAAAGTTGATAATCAAGGAAATGTGTACGCCATTAATGCTGGCATAGCAACAATATCTGTTGAAACAGATAATGGATTTATTCAAACCATTCCGGTTCAAGTAGAGCAGTATTCAGATTATGAAAATAATTGCAATATAATTGGTTTTGAATTAAATACAACCAAAAAGCAAGATATAGTATTGGATGAAAATAACAAAATTCAACTTAACGAATACTATTTTGTTGATTTGTGGAATTATGATAATTCGGGATTGAAAAAAGGTTCAAAGGAAGTTTCATATATCTTACAAGACGGAAATGGAAATTCTATAATTAATGGTTCTGAACTAGTTGTTAACAACATAGGAGAAGTTTCATTTTATGTTCATCACAAATCTACAAATATTATTTCAGAACTAGTAACGATAAATATTTGTGATTCATTTAATATTAATATTAAATCAGACAAAAATATTAACTTTGTTGGCCAAGAATACATCTTAAATATAGAAAACAATATTGATAAAAAATTTGAACAACAAAATTATGTTGTGAATATCTTTGATGAAAAAGGAAATAAAGTTACAAAAGATCCAATCATAGAAAAAATGAATGATGGAAAATTTAAAATCAAATCCATATACAATTCGGGGAAATACATTATAGAAGTTATACCAATTGTTAATGGCAAAACAATTAATGACTTAAGTAAAAAAATAGAAATTAATTTAATTCACAAATATGTAGAAAGCATAGATTTTGAATTCATAAATCCAGCAACAAATGAAGTTTTGATTATTAATAATCAAATGAAACTATCAGTTAATGAAATTATAAATATTAATTTTTTAGTTAATAATGAAGTGACAAAATATGATTTTAATATTTCATCAAGTGATAGTAATGTTGTCAATGTGAAAAACAATCAATTAATTCCATTAAGATCAGGTGAAGCACTTATCACAATTAAAGAGGAAAATACCGGCTTAATAAAACAAATAAAAATGCTTGTTTCAAATATTGTTACTATTGATGATAATTGTCCAGTGGTTTTCGACAACAAAGAAATAGAATATGACAATGAACAAAATGTATACAAAATAAAAAACGGAACATCAAGTAGCATTTTTTTAAACTTAACAGAAGAGACAACGTACACAAATGTTATATATTCAAGCAACGACGAAAGAATTGTTAGCATTGGTAGTGATGGAACAATAACAGCTCATAAAGTAGGAACAGCTTTAATTAATATGGTTTGCGATGATGGCGAAGGAAAAAAAGTAGAATATCAAATCACTATCAAAGTAAACAAGAAAAACTTAATAGAAGACTTGAGTGCCTTCTTTTATAAGGTAAGAAAGGGCTTGGGACATTTTGCTGCATTTTTAGTGTTGGGTATTTTTTCAACCTTAACTTATTTTATTTGGTTTAAAAAGAGGGATTGGGTGATTTCTTTACCATTAAATTTCATAACTGGTTTTTACATTGCTTTCTTAACGGAATTCATTCAAAGATATGTTCCGGGAAGAAGTGGAAACTTTAATGATGTTATTATTGATATGTCTGGTTTCTTGCTATCTTCAATAATAATAACAGTACTTTGGTTTGTTTTAATAATAGTAAAAAACAAAAAGAAAAATAGTTCGACTTAATATCGAACTATTTTTTAATATTTTTAATAGATTTTTCAAAAGCGCTTCTTTTTAAAAGAACGATTCCTCCACAACCACTACATTTCAATCTAACTTCACCATCAATAGATAAAATGTAAAACACATTAGTTTTATTAACGCAAGGGTGTTGCTTTTTCAAAATAACAGTATCGCTTACTTTGTATTCCATTTTGCAGCCTTTAATAAGTTTTCCATTAAGACAACATTCGTCATTACACCAACACCACCAGGAACTGGTGTGTAAGAAGCAGCGATTTCATAACATTCTTTACTTGCGTCTCCACACATTTTTCCATTTTCATCAAAGTTGATACCAATATCAACAATAATTGTGTTATCAGTGATATCTTCTTTTTTTAGAAAATTTGCTCTTCCAAGAGCTAAGAAAATAATATCAGCAGTCTTACATTTTTCTTTTAAATCAACAGTTTTAGAATGTGAAATAGTCACGGTTGCGTTTTTATTTAGTAACATTAATGACAATGGTTTCCCAACATTAACACTTCTACCAATTACCAAAGCATCTTTTCCTGACAAATCAATATCATAATATTCAAGTAGTCTTAAAGCGCCACCAGGAGTACAAGATGGAAGACAACTTTGATTTGACACAAGATTGCCTAAATTTAAAGAAGTATATCCATCAACATCTTTAGTGGAAATTATTGAATTGATGATTTTGTTTTCATCAAATTGTTTTGGTAGCGGTCTATCAACCATAATTCCATCTATGTTAGCATCGTTGTTTAAATCTAAAACAAGAGAGATAAGATCTTCGGTAGTTTGTTTTTCATCCACATTGAAAATCTTAATTTCAACACCTAATTCTTCAGCTATTTTCAATCTTCCTTTTAAATATGATGCGCTAGCAGGATCATCATAGTGCACAATTGCTAAGCATGCACGTTTGTTTAATGAAGCAAACTCTTTTTTTAATTGTTCTTTAATAGAAGTTGCAGCAATTTTCCCATCTAATCTCATAGTTTTTCTCCTTACTCATTGATGTTCAACTTTAAATAAGCAAATATAAAATCATCTAAATTACCATTTAACACACCATTGACGTTGCTTGTTTCATAATTGGTTCTATTATCTTTAACTAAAGTATAAGGACACATAACATAAGACCTTATTTGAGAACCCCATTCAATATTCTTTTGAACTCCTTTTATAGCATTAAGCTTTTCCATTTTTTCTTGATATAGTTTTGCGGCTAATTTACTTTTCAAAATCTGCATACATTTTTCTTTGTTTTGAAATTGTGAACGTTGAGTTTGACAAGCAACGATAATACCACTTGGAATGTGGGTGATTCTTACAGCAGAATCAGTCCTGTTGACATGTTGACCACCTGCACCACTTGCTCTATATGTATCAATTTTTAAATCATTTTCGTTAATAACGACTTCACTATCATCATCAATTTCTGGTGTGGCTTCAACTGAAGCAAAAGAAGTATGTCTACTTTTGTTAGAATCAAATGGTGAAATTCTAACTAATCTATGAACACCAGCTTCTCCTTTTAAATAACCAAAGGCATTTTCGCCACTTATATAGATAGAAGCAGATTTGATACCTGCTTCATTACCTTCTTGGTAGTCAAGAACTTCACTTTTAAGGCCTTTATTTTCAGCATATCTTAAATACATATTAAAAAGCATATTGGCCCAGTCTTGAGCTTCTGTGCCTCCGGCTCCTGAATGAAATTCTAAGATAACATTATTTCTATCATAAGGTCCAGTTAATAACGTTTCTATCTCAAAATTATCAAATTCTTCAACAATTTTCTCGAATTCCTCACTGATTAATTCAAACATTTCAAAATCAGTTGAAAGGTCTTCTGCAGTCAATTCATCCATCATTGAAGAGACTTTTACTGAAATAGCATTAAAAGATTCAATGATCTTTTTATTAGAATTTATCTCATTGATTATTTTTTTTGATTTTTTTTGATCTTTCCAAAAGTTTTCTTCTTCTGTAAGTTTACTTAATTCTTCTATTTTATCTTTTTTACCATTAAGGTCAAAGTGAATCACCTAGTAGTTTTAATTTGCCACTAATTTCACCTATTTTTTGTTTCATTTCATATAATTCCATAGTTATTCACCACGAAGTAATTTTTCTTTTTCCATTCTTGCAATATCTTCAGCTGTCATTTGCTTGATTTGTACTTGAACTTTTAAAGTGTATAAAACAACTTCTTCAGATATTGTTTCCATCATTTGGTTAAACATATTGAAACCATCACTCTTATATTGGTTTAATGGATTAGCATTTGCATATTGTCTAAAGAAAATACCATCTCTTAGTTTTGTCATTTTATCAATGTGCGCTGGCCAGTTTTTATCGATAACTCTTAATAAGATAGAAGATTGAATGTTTAGATATGCGCTTTCTCCCCATTCTTTTCTTCTTTCTTCTGTTTTCTTCATTAATACTTCTCTTGTTCTATTTACGAAATCAGGATATCTTTCAAGACCATAGAATTCTTCTCTTGAAATTTTTGAATCGTTTAAATAATTATTGTTAATTTTTTCTGTTAATGCATCGATATCTGGTCTTAATTCTTTTCCTTCTAAAATTGAAACAGAATTAACTAATTTGTCAGATACTAAATCATAGAATCTCTTTGTAATTTCATAACAGTCTGTAGTTGCTAAAACTTGATCTCTTAGTTTGTACATTTTTTCTCTTTGTTGAGATAAAACGTTATCATATTCTAATAAATGTTTACGAGAGTCGTGGTTTGCGCCTTCAACTTTCTTTTGTGCTTGATTAATTGCGCCATCAATTAATTTAAACGAAATAGCATCACTGCTATCAGTGAAGAATTTTTGCCATCTTTCTCCACCAAATCTCTTCATTAAATCATCTTCTAATGAAATATAAAATCTTGAATAACCAACGTCGCCTTGACGACCTGAACGACCTCTTAATTGGTTGTCAATACGTCTTGATTCATGTCTTTCAGAACCTAAAACTGCTAAACCTCCAAGTTCTTTAACACCTTCGCCAAGTTTAATATCTGTACCACGTCCAGCCATATTAGTTGCAATTGTAATAGCACCAACTTGTCCAGCGTTTTTAATAATTTCTGCTTCTCTTTCGTGATTCTTTGCATTTAAAATTTCTGGTTTTAAACCAGCTTTTAACATTAAATTATAAATAATTTCTGATGTTTCAACAGCAATAGTACCTACAAGTACTGGTTGTCCCTTAGCATGTCTTTCAGCAACATCATTGATTAATGCATTATATTTTGCTGCTTTAGTTCCAAAAATAATATCATTATCATCAATTCTGTTAACTTGAATATTTGTAGGAATTTCAATTACTCTCATGTTATATGTTTCTAAGAATTCTTCTTCTTCAGTTTTTGCTGTACCAGTCATACCTGCCACTTTGTTGTATAATCTAAAGAAGTTTTGATATGTAATAGTTGCTAATGTAACAGTTTCAGCTTTGATAGAAACTTTTTCTTTTGCTTGAATAGCTTGGTGTAAACCATCTGAATATGCTCTACCTTTTAAGAAACGTCCTGTATTTGCGTCAACGATAATAATTTCATCATCTTTAACAACATAATCAACATCTTTTGCCATCGCATAGTTAGCCTTTAAAGCATTGTTAATACAATGAACTAACACGGCGTTATCCATATCAAAAAGGTTTTGAATTGAGAAAACTTGTTCAGCTTTTGCTGATCCTTTTTCAGTAAGATATACAGCTTTAGTTTCTAAATCAACTTCAAAATGAACGCCCTTGATTAATGAACGAACAAATCTTTGTGCTGGAACATATAATGCGGCATTCGCTTTATTCCCACCAGAAATAATTAGAGGAGTTCTAGCTTCATCAACTAAAATAGAGTCACATTCGTCGATTACACAGAAATTAAGTCCTTTTAATTGAACTTTAGTTTGTAAAGTTCTAGCCATATTATCTCTTAAATAGTCAAATCCTAGTTCAGAGTTTGTAGTATATGTAATATCACATAGATATACTTCACGTTTTTGTTGAGGTGTTAATTCTCTAATATTACATCCAACAGTTAATCCTAAGAATCTATAAATAGCTCCCATCCATTCAGCGTCACGTTTTGCTAAATATTCGTTAACAGTAATTACATGAACACCTCTACCAGTTAATGCATTAGCATAAACAGCCATAGTGGCAGTCAATGTTTTACCTTCACCTGTTTTCATTTCTGCAATGTCGCCATCATGAATTACTAAAGCACCCATTACTTGAACAAGGTAAGGGAATTGATTTAATACACGTTTTGCTGCTTCTCTACATACAGCAAAAACTTCATTTAAAATTTCATCTAATTTTTCATTTTGTGCTTCCAAAGAATCTAAACCAGATAATTTTTCTTGGAATTCTTTTGTTTTAGCTTTAAGTTCATCATCACTCAATGCAGCAACAGTGTCTTTTAAAGCGTCAATTTGTAAAGCTCTAGCTCTTAGTCTTTTTAAGTGTTTTTTGTTATTGTTAGATAATTTTTTTAATAAACCCATAAGAATAAACCTCCAAATCAGTTTTGTTTTTAAATAAAACAAAGTCCATATCTCTCTTATTATACCAAAAAAAATCTTTTTTTCTATGAAAAAAGAATATATTATTCAAAAATAATTATTCATAACATTATATGAAGTAAATAATTTGTAAAATGATTACCATATATTAGTAAAAAAACTTTTAAAAAAAATAAATAATGGTATAATGGTATAAAGTTATATATAAACTTTTAGATAAAAAAATAAAGGGGTGTAAAAATGAAACTAAAAATTATATTTAAGTCATTCGCAATTTGCACTTTTTCGCTTGCTTTAGCTACTAGCAATATATCTTCATATGATTTATATGCAGACAACAAGATATTTGATTATTCTAGAGAAAATTCTTTGGATACTGTTGTTGTTAAAGGCGAAAGTCTGTATGGGCTAATCACTAAAACAGATGATTTAAACGAGTTAGAAAAGAAACATTTGAATTCTACCAACTATGAATTAAGATATGAAAATAAAATCCCAACAAATAAAACTTACACAATTCTTAATGGAACCGATTTATTCGTACATGCTTCAAAATACGAATATTTAGCTAGGAACAATCAAACTGTATCATGGATTCCTTATTCAGCCACATTAGATACTGAAACAGTATATTTTAATTATGTAGAAGAGGAAGAAGAATATATTTGTGAGTTTAATAATGTAAATGAAGATGATGAAAGCATTAATATTCAATACACAACTAGTTTGATTTTAGAAAACGGGTTAGTCAATGAATTTATTAATTATACGTATGACTTAGCAAAAGGATATGTCGATGATGACATTGTTGGAAAAACAGAAAATATAAATAGTGAAAACGAACGAATCTATCAAGAACATTTAAACGAATACAATCAATATATTATAGATTCAGAACAATATAAAATTGATTATCAAAACTATTTAAATTATCAAATTGAAAAGCAAGTATATGATGAAAAACTTGCTAAATACAATCAATATTTATCTAATTTGGATACTTATAATAAGAATTTAGAAAAATATCAAAAATATTTAAATGATTATAAAAAATATCAAGATTATCAAACATATTTAACTCAAAAGGCTCAATATGATAAAGCATATAAAGAATATGAAGCCCTTTACGCCAAGAATAAAGAAACTTTTGATAAAATCAATTATTATTTAGACGTAATGGAATTGATTGTTACACCGAGAACTACTTTAAAAAGAACTCTTTATCATGATATTATGGGTGATAGTGTAACTCAAGTATTATCTAGAAGAGGAGAGTTATCTCAACTTGGTGTTCCTGAAAGTTTAATTGATGAGGCGGAAGATGCCACATATGCATTAAGAGATATTATTACTAAATATTTTGCTTTAACATCTAATGAAGCTAAATTTAATTTTTATAAAGCTAATTATAGAAATATAAAATCAAATTTCGAGGCGTTATTAAAATCATTAGATGCATTGTACAAATATGAGGCAGTTGACTTTGCTGTTAACTTTATGGATAAAAAACCACAATTTGTGATATTATTATCAAATCTTACAATGATGTGTAATGCTATTTCAAAAGATCCGGTAAAGGGAAAATCTGGAAGCGTTTTAGATAAAAATAGTATTATTGGCGGTAAAAAAGTTATTGAAAACTTGGAATACGATTTTGATTTTGTTGAAAGGGATGATATTGCTTATCCATCAGCTTCATTGGTTTATGTTGAACTACCTGTTGAACCAACACCAATTACACCTGTAGAGAAAGTTGATGAACCTACTCCGGTTGTTAATCCAGGCAATCCACCAACAGAAGTAAATAATCCAGGAGTAGCACCTGTAGTTGTTGCTAAACCTGTTGAACCTACTATTGTAACTAAACCTATTAAACCAGAGATTATATTAATTGACCAAGAAATTTTAGAATTAATTGATGCGTTTAATAGTAATTTATTAATTGAAAGAATTGAATATGATACACCTTTAATATTATCTTTATCATCAAATATAAATAAAAAATTTAGAAACACTTCTGATGTAGTGGTTGAATTTTATGATCTTGATAATAATTTTATTGAAAGATATCAAACTGAAAAAAATTCGTACATTTTATATGAAAGTTATATTCCTGTAAAACCTGCAGATGAAGTATTTAGTGAATATACTTTTTCTCATTGGGAGTATGAAGATGGTGAAAGATTAGATTTAAATTGCGTCACTAAAGATGGATTTGTTCACCCTGTATTTTACGGAAGCAAATACCAAACATATAATATTACGTGGTTAATTGATGACCATAAATATACTGATGAATTTGAATATGGTGAAACTCCTGTTTGCGACTATCCAATTATCAAAAAAAGCGATAACAACTATTATTATGAATTTGATGGATGGGATAAAGAAATACAACAAGTAACCTCAAAAGAAAAATACACCGCAGTTTTTAAAGGATACCCATTTGTAAGTGATGGTACTAATGATGCTATTATTACACGCTATAAAACACAAATATCAATTGATGCGACTAACTTATCACTTCAAAATGTTGATTTCACCACATTTTTTGAAAAAGTGATAGATTACGATAATCAATATAACATTGTGATTTCTAGCAAAGATTATGTTGTAAAATTATCGCAAGCCGTTGTTTCACAAATAAAAATGGCAAATGTTAAAAATATTTATTTAGATATTCAAAAATTAGATAACAAAAACGAATATTCTTATATCTTCTCATTATTAGATGTTAGTGGAAACTCTATTCAAACAAGTCTCCCTATCGTTGTTACTGTAAATGGAGAATTTAATAAAAATCAATCAAAACTATACCTAAACGTTAATCAAACTTTAACTGAAGTTGAAATAATTAGTTTTTCTAGTAAGCAACTATCTTTTGAAGCAGAAAGTGGAGAAAAATACATTGTTTTCCCAACTTATCAAATATCACTTTCTGAAGAAAATGATGATTATAAATTTTCTATTGAAAAGAGCGAAAACATTAGAGAAGGAGAAACAATTTCATTTAATGTTGAAGTTAATGAATCTGTAAAAAGCTATAATCTAATAATAATGGATGGTTTAGGAAAAATAATTGATACTTCAAACAATTCATTTGTGATGCCAAGTTCAAATGTTACTATAAGATTGAACTCGATAGTGTACAAAAGTTTTACAATTACGTTTGTTTCTGATGGAAACATTATTTCTTCTAAACAATATAAATATGGAGAAACTGTAACTATTCCTCCAACGCCAATAAAATCAGCTGATGAAAACTATACTTATGAGTTTATTGGATGGAACGAGATTGTTTCTAAGGCCTATGAAACAAAAACATATGTTGCCGAATTTAAAGCAATACCTATAGAAAAACTTGTTCAGCCATCAAAATTTAATATTGTCGCTTTTGCAAAAACAATGGTAATTATTATGCTTTCTTTAACAGCTGCGATGGTTACAATATTAATTTTGTTTAAAAAGAACGTGTTATCAAAAGAAAAAATAAGGATTTTTTTCAAAAAAATAAAAAATAAAATTGTTTTAAAAAAGAACAAATCAAAAATAGTACTTTCTAAAAAGCGCTAGCCATTTGGTTGGCGTTTTTTTACTTTTTTGGAAACTTTTTTTCAAAAAAAACATATTATTAGAGAAAAAGAAAAAAAACATAAAAAAATATAATATATATAACCATATATTATAATATATGGTTAAATATTGTTTCGTAAAAAATAACACCTAAAAAAATAAAAAAAAGGGTTTTAATATTTACAATATTATGTTATTATATTACTGTGGTTTTTTACAGATAATGTACGGGAGAGGTTATATGAAAAAGATAAGTAAATTTTTAAAAGGTACAGTGTTATCTGTTATGTCATTATGTATGGTCTTTGGAATCGTATATAATGTTAAGGACGGAGAAACATTAAGAGTAAACGCCGATACAACATCTAAGGTTTACTCAAACGAGTACTACACTCTATCTTATGCCGATGGCGAAGTAAAATTCTTACTAAGTACAAAGGTGTTAGATTATGAGGACTTGGCTCACAAACTTACTGAAGTAGAACTTGCCGAATTAAAAGATGCCATTATCTCAGTTGGTTATGATGTAATGCTTGAAGGTCTAGACTTCGCCACAAAATTTGGGTCTTCATTAATAAGCAGACACTCAGCTAATATCATTGATGGTTCACAAGTGGATATCACTACTGTTACTGATGTGATTATTGGCCAACTATCTGATGAAGAGGCAATCGCAAATGCATTAGCTAGTCAAGGTACATACGATACGCTACTAGAATTTTATGTAGACAGATATGTATCTGCTTATGAAGCCGCTGGTGGAAATGGCGATGAAGCTTATGCTGGAATTAGTGCAGATTTAACTTCAGCAATTGAAACAGCTGTAGACCAAGCAGGTTTAACAGATGTTCCAGGATTTACTTCAACTGACATTAGTAGTAAGGTTGACACTTTAGTTACAAATGCTAAAGAAAATGAAATTAGTTTAAATTTAGACGAAGTTGCAGATGTTGTTAACCTATTAGAAGACAAATCAGTTGTTGTAGATGTAATTAAGGAATTAGAAATTGAAAGCGAAGTTAAAGACATCGTAGTTACTGCAACTGCAGACCAAGCAGTTAACTTCCTTACTTCTGTTGACATGGATACTATCATTGAAGTATTCAACAACGTATCAATGGAAAAAGAAGATGTTAAGACAGTAATCAATAACGTTGGTGTTGATAACTTAGTTAACGTAGTTGATCAAATTGGAATCGACAAAGTGAAAGACTTAGCAAACGCTGTTGACTTCACTAAAGAAGATTTACAAGAAACAATTACAGAAAACTTAACAAACATTTCTATCACTTCATTACTAACAGCTATCAAATCAATCAACATTGATGGTCACCCATTATATGCTGACAAGAAAATTCAATTAGGTGGATTTGAAGCGGTTCTTAGAAGTCTACCAAGACCATCTGAAATCGCAACATGGACAGATGAACAAATGAGTTTAACTTGGAATTTAGAAGTTGAAACTGTATTTGGAAGTGCTGATTTAGATTTCACATTTGGTTTCAAAGATGATTGTTCTAAGATTAGAAGTGCAGCAAGCAAAATTGCTGAATATGCATCATTCGATATCGTTGATGGTGTAGTTAACGTTGAATTAACAACTCCAGCAAAATTCTCTGATGTGTTACTAAGAGTTGCAAACACTGGTCATTTATCTGATGGCAAAAAATTATTCGTGTTTGATAATTTATTTGATACTACATTAGATGATGTATACAATAAGCTTTCTGATAAGACTTATGAAGATTATTTAAATCTATTAAAAGATGTAGATTATCAAGTAATCGTTGAAAATGTTTACAACGCAGAAAACTTAAACAGAATTTTCAAAACTGAAAAATTCACTGATGCTAGATTAGATAGAATGGTTGATGAAGTAGCAAACTTTGTTTCTCATGCATCAACAATTACTTATGATAGAGTAAAATCATTCGTTGGTAGATATTATGATATCAGCGCATTAGATGATACAGCAGTTGAAACATTAATTAATAAAACTCATGAGTTACTTGTTAAAATTGATAGCAAGAAATTCGATTCAGCTTTATTAAGAGAATTCATTGATCCAAATTCTGAATACACAAGTGATAACATTGATAGATATATTGATAAACTTGCTAAGTATGAAGATTACTTCAACACAGTTATGGACTACGTTGAAAGAGGATACAATGCAGCTCCAGACAGATTCAAAGACAATACTGTAATGGACTTCTATAAAGGTGATGGAACATTCAACTATGAAGGCGCATTCAGTCTAAACTTTGAAAAAGTATTAACAAAATTATCTTCAACACATGGTAGTGATATTTACAATGCTTTAGAAAAAGTATTAAGTGCAGTACCATCAAGTATTGAAGTTAACTTAACATTAAACTTAACTGATATCCATTCAGTAACTTACAACATCGGTTCAGAAACAAGAGTTGGTTTACTTCCAGAAGGCGCTGACTTAGAATTCTTCGCTGATGCAACAGAAGTTGAAGGATACACTATCCATGGTTGGGTAGATGCACAAGGTACACAATACACTTCAATGCCTAACTTCGATGTTGAATTATTCCCAATTCTTCACTCATTTGAAGTAAGCATTAATGAAGGTGTTGAAAAGACTTATGATGGCGTTGCATACACATTAGAAGCAACAACAACTCCAGCAGGAAATGGATTTGGCTATCAATGGTTTAAAGATGGCGTAGCTATTGAAGGTGCTACAGAAGCAACTTATTCAGTAGTTAACGTAGCTGACAGTGGTGAATACTATTGTTCAGTATCATACTATGAAGTAACTAACGTTACAGAAACAGTATCTGTAGTTATTACTCCAGCAGTTATTGACTTAACAGCATGGTCATGGACAAATAATGGTCCATTTACATATGATGGAACAGAAAAATCAGTTGCATTAGTTACTCCAGAAGCATACGCTGAATTAGTAGCAAATGGAACATTAGTAGAAAAAGTTGAAGGTAACGTAGCAACAGATGCTGATTCATACACAGCAACAGTTGTAGTTACAACAACATCTACAAACTATACTTTAGAAGGTGAAACATCTTCAGAAGCATGGGTAATCAACCCAGCAGTAGTTGACCTAACAGCATGGTCATGGACAAATAATGGTCCATTCACATATGATGGAACAGAAAAATCAGTTACATTAGTTACTCCAGAAGCATACGCTGAATTAGTAGCAAATGGAACATTAGTAGAAGCAGTTGAAGGTAACGTAGCAACAAATGCTGGTTCATACACAGCAACAGTTGTAGTTACAACAACATCTACAAACTATGCTTTAGAAGGTGAAACATCTTCAGAAGCATGGGTAATCAACCAAGTTAAAATCGTTGTTTCAGGATGGGCTTGGATCTATGAAGGTCCATTCACATATGATGGAACAGAAAAATCAGTTGCATTAGATATTCCTGCAGAATATAAAGAATTAATTAATGTAGCTTATGGCGAAGAAGCAAAAGGTACTGCAATTGGTACTTACACAGCAACAGCAACAGTTACAGCAAAAGATGTTGTTAACTATCTTGTTGAAGGTACAATCGCTGATTTAGCATGGGAAATTAAAGAAAAAGAAATCTTACCTCCTTCATTCACATTAAGCATTGAAGGTGGAGTATCAGAAGTTTATGACGTAAACAAAACTCATACATTAACAGTTACAGCTAATGGTGATGAAGCTTACACATATACATATCAATGGTTCAAAGATGGCGTAGCAATCGCTGGCGCTACTCAATCAACATACACTGTATCAGTTGTTGCTGATAGCGGTGAATACTACTGTGTAGTAAGTGTTGATGGAACAGTTGAAGAAACTGATAAAGTAACTGTTGAAATTACAGTTAAAGATTTAGATTTATCACAATTAGCATTAGATGACGCTTCACATGAATACACAGGAAGCCAAATCGAAGTTTCAGTATTAAATTTAGACTTACACGCAGATTATCTTGCATTATCAATCACTCAAAACTCTACTTTAGCAGCTTCTGAAATCGGAAGTTACGATGTATTTGTAGCTTATAGCTTATTAAATACTGTAGATGAAGAAAGTGTTAGAATTGTAAGAAATGGTGAAGAACAAGTTGGTATTATTACATTAACTTGGGAAATCAAATCTAATGGTGACGGTCCAATTATCCCTGGTGGAGAAACAACAAAAGAATTCGTTTACAATGAAAACGGAATTTCAATTAAAGTTTCATCTGAACAAGAATTAGATGCAGACTTTGAATTAAAAGTTGAAACAGTAGCTGTATTTGATAGTGAATTAGGTACAGTATTAAAAGCATACGATATTAAATTCTTAGATGGTGCTAACGCAGCAACATTACCAGAAAATAATAAGTATACTGTAACAATTGCATTAGAAAGCGCAATCGCTGCTAAAGCAAACTTATTTATCATTTATCACCCAACATCTGGTGCTGATGAAAAGATTGATGCTACAGTAGCAAATGGAGAAATTACATTTGAAACTACTCACTTCTCAATCTATGCAGTAGCTGAACCTACTCAAGAACCAGAAAATCCTCCAGTAAAAGATCCAGTTGAACCAAAAGAACAACCATCTTGGTGGGTATGGGTATTAATGGGATTATCAGTAATTATCATTGTATTATTATTAATCTTAATCTTACGTAAGAGAGAACCAGTTGTTGTTCCAGTTGTTGCTGAA
The DNA here is from genome assembly GCA_017403285.1 of bacterium. Taxonomy (GTDB): domain Bacteria; phylum Cyanobacteriota; class Vampirovibrionia; order Gastranaerophilales; family Gastranaerophilaceae; genus Avigastranaerophilus. Next base: position 17,323 of record JAFQOI010000156.1, read on the forward strand.
CCAACAGTTGCTGAATTATCTTACATCGTAGTTAACGAAAATGGCGTTGAACTAGTTAAACTAAGTGAAGCTGAACAAGAAGACATCTTGAGCGAAGTACCAACAAATGAACATACAATTGGTACAGTTGAAGATGAAAAAGTAACAATCTTCAAGGCTCCTCGTCAATTAAGAACTGCAATTGGAAAGATTAAAGACTACAACGGTAACTTATCAATCTTAGTACATAGAAAACCATACAAAGTTGTTGAAAAGCTATTCGCTGATCAAGCTCAAGATAACGGCGAAGAAAATGTTCAAGTAGAAGTTGGACAAATTGCTGAAAACGACGAAAAGGTAATCGTTAAGATCTTTAAGAATCCAAGAAAAGTAGATTAATAAAACAAATTAAATCTCACGCTCAAAAAGATTTAATAGATATTAATTGCTAATCTATAATTTAAAATCCAGGGAATTTAATCCCTTGGATTTTTTTATTTATAATTATAAATAAAATAAATTGATTAATAATGTGATTTATTGTAAAATATAAAAGGATAGAAATCCTATCAAGAAGGAGAGATTTTATGGCACTTGTTAGTATGAAAGAAATGCTTTTAAAAGCAAAAGAAGGAAAATATGCAGTTGGACAATTCAATATTAATAACTTAGAATGGACTTATACTATTTTAGGTAAATGTCAAGAAATTAACGCACCTGTAATTTTAGGTGTTTCTGAAGGCGCTGTTAGATATATGGGTGGTTTCCATGTAGTAGCAGAAATGGTTAAAGCAGTAATTTTAGATAAGAATATTACAATTCCTGTAGCATTACATTTAGACCATGGTTCAAGCGTTGAAAATTGTAAAAAAGCTTTAGACGCAGGTTTCACATCTGTAATGATCGATGCTTCTCATTATGAATTTGAAGAAAACATTCGTAGAACTAAAGAAGTTTGTGAATATGCTAAGAAAACTGGCGCTTCAGTAGAAGCTGAACTTGGAAAAGTTGGTGGACAAGAAGATGATGTTGTAGCTGAAACTATGTATGCTGATTTTGATGAATGTGTTAAATTAGCTAAAGAAACTGGTATTGATGCATTAGCTCCAGCTTTAGGCTCAGTTCATGGACCATACCATGGAGAACCAAAACTTGGATTTGATGAAATGAAGAAAATTGGTGATGCATTAGCAACTACTCCATTAGTATTACATGGTGGTTCTGGTATTCCAGTAGATCAAATTCAAAGAGCAATTGCATGTGGTACATGTAAAATCAATGTTAACACTGAATTCCAACAAGCTTGGACAGCTTTGGTACGTGAAGCTTTAGCAAAAAATCCTAACGTTTATGACCCAAGAAAAGTTATCGGCCCTGGTTTAAAAGGTATTGAAGAAGTTGTCGTAGAAAAATGTACAGTATTTGGCTGTATTGGAAAAGCTTAATTGTATAATTTAAAAAAAGAATTCGAAGTAGCATTAAAAGCTATTAAAGAAGCAAGCAAAGTCGTCATGGAAATATACCATGACGATTTTACTATCAATATAAAAAGCGACAACTCTGAAGTAACTAATGCCGATATTAGTTCAGAAAAAATAATAAGAAACCATTTAATTACTAATTTTCCTGAATATTCTATATTATCCGAAGAAACAACAGACTCATTAGAAAGATTAAATAATGATTATTGTTTTATTGTAGATCCATTAGATGGTACTAAAGATTTTGTAAATAAAACAGATAATTTTGCAATCAATATTGCTTTGTCATATAAAAATGAAATTGTTTTAGGATTAATTAGCGTGCCTTGTAGAAACTTAATTTATTATGCGATTAAGGGACAAGGAGCTTATAAAATCGATAATAATATCGTTGAAAGAATAGAAGTGTCAAAGAATATTAATAACCTAACAATGTTAACATCTAAATTCTTTTCTAAGGGAAATAGCAAATATGAGAATCATGAATTAGTTAACAAGATGTTATCAATTGGATCTTCATATAAAGCTTGTTTAATTGCAGAAGGGAAAGCGGAAATTTGTATTAAAGAAGACCCTCATACTAAAGAATGGGATACAGCACCAAGCGAAATTATATTAAGAGAGGCTGGCGGTGTAATGACTAATTTGTATGGAGAAGAAATGAAATATAATAAAAAAGATGTTTATAATCACGATGGATTTATAATTGCAAATAATAAATATGTTTTAAATCAATTTAAAAAAGAGAGATAAAATATGACAAGAATTCAAAAAAAATATGTTTTTTTAACATTTGCGTTTTTATTTGTTTCTGCAATTATTTATATCATTGTGATATCATATTTCTCAAATAACTTAAACTTTAAAGAGTATTATACTCTTACAAATACAACAAAAGATATTCAACACGATAAAGTATCATACATATGCGATAACGGAAAGATATTCTATGTTGAAAAAGAAAAAGATAATTTTTCGATATATTATGTGACCGATGAAGATCATGAGCCAAAGAAAATGACTGCTTTTGAAATAGAAAATGTGGTTGATTATAACTTTTTACATCATGAGGATTATTTATATTTATTTTATAATAATACAAATAATTTGATCATCATTGATAAAAACACCTATGTAAATCAACATTATATAGATTTACCTGATGGGCAAAAAGTATACAACAATTATACGAATGAGTATTATGTATATAAAGAAGGAAAGATTAATCTATTATTAGATTATGATAATAAAAGTGCTTCTTTTGATATACCAACGACAATTAAACAAGTAAAAAAAGTTGATTTTATTGAAAAAGAAAAAGTGGTTATTTCAACATATAATTCAGAATTATTTATTTATGATTATATAAATAATGAAATAGATGAAATTGATAATATGTATAATGAATATTACATAGCTGATGATAAAGTGTATTATACTTATTCAACAAAAGATAGAAAACTAGGTTTTGGTGTTGTTCATAACGGTCAAGAAAAGACATTCAGTATTGAAAGTGTTGACTATATAAGTATGAGAGTTGTCGATGATTATATTTATTTAATAAATGAAAAAAATATATATAAAGTGTCAATTTCTCGTGAAAAACGACATGAAACTTTAGAAATTTCTGAATATATAGACTCAACTTTTTCTCTGCTTGATGTAATTATTATTAATGAAAAATTAATGTATTTACCACTTATAAAATATGAAAACGATGGAGTCAATCCGTTTTATAAGTATTGCTTATATAAATATGAAGTATAAAATAAAAGAAGTGATTGTCACTTCTTTTTTTTGAATTATTTATACCATCTATAAGGAGGGACGTAACTTATTTCTTTTAAACTTCTTTCATCGTTATTTATCAATATTTCTGATGGGTTTTCTTCGATAATTTTAGCATTTGGATATATATAATTTTGTTGATTATACATCGGATATGTTGATGAATTTGTAGGAAGTTGTTGAAATGTATTTGTTTGATAATAGTTATATGCAGGATATTGATATGGATAATAGTAAGTAGGATAATAATTATTATAATATGGTAATCTATTATTATCTATCACTGATGTACCTACACCGCCTAAAACTAATCCTCCCAAAAAAGGTATTAATCTTTGATTGTTATTCATAAAAAACCTCCCAAAGCATAATATGCATTTTGAGAGGTTAATGTGTTATTTTAAATGGTTCTATTTAAATTTGTGTGGCATCAATTTGAACTATTTCGAAAAGTGTGGTAAATACCACATCTTTTGTAATAGTTTTTTTTATACAAAAAAAGTATCACTTGCTATAATGTATTTGCGAGACAAAATAGACA
>JAFQOI010000157.1 GCA_017403285.1 bacterium
ACATACAAAAAATCCTAGGTCATAGTTCCATCAGTACAACAGAAATATATACTCATATCTCTAATGTAAAGCAGAAGGAGATTCTATATAACAAACATCCACGGAATCTGATTGAGATGAATAAAGGATAATATAGGATTATCTTTACATAATGAGCGAAGGAGAATATTCATGAGAATTGGAATTGCATATGATACAAAAGACATGTATAACACATCAAAAGATATATACAACGATTTTGCAGACAAACAATCCATCTTATCATTACAAAAGGAGCTTCAAAAAGTAGGTTATGATGTTACATTACTTGGAAATGCTCAAAATATCCTAGAACTTTTAAAGAAAAACAGCTTAAACTGTGACATTGTATATAATACAGTAGAAGGGATTTCTTCACGAAACAGAGAAGGCATTATTCCGGCTTTGTTAGAAGCGTATAATGTTCCCTATATCGGAACAGATTCCTTCGGTCTTTCATTAACGTTGAATAAATATCTCATGAAAGTTGTCGCACAACATTATGGTATCCAAACTCCTAAGAGTATTCTTATCAATTATCCGAATGTTTATAATGACATTGATGAGAAATTAGAAGAATTTGATTTTCCAATAATTTTGAAACCTAATTATGAAGGGAATAGTTCTGGAATATCTGTATGCGATAATAAAAAAGCTGCACTGGAACAAATAAATAATTTATTAATATCGTATCATACAGATATTCTATGTGAGGAATTCATTTTCGGCAAAGAAATAACGATCCCCTATATCGATACAGTTCCAAATGGAGTTTGGGATGTTACTACTGTAGATGTCCAAAAAAGTGACGATTTCTGGCTTGATACAAATTGGAAACTGTACGGAGATTATTGCAACATCATTTTGAATCTTGATACCAAGACTAAAGGTGATTTTGAATATGCAATTAAAACACTTTTTAGAGCTATAGGATGTCGTGATTTTTGCAGATTCGACTTTCGTTTAACCGCAGATAATTGTATATATTTTATTGAAGCTAATCCATTGCCAGCATTGTTTAAAGGTGGTTCATTTGATGTTGTTGGCAATAAATATGGATATACATATGCTGAGACAGTGCAACTAATTGTCGAAACTGCATGTAAGAGATTATCTATTCCCAAAATCTAAATTCTGCAAGAAAACAGTGTAATTGATTCATTCTCATGTAGAAAAAGCTATTATCTTTATAAATGGAATCGTTTTGCTGACGGTTCCTTTTTATAATATCCTTCAATAATGGTACAAAAAAATCATCAACAGCTAATGCATTTAAAAGCTTCTCACAGAATGGTTCCACATTTTTTCCTTGATGCTCATCGATAAGGATACATAATATTTCTTGATATATATTTTCATATTTAGATGTATGCTGCCGTTGATTCAACTTTTTTTGGGCAAATTTGAAGTGAATGTAAGCATCGTCAAATTCATCACTTTCAATATTTCCTAATAATATATAACACATACAAATATTTAAATATATACTCATATAGGTAAAATCAGTTAGTCCTATCAATAGTGCTTCTTTAAAATATATGAGTCCTTTTTTAATATCATTTTCAACCATGATAAAATATATGCCATAATTGTTTTTTGCATATGCGAGTTTTTCGTTATCACACTGGGAAAAGTACGATAGTGCCTTTTCAAAATATTGCTTTATTTTTTTTGCATCTTCGCAATCTTGAAACATCATTTCTGTTGCTAAATTTGTAAAAACTTCCCCAGCAGAATTCCAATTTCCATGCTGTTCATAAAATTGAACACATTTTTCCAAGTTTTCCTTGGCATGCTCATATTCATAAAACATGTCACATTTTTTTAAGATATCAAAAAAGTAAGTTTTGTTTTTAAGCTTTGATGATGCATTATTTAATGCTAAATGAAAATATCTCATTCCATTATCATCTAAACCTAAATGGTTCTGTATTGTAGCCACCAAGGAATAGGTCAAGCAAAATAATTCTTGGGAATGGTTATTGGAACCGGATGTATTTTTTAAATAGTTAACAAGCTCCATAATTGTAGTATAAGACAAGTCTATATTACCTGTTTGAAATAAACAATATGCATAGTAATATTTTATAAGCATTTTACTTCCAGCATATTTTTCGGCATTGTGAATATTTTGTAATATTTTTAAAGCTTGCTTATATTCTCCAAGTTGTATATATGTTTTTATTTGATAATTCTGAACAAAAGCGTACTCTATCACATTTGTTTCTGTTTCTAAATATTCTATAATTTCTTTTGCAATTTCTAACGCATTATGAGTTTTATTTACTTTTCTATAGTGATAAAGTAATAAAAAGCATAAATCTTTTCTTTCTGTATTATATGTCGGTAACAGCTTATAAAGATTATTTAAGCTATTTAATATTGACAACTGGTTAGTTAAATTAGTACACCGTTCGTATTGAGATTTATAATACTGTTCCAGTATTTTTATCCAAGAAATCTTATTTTCATTTGTAATACTATCAAAAATCCCCTGATAAATATCGTAAGAAATGAATTCATACTTTGAATTTATATTAATACAACTTCTAACAAAACCATGCATTTCTTCCATTTGCTTTATATAAGCAGAGGCGGCTTCATACCCAAAACAGCTAGGTGATTCTAATGCATCACAAACAAACTGCTCACCGATAATGGATGCTTTTTGTAGTAATATATCCGCATCAGGAATATCTTTATATTTGATTTGTATAATTTCATCAATATATTTAGCAAGTGCTTTTATATCAATTTTTTCCACATTATCAGTATGTAAGTGATTAAGAAACATTAATCTATCTATTTTTACAAAATTATAATCTGTAATCTCGATAATATGATCATATAAGGATTTATCTAATTCTAGATAATATTCTTGAAAAAAATTGTAGAAATCTTCTTTGCTTGCAATGAAGTTAGCATACTTGTAGTTTCTTGGTAAAAATCCACATTCCCATATCATATTGAAATTAGGACAATCCATAAGCTGTGTTTTTACAAGATCAAAAATTAATACGATTGATTTCCACTCTGATGAAACAAGATTATCCATAATGTTATTAAAAATCAGTGTAGGAATACTGTCAACGGAATCAATAATACAATACAAATATTCTGCGCCATTACTCGATTCAATATCATCAATCATATCTTTAGTGAAATATTTGTGTGGAGAATAATTATTTAGAGCAAAAGTTGTTTTACCTGTACCCTTTTCATTACATATTATTTCTATTTTCATGCAATATTACCTTTCATTATTTATCAAATAGTATTCTACCTTATGGATTAACTCATTAAGCGAAATATCTTCATGTGAATCTTCAGACAAAAAAGTAAAAGGATTCCATGAAAATACAATATTTTCATTGCGTTTCCACGTAATCATAGCAGACGGGGGATTTTCTTTATTATCTTCATACAATAGAAGACAAGGTAAGTTCGAAAATTCTTCGGGTAGCAAAAAAAAACTTTTTTCGTTAGAATTATTAAAAAATTTTATATAATCGTCCTTATATTTTGCTTGAATTCCTTTCAAATTAATTCTAGACACAATCTCCTGTAGAAGATACTTACTAAAATGCCTAATGTTATCTAAATAAAAATCTTCATTTAAGGATTGTTCGTATTTTGTTTTTAATAGCATAATAGTTTCCTTCACACATTTATGTTTGTAAAAGCCAATAAAAGAAGGAATATCATCGAGCAAAACATCCTCGTCTAATATAATCGGAATTAAAAAATCTGAAGCAAAAAATGTTGCCATAAGTCGTTCCTTAATCGCAGAAAATTCTAGATTAGTCCATATTTTTCTCTTATAATTCTTAGATATAAAACAGACCACATATTTTGCTTGTTGCATATACAAATTTCTTAGATGGCTATATAAATCTTTGCCACATAGTTCGCTTTGATAATCGTAGTCATAAAAAACTTTAAAACCTTTTAACCCCTCTTTGATTTCTTCAACTAATGCTCTATCCTCACCCGCAAAAGAAAATGCAAAATCATATTGTACTTTCATATTTATTATCCTCATACAAAATATTACAGTGTTAATCCTATATTATCCTTTATTC
>JAFQOI010000158.1 GCA_017403285.1 bacterium
ACAGGTTTCAAGTTATACCAGAACTTGTGGTGCTGCACATAATTCAAGTAGTAGTTCTAGTTCAAAGACTTCAACACCGAAACTCGATGATGAAGAAAAAATGAAACAAAGAGCAGAATTGTTGTATCCAACGATGAAAGAAAAAGAAAATAATAATGTAGAAAAATCCGATTTTGAATATATTATGCCAACAGAAAGTGGATATATATCCAGTTATTACGGAAAAAGAAAATCTCCTGGAGAAGGTGCAAGTACTTTTCATAGTGGAATAGATATTGCAGTTCCAGTTGGTACTCCTATTAAAGCAATAGCTGACGGAAAGGTTAGAGTTGCTAACGGAGGAATTAAGGGGTATGGAAATGCAGTATATATTAATCATGGAATGAAGAACGGAAAAAGGATTGAAAGTGAATATGGACATGTAAGTAAATTTTTAGTGAGGATAGGAGAAAATGTAAAACAAGGACAAATTATTGCTTTATCTGGAGGGGCAAAAGGTTCTCCAGGCTCAGGTGTTTCGCAAGGACCACATTTACATTTAACAATTAGAGAATATGAAAATAATCAATCAAAAGGAAACTCAATTGACCCAAATATATATATAAAAAATAGAAAGAATTAAAACAATTACATTTTATCTATTAAATTATCAATTTCTTTAATTTTAATTGCAGTATATTTACTTAATTTGTCGCATTTTTTATAATCTATATTGTTTTCATTGAAATATGGTTGCAAAAAGTCATATAAAGTTCCAGCAAAATCAGTTGCTGGGATTTTGTTTTCTATATCACTGAAATTTCTAGTAACATCTATTAATTTCGATGCAAAAATTGTTTCAAGAGCTTCTATACCCCTTTGATAATCTTGCATTAAAAATACATATTCATCAAAATTTTCTTGTCTGTTTTTATCTTTGCGATATTTTTTATATGTTTCTTTTGCATTTGTAAATTCTATATCAATAAGTTTTTTTGTTTTGGGATATTCTTCTTCAATAGTTTTTTCTATCTGTGATTTATATGTTTCTTGTGGTGTATCAATATAACAACCTAATCCATATATTCCGTTATTTATAATATCCTGTTCATCACAACCTTTACGTGGTTTAGCGCCATTTGCAACAAAATAAATTTTCATCCATAGATAAGCATCACCACAACTATAGTCATTAATTGTTTTGTTTGTACTTGTTATTATTACTTTGCCTTTATATGTAACATCGCCATTTTTATTTAATTTTAGATGTCTTTTATGTTTAGAATTATCGTACAAATAATCATCTAGCGTTATGGTTTCTGATTTTTTATAGCCTGAAACCATTTCTTCTGCAATGGAAAAAATTGGTGTGATTAGTATTAATAACAGTGCAATTAATAACTTTTTCATACAACAATTATACTTTATTTTATATCTATTTTCAAAATAGTTTTTATACTTAACATCACATCAGAAGAATAAGTTAAAGATTTTAAAATATCTAAAAAAATATCGGTTTCGGATTTTAATTGCGTCCCATTCTATAAAATAACATTATAAAACATTACTAAGTTACAAAATATATAACTTGGATTGAAAGTAAATTTTAATCAACATAAAATATTTTTATCAGATTAAATATTAGGAGAAAATATGAAAAAGATATTCGGAATTTTTTGTGCAATTATACTATTTGCATTACAATCAAATGCTGAAACAACAACGGAATGGACAAGCGAAACAGGATTAATCAGAGTTGAAAAAATTGGACAAAATTTACTAAATAAAAACAACTTACCAACAGAAGTTAAATTTTCAGTTCTTGAAACAGATGAAGTTAACGCATTTGCGAGTGGAGAAAATGAAATTTGCGTTTATACGGGTCTTTTAAAATTTGTTGATGATGATGCAGAACTTGCAGGAATTATTGCACATGAAATGGGACATATAATAAATCATCATGTTGCAAAACAAAGTATTGTTTCCAGCATAACTTCTCACGTTATAAGCAATGCAAATATTAGCGAAAGAGTTAGAACTGGTGCACACATTGCAAACCAATTATCAATGTTAAAAATGTCAAGAACGCAGGAATACGAAGCAGATATTACTGGTATTGATTTAATGACAAATGCAGGATACAACCCATTAGCAATGATTTCCGTTTTATACAAAATCAGTGGTAACTACATTGATTTTATAGAAACCCACCCTTCTGGAGATAAAAGAACAATGTATTCCTATAATTACATAACTTATATGTATCCAAATAAAGCAAATTTAGGATATTCAACAAATTCATTCAAACAATTTATGAACTATGCAAAGCCAATAGTTTCATCAAGAAATGAAAGTACAAAAAAACTAGCAAAATTTAATGAAGAACAAGCAAAATTAAAAGAAAAAAGAATAAAAAAAATGAACAAGTACAAAAATCAATATAGTGGATGGAACGCATCATATAACTTATTAAAGTCATTAAGCACAAATTCATAAATAAAAACCGACCTTTAAAGGTCGGTTTTTATTTTATTATCCAACTGGAATATGAACACTCATTGACGAATATGCATCTCTATAGAATGTACCAACAGGATTTGTACCATCACTTATCTCATTACCTTGTCCATCCATAATCATTACATGACCATACGGATGTCCTGCGGTAG
>JAFQOI010000159.1 GCA_017403285.1 bacterium
AAGAATTGATTGAATACTTGTCTTGGTACAACGAAAAAAGAATTAAGGTTAAATTAAAAGGACTGACCCCTTTACAATTCAGGAATCAGTCCTTAAAATCAGCCTAGTTAAAGTGTCCAATAATTGGGGTGCACTTCAAAAAATTGAAGTGCTTTTTTTATGGGCCCACCTGGACTTGAACCCTATATATTATTTTAATACCGAATATTTATCGTTATCTACCATATAATACTCGATTTTTAGGCATAATTCAACGATATTTAGCCATATTTACAAGGTTTATACCTAGGTTTACATTTAAAATTTTAAAAAGGTTTACATTTTGGTTTACATTTTATTATAGCATAAAATTGGGATAAACGGCATTAAGTTTTCTGAGGATTATAGCATTTTGTCAAAAAGTCAAGCAAACATCCACAAAATTATAAAATTACGAATATTTAGTTTAAATTTAATTAATATTTTTACTTGACTGTACATATTTTTATACATATAATTATACATATAGGAGTTTTTTTATGATTACATTTACTCGAAATGAAATTGTTTCTTCAACTCAGTTTGTTAGACAGTTTGCAACTTTTTTAAAAAGAATAGCAGAATCAAAACAAGAAAAAGTTGCTATCATTAAAAATAATGAAATGCAGGCTGTAGTTATTCCTATTGATGAGTATGAACGCTTAAAAGCCATAGAGGAATATGCAGAACAAAAAGAGATTTTCTCACTAATTGAAGCACGTAAAAATACTCCTGAAAATGAATATGTTTCTTTTGAAGATGCCATGAAACAAGCGGGTGTCTAATGTCGAAAACATACAAAATCCAATTTCATCCAGAAGCCTTAAAAGAATTTTGCCAATTAGATGGAAGCGTAAAAGTTCTTGTAAAAAAGCAACTTGAAAAACTACAAAAATCGCCTTTACTTGGAGAAGAACTCGGTAATAAAAATGGTTATGATTTAACTGGCTACAGAAAAATGTATGTAAATAAAAAACAAATCAGAATAGTTTATTCAATAAAAGACGAAGTTCTAGTAATAAATATTGTTGCTATTGGAAAACGTGAAGATATGGAAGTATACGCTGACGCAAGTAAACGTATTTAAAAGTAAAAAAATATTGAAGAATTACACAATTATTGTTATTAAAATATTTATATTACTACAAATACTAAGTCTTTATGCTTACTAATCTTCGCTAAACAAATCTTCGATTGAATACAGAATCAACTGAGTTTTGTATTTATCATCAATTTCTTTATAGCCTGATTTTGAAAAGAAACCGTATTTGTTACAAACTAATCCAGTATCATTCACCTGTTTGATTTCAGTATAAATCAAATTTTTATCAAGTTTTTCATCTTTAAATTTTGCTTCGAAAAAAATATAGGAACTATCATTTTCTGTAACAATATCAAATTCACCATTTTTGTGATTAACTGGATCATCGTAATAATACTTTCCAATTTTTTCAAAAGAATCTTCTAATTCTCCAAGACGATTTTTTCTGATTAAAAACTGTTTACAAACCTGCTCAAAAGTTTTTGGAACATAATGTTCTTCAAAATCATTTTTAATAAATTTTTCATAAAAAACATCTGAATCCATAACAGCAAGTCGAGAAAGATTTCTATAAATATATTTGAAATAAAACAAAGTAAGTTGGTCAGAAACATAATAACCTACTTTTTTTCTGTTATTCTCATCATTAATTGGAAATTCTTTTGTTACAACATCCATTTTTATAAGTTTTTCAAGAATATCAACCAATGTTGGAGAACTTGACACTTTTGATTGCGATAAAATATCACTAAATCGAACATAACCTTTAGCAAGAGCTTCAAAAACTTCGTAAGCATTTACCATTTTTGAAATTTCTGACTTTAAATACATTTGAACTTCATTTTCAAAACGACTGTCTGGACTTGCAATCAAATCAATTATGTTTTGTTTTACAGATTTTGAAGAATCGATAAGTCTATTATAATAAGGGATTCCGCCAAATACAGAATACAACCTGATTTTATCTTCGTTACTAAAACCTTTATAAAACAATGAAGATTCATAATAATCCATAGCTTTTAGATGCATCACTAAGTCAAAACGACCATAAAGAGGACTTTTTTCTTCTAATAATGATTTCATTGTTTCAACATAGGAACCGCAAAGAATTAGTTTTAACTTTGATTTTGATTTGTTATTATCAACAAAAGATTGAATTATACTATCAAGTCCTTTTACAACATTTCTAATGTATGGATATTCATCAATTACAACAATTATTTCCTTTACTGTTGCTTGTTTATAAAGAAATGCAAGAGTAGCTTCAAAAGAATTAAAAGCTAAAGGAGGAAGCCCAAAAGTTTCTGATATGATTTCTGAAAATGATTCCACATTATTTAGTTCAGAAGTTTCTTTACATTCATAATAAATTGATGTGGCTAAAATTTGATTTAGACAATGTTTTAATAATTCTGTTTTACCTACTCGTCGGCGACCATAAACTAGAGCTGCGTTATTTTTGTTTGAATTTAAAAAGTTTGTAATTGATTTTACTTGATTTTTTCTGCCTAAAAAGAAATCTTCGTTTGACATATAATACCTCGAATTTTACTCGATTCTAACCGACTCGGTTTATTTCGAGTAAAACTATAACATTAAAGGAATAGCAAGTCAAGAATTTTTTTGTTACACAATTGTGATTAGTACAGCTTCTAAAAATTATAGTTCAGTATTTGAACTTATAAAAATATTAGAAGCTGAATCAAAAAATAAGTAAAGGTAGGAAATTCTTTCAGACTATCAAGTTACAACTTCTCATAGTATTCTCTGATTTTCATTGCCATTAATTTTCTTCGTTGTAATAAAAATTCTTCATAGTTTTTATAAGTCCAATTTATTATTTCTGTAGGAATACAATTATCTTCAAGATTTTTGTTATAGGCATCCTCTGATTTTAAGTTACCAATAACATAATTTTCTGTAGAAAGTTGATTCCAAACTTTTAAAAAATATACACTTGGTTCATCTTTTCCTATTGCAATATTTGTTGGAGTATCAAGATAAGTAAAGTTTGCTACTTGATTGTATTTTGCTTTATCTTTTATTCCGTTATCAATCAAATATTGTTTGGGGAAAATATGATGAACATCACCCATTGTTGTAATTAAATTTGAAAATTTTGAACCTTCGTTAAATAATGAATCTCTACCATCACGACAAGCAGCCGCCCAAAATACATTGATATATGGACTGTTTACGACAGAAGTTTCAAGTTTCTGCACAAGTTCAATATTCCAAAATGTATCAGAAAGAGTTTGTTCTACTTCTGAAAGATAAACTAAAAATCCTTTGTCTTTGATGCGACGCAAATCATGATCCATTGCTGTTTCTGGAGAAGAAATATATCGCCCTGTGAGAGTGCTCATTACATACCAGCGTTGTACATAATTTTTTACTTTTGTTTTTTCGATACTAGCATCTTTTAAGAGTAAAAGATACAGAGTATATGCAAAGTCTAAAGTAATTCCAGAATTAATTAGTTTTTTAGAAATAAAACCTGCATCCTTTATAGCTAGAACAAATTGCTTAAAATTGTATTCATTCATGTAATCAAGAACACCAGCTGAAAGTTTTGCAAAAGTATCTTCTGCAATAGATTCTTTAAAATCTTTTGTTTCAAAATCGCGACCTTGTAAAAGACTTACCAAATCCTTTAGTTTTCCACGGCAGAATTTATACATAAAAGCAACACGGAGCATATCTGAATAATCTGGGTCGTAAATATCTTCGTTATCATCTTTTAGCCATTTTAATTTTGCGGCAAATTCTGTTTTTGCAAACTCGTCATCTTTTAACATTTCTGGATACCATTTTGGATCTACTGCAAGATGAGAGAAATAGTCGATTGCCTTACGAAGCATATTTCCGCCATAAGTTTCATTTGCAGCAATACGACTCATAGCAAAATCTGCTTGATTAAGTTTTGTTCCCTGACTATTTATGCGAATAAAAATTTCTGTTACTTCATCAATGCTCAGTTCTTTATCAAAAAGTTCAATAACACCAAGTTTGCGATTTTTTATGTCGATGAGCTTTGTAATCTGCTGATTAAAATCCTTAGGTGTAATATCAGGATTTGTCTCACAGAAGTTTTGAACAAAAGAAAATGAATCAAAGCTTGTCTGGAATATTACAGAAATATCAGGAATCCATTTTTTATCTTTTAAGATAGCATTGTCCTGAACAGCAAAACATTCTTCATCATTTTTTGCAAAAGGATTGTAAGCAATTGCAATATGCTTCTTTTCAAAATCAGCATTGAATACTTCAAGTCCACTTAATGCAGTCATCATGGCAGTAACACGTTGCTGACCGTCAATCATGATTTTTTTGCCAATAGAAAGACTTCCGTCTTTGAGCTTTAAATCCGGACTCTTAGAGATAATCAAATAACCAGTTGGATAACCTTTATAAAGAGAATCCACAAGGTCACGAACCTGTTTTCCCTTCCATACAAATGGACGCTGAATCTCCGGGATTGCAATCTCATTTGATTTGATGAAATTTAAGATCTGTTCGACTGTATAGTCGTGTACGCTGTATTTTTCGGACATTTTTATACTCCTGTTACTACATTTCCGTCTAAATCAAATAAGACTCCATCTTTCTGGTTATAAACTTTCCCTTCTTCTATAAGTATTTCAATTGCATCCCATACGCTAGTACTATTACTATGTAATTTTTTAGCAATATTTCTATGAATACCCATTGGCCATGGTTGAGCTGGCAACAAATTGTACACTTCCAAGATAAAATCATCAGAAAGAATGCTTGTATTTCTGCTTGAATCATTTTTAAGAACACTTAAATAACCTATATTATTTAAATTATATTTTTTCCCAAAATATTGATACATTTCGAAAACAGGGGTAAAAATTTTCTTTTTACTATTTGATGTAAGTTCAATACCTTTTAATTCTAAATAATTCCACATCTCTTCAAAAAATGAGTTTGCGAAATTATTTTCATCCACAGAGATATTGACTATATTATCTATACCAAATGTAAATGTAGAAAGAGTTATTGCAACTCCAAGATAGCTAAATATAGGTCTCCATTTTCTTAATAGACCTTCAGAATTACCTCTACATCTTTTTTGCATTAAAAATTTGTCGGTTGCAAGATTTATTCTAACTATATTAGGCCATATTCGAATATCTATCTTATCATTAAATACTTGGTTATAAATTTTCGGTATTTTTTTTTGCTTTAGACAAGAACTGATAATTGGTTGCTTTTGTATTAAAGCTATATATCCAGATGCTAAATACTGCATAGTAACAACATCTGAAAAACCTTTATTTCTATAATAATTATGAACTAAATCATAATGAATACCATTTTTTAATAAATATTCATTAATACTTTTTTGATATTCTTCTGTTGCGTACAACGAAACAACATCTACTGGGGTTTGATTATTAGTTGCTTTGATAATTTTCTTTTGAACTTCATTGTCAGACGTAACTAGAATTTTTATAAGAATATTTCTTTCATCTTTTTTTTCATTATGAGTATTAAAATAGCTAAAAATTGATTCTGAAGTCTGAAGTCCATTTATAATTTGTGGATTGTTTAAGGTAATAGTATTTTCTGTAATAACAGGTTTTGGTGGTACAATAATAGTTATCCCATTGTTTAAATACCAGAAATCAATATTTATATCATCGTTAAGTGATGCAAGAATATCAAAATTTACTCTGTTTAACCCCATATAGGAACGTACATTAGAATCAAATAGAGATCTATTCAAATCACCATCAGAATCTAAAAGAAAATTATAAAAGTCTAGAATATTAACTAATAATATATACTGCCCATTATTTGAAAGATTTTTTAGGAATTTTAAATCAACAAAGCGTTCCTTGCTTTCCCTATACTTTTTTAATAGCTCTGTTGCCCCAATAAAATCAAAAGTTACTTCTGTATCTGAAAACTTATCTTTTGTCAAATATAAAAGATTATCGCGCCTATCCTCAACTTCTTCGCCAATACTTTCTGTAGATCCTCGAGATAGATAGCAATAATGAATTTTCAGATCATTAGTATAGATTGCAGTTTTCTTATAAACTGAACAAAATAATTCTCTAAATTTTATCATTTTTGTATTGTATTTTAATTTTTCTGATTTTTTTGATAAATCCAGATATTCACCCATTGTTGAAATAAGACTTTCAATTGGGTCAATAACAAATGTATCTGCATGTTTGGATGTTATAATATATAAATCAAGTTGAGTCTTATCTCGGAAATTTGGAAGCTTTTCTATTTCTGTAATCAAAAATCCATTGATAAAAAGAAAGGCATAATCAACACCACCGTCTTTTCTTCCATCCATTTCGGATTTCTTTAAATCTTCTTGGGTTATCACATATTTTTTTAGATATTGTTCTACCGAAAATTCTTCAAAAGTATGTCCTATAATAGTAGTATCATTTGAAGAACATAGAGAATCAATAATTCCATCAATCATTACTAAATCATTTGAATAAGACGACATTTTTATACCTCACTATTATTATATTTCTCCTCTAAACGCCCTGGCCAATATTGATTTTTTTAGCAGGTCGATTTGGTCTAGGACGGGTTTGGGCTTCTTCAAGATTATCTTCATAATCAATCATACTTTCCCCAAGTTTTAACATATTATATCACACTTTTCCATCAAACACTTGTATAAAAATTGTTTTTTTGAACAAATTAATTCATGCTAGGGTTGCATTTTTATCTGCCATTTCTATCAAGCATGTGTTAATGCATTATCCGTTAATATTTTTCATATTTTTTAATCTAAAATCACATTCTCATAAAACCGGATGCCAAGATCATTTATAAAAGCTCCGCCAACATTATCGCAGAATGTTCCTCCGCTTGGCAAATGAAGAAATCCGGATAATGCTAATGGTGAAAAATCTGTATTTACTCTCTTTAATTCAAGTTTTTTATCAAAGTTTTCTTTTTTTCTGGAATTGTCTTTGCATTGATAATACATCTCCAAGGTAGAAATACTTGTAATAGGGTTCAAAGAACCAATTGAAAACTGAATTGCATTATATTCATCTACTGTGAATTTCTTTTCTTTAAAAGTTGCAACAAATAATTTAGCCAGCCATGCAGCTTTTATTTCTGTTTCATACTTGTCTAAAGAAAACAATGTCTGTTCCATTATAAACTCTAAGTTCTTTTTAGAGCCGCATATTTCTTCCAACTTTTTTTTATAATTCTTGTCTAAAAATATGCCGCTGTCTTTTATTGGTACGATAAATGCATTGAATTTACGGATAGAAAGAATTGTTGAAATGTTCGAAGCAATTCTTACCCCTGAAATCATCCATTTTAATACAGGAATATCGGCTAATAGCGATTCTTTTCCTGTCAATGCCAAAATCGCAGCTTTCATATCTATTTGGGATAAATCGATTATATTTTCCAGAATATCGGAATTTACAGCCTCTATAAGTTCATTCGTTGTAGCATAATCGTTATTATTGTTCTCGTTCATATCACAACTCCCCACGAAATGCCCGTACCAGAATTGACTTCTTCAACAAATCTATCTGCTCCAGCACTGCTTCAGCGGCTTGTTTTGCTTTGTTTTCTTTTTCTATAATTATATCTAGGATTCGTACTATTTCAACTTGCTCTGGAAGTGTGGGAACTTTCAAAGATAAATTTGATAATCCTTTTCGACTGATTGTATTTTGACCAGCACTTGAAACCATATTGTCCTGAACATAATCTATATATTCTTTGGTTTTTGAAAAGTAAACCATATAATTAGGTAAGCAGAATACTTCAAATTGAATTCGAATAATATGATCGCAAAAACTCCAACCTTTATTATTTTTAACCAATAGTTGACGACCTACATTTGTTTTAGACCCATTTACACGAATCATAACAACATCATTTTTCGCTAGGGAATAATTATTTTTTTCTTTCGATGTAAGCTTTATTGTTCGTAAATCTGATACATCAAAATCGTCTTCACCCATATTTGCAAGTCGTAAAACAACCGTTTCTTCTCCTTCATTTCCAGATCGTTTTGATAAACCATTTTGCATTTTAGCAATACAAGAATCAAATAATTTCACCACCCACGAATCATCACTTACACCGTTTTCTTTTCGCCATTTTGCTGTGAGTTCCCCTGTAAACGCTTTGTGCAGAATAGCGGCTTTTCGTGTTTCAAAACCATCTACCACGTTTGAAGTGCACCCCTAAAGTTGGACAAATAAAGTTCAATTTTAGGAGGTGCATTTTTTATGTCTAAATACTCAGAAGAGTATAAGT
>JAFQOI010000160.1 GCA_017403285.1 bacterium
AGACGAACAATGTAACTATACTTAAAGAAGATTTTGAACAACGGTTAAAGGAAGATTTAAGTTTTTATATACAATGGATCCAAATAGAAAAGGTAAACCTAAATGATAAAGAAACGAACTTCAAGAAAAAGTTCACAGATTATCTAAAATCATTCCACAAACAAGTACGTCTCTATGAACAAAAGAACCTGTCATACGAAAATCATATACAAAAAACAGACCAGACATACCGAATAGTATCCAAGTATTTTCGCCGAAACTTTGATGACAAATTAGAAAATATAGCCGAAAAGTCTTCCTTAATTATCCTTGAAGGAAATACCTATAGTGGCAAAACAAGAGCCGCTTACGAACTAATGAGTAAAAAGCCGGAATGGTCGGAATATGCTTTCCATATTTATCGAGGAGCAAACAATAGTACTATTAACGACTTGAACAACATACGTATTGACATGAGTTCTGAGAAAAAAGGTGGCGATGTTATTTTTATTGACGACTGTAATGAAATCATAAATAACGAAATAGGTATTATTCCTGACAAACAACTATGGCAAACACTTAGAGCAATAGAGACAAACAAATTTCCACAATGGGGTAATACTACCATCATTTTAACTATTTCAGGGAAATTATCCGAAACCGATAAAATAAAATTATACACATATATTTTCAGAGAAAAATATTTTGACATCAAAAATACTCTTGACGAACTCACTGTTAATTTTGACCATTTCGACAAACTGGAATTCAAACGAATGACAAGTGAAATGCTACGTAACGGGTATCTGACAAAAGAAAATATCCGTCCAGGTAACTACACCATCGGTTCCTTGTTTATTGACAAAAAGAAAATAGAACAAGCCATAAATAAGATTTTTCTAAAAAATCCAAATGCCATATACACACTGCGTACACTCAAGTTACATTGGATGTTCAGTAGCATGATTCAACGAGGTAACATAAACGATCTAAGAATATTGTATGACTCCATAATAAAAAATGATAAAGATTCCAATGATAATGCCACCAATGATAATTTTGATCAAAACATTGACGAGTTGCGTAAAGAGGCTTTACTGATAACTGAAAAAGTAGAAGACTCAACAATTGTGATGATAGACAATTTCGTTATTGAATCCATTACAAGATTTGTTGATAAACAAAACACCAATGCCAAGAAGAAAGATTTAGAAGCAGCAATTAAATTTGCAGAAAATGAAATCAAAAATAATGGCGATTCTACTTTAAATGATAAGTTTGAGTGTATAGAACATATGGGATATTTACTTTGTGACCGAAATACACTATGCGATGAAGATATCCTTTTCCTTATTTGTAAAATACATGCCACTTATTTTGATAATGGAAATGACTTAACAATTTGCGAAAAGATGATAGAGATATGTTACGAAAATCAAGCCTCAATTTATTCAAAAGTCTTTTGTGGAACAGCAGTATCGAGACTATGTAAATTTGATACCATAAAAGGAATAATTGAAGAATATAAAAGACTAATCGAGGTAATTGATAATGAATATATAAATACGACTAAAACACTTTATAAAGAAATTATATACAGCATGTTTTCTGAGCAGAAATTTCTGACTTTAGAACAAGAAAATATCTTGTTAAAATACATTTTTGACTCTGAAAATAAATTCAAAGAACCTTTTGATGAAAAAGATTTAAGACATATAATATCACTTAAGCGTATGATTCCTTTTATAAATCAGAAACCAATGGAAATTATCGATCTGATAAAAGAATCCAGTTTAGACAATTACCCTAAAATAGGAAATACTGTTATCTCTCCAAACGGAAAAAAAGAATCTCGTTTGGGCAAGAGAAAAAAAATGTCCAAAGACCCCAAGATAGAAAATATACTATTACCTCAAATAGGACTTTCCATTATGACTACATTGCAAAAGACAAACAGTTTTAACGAATTTGATATGACAAAAACACGACTTATCCAAACTATAAAAAAAGACATTGTAAATGATTATATTAGACGTTCAACATCTGAAAAATTTACAGTCTCATTCTATAAAGAAATAACAAATATCGCCAAACAATACTCATACAATGACCGAAAAAAACTATTTGACTACCTTATAAAAATTAAGGATGAAAGAGGACCCTTAGACCTTTTAGAATTAGATAAAAATACGGCTAATACTCATCGAATCTGCCGAATACAAACATTAAATGCTATGCTTGAGCTACTTGACGAAAACGAGGCTTTGAATGCATATCATGCCATGAAAAGCAGGGACTTATGCGATTCATATACATTTTCAATGTTAGTCAAAAATAAATTTCTTGGATTCGAACATTTATATCATTTAATCGATAAAAACAATCAAAAAGAAAATAATTTTTTGACTCAAAATCAAATGTTACAAAAAGCGGAAACCTTGTCAGATGCACATACATGTCTTTTACTAATGGGCATTAACGATAATGATCCAAGCAAACTCAGAGATGAATATGCTTTGGGTAATTATTTGAGCATAAAACAAGTTACTGCCCAAATGTGTATTGATATAATTAAGAAATGGCACAATAGAAACAACAAAAAGATACTGTCAGAAAAGACGATTGGCGTTATATTAAAAAAATGCTCTTATAAGGGATTAAAAGATTTGTTCGACGAAAGTTCTACAACTGGAGACAATTGTTTTACAAAATACGGGCTTCATTTTGAAGAAATAGAAAGAGCCCGTAAAAACGTAGTATGTTTGAATTATTTATTTTTAAAAGGGAATAATAAAAATGATCAAGAATTTTTGAAAGCCCAATTCGAAAAATTATTAACAGAAAACTCTACACATAATTTAGTAGTTAATTGGCAAGACAATGAAAACACAAGTATTTTATCATCATACATGAAAATCCATAATATATTCCCAACATATAAAAATTTAAAAGACGAAACAGACAAGCTTTTTGAGAAGTACAAAGATACTTTGCGAAAAACTCATTATACTTACGCCCCTCTTTTATGGAAAATTATTGAGGAAAGTAAAACCGAAATAACAAAAGAAACTGCAATTGATAAAATAAATAAAACATTAGTTGATGCCTACAAATACTTCTCCCGGCTATATGCCCGCAAAGAGGTAATCCAACACATGAGTCATCTATACAATTATCGCTTGAGATTGCTTAAACAGGAAGATTACCACATTCAATTACCCTATGCATACGAGGACAAGATTATTAAATGCACTTTATCTAAATACTTGGACAAACTACTTCAAGAAAACACCTCATATGCCGATGGTACCTTCATTTTTTATGTTCTAAAAAGCATGAAAGAAGTTGATGAAAGCATTTATAATAAGATTAGTGAAATTGCCCAACAAAATCGCAAAGGCATTAATCTGGATACATTAGATTCCAACAAAAACAAAGAAAAACAAGAAGAAAGATTAGCGGAAGGAATTCGAAAAAAAATCATTGGTTTTGAAAATGGGGAAATCAAGATTGATGAAAAAATTATACACAATTATTCACCCATTAAACTTTTATGGTGGTTGCTTAAGAACGGTGAAATAAAATACGAACATGCCAAAGATTATCTTTCAGAGCATACGAATGTAAAAATAACGCAAACTTACGTGAATTTTGCTTTTAAAGTAATCGAAAAAGAGTATAGATATTCAAAGAACGGTTATAAGAAAATGCAAGAATTACTAAAAGAAACAGAAGGCAACTCTACACTATATCGTAGTATAGAAATGTTTTTATCTATGCTAAAAGCGACAAATAACGAATCTGAATTGGAAGAAACAATCAAGACTTTTCCTAACGAATATTATAAAAAGCCTGAATATATCGACACCTATATCAGAAAACACATTTCATTCCATCATAGGAAAAACTGGGAAGACCCTAATTCAGCTACAATTCTATTAGACAAATTAACTCAAATCATAAGAGACAATATAGATTTTATAAACATTACAATAGTCAACAGTTATTTGTTTGGTTTAATGGAAATAATAAAGGAAAACATCAAAGCATACGATAGCCTCAAAAATGAGGTTAGCCAAACGATGAAAACCTGTTGGACATATCTTAAAAAAGATGGAAATATAAATCTCGGTATACTGTTTAACAATACAACTCAAATTTTGGAAGCAGATGTACAGACATATTCATTCTTTTCCATGTATTGTTCGGAAATTATCCACGAAATGAATGTTCGTTTCAAGTGCGATTTCCATTATGGATATGACAAAAAAAAGAATTGCTTGTATGACACATTAAAAAACTATGCCTTCTTTTATACAAATGGGACAATCAGGCCATCAGAAAACGATTTCAATCATCTTATAGAAATATTGGAAAACAAATGCCACCAAGAAATACGACGGGAAATCTATGACAATTATATTCTTAATACACATAAAAATCTTGACGAGTTCTGGTTCATCCTGCTGAGATATAGTGATTTAATGTGTAAAGAAGTCATAGATTTTTTCAAATACAAGAACAAAGAATTCACGGTAAATCTCGATCGAATAAATGAACTGCATTTAATCTACATGGACAAGAAAGAGCAATCAAATGATTGGCAAGGAAAAATCGATGAAATCTATAGCAAAGTATCTCTAAAGAACAAGAAACTTTATGAAGACATATTCAAGTGAACCTATAAACCATTTTTCATAAAACGTGTATACACTCATGCAATCCTCTACATAATCAACTATCAATCAATAAAATACACTTACAGGAGCCATAAAAGTTCCTGCAAGTCCTGTCATACCGGTACCACCCAATAGGCGCTTCCATATTGGGTGCGGACCCGTTTGACTCCCAACGAATGCAACACCTTCCCCATGCAGCTGGCATTACTTCCCCGGAAAGCAACTGGAAAGGCTTTCTGCAGACGGCAAAAAATTTCAGTAGCCGACAACAATACCGGCTTGTCATCGGCATCCGGCAAAC
This sequence comes from bacterium, assembly GCA_017403285.1. Classification (GTDB taxonomy): domain Bacteria; phylum Cyanobacteriota; class Vampirovibrionia; order Gastranaerophilales; family Gastranaerophilaceae; genus Avigastranaerophilus. The sequence continues at coordinate 4,960 of JAFQOI010000160.1, forward strand.
GGAAACACTTGAAGAAGATTTCTTCTTCGGGCGACTGTTTGTAAAACAAACGGTTGTTCTCCTGAATCTCACGCTCCTCTTCCGCAGAGAACCAATAACGTTCTCCGGCCAGCAATTCCGCTCTCAGTTGAGCATAAAGTTGATCGTAATCCGGCAAAGTGCAATCAATCTTTTTCATCACCTCTACACAGAGAAAA
>JAFQOI010000161.1 GCA_017403285.1 bacterium
GCAGATGAAGCAATTCAAGGTTACAACACATTAGATGACGTTGACTGGTTAGCAGAAAACTACAATATTGATATTGCAACAGAAACAGAAGACACTGAAGAAGCAGCAATGTCAGAAGAACTTCAAATGCACGCTGATAAAATTGAAATATACGAACAACAAGTTGAAGCACTTAGAAAAGAAATCGGTGCAGAACAAGAAAAATTTGATTTATCCGAAGAAGAATTAGAGGCGTTTAATGCTACTCTTAAAGCAGAAGCAGAAAAAAATGCAGCAGACTTCTTGGCATCATTAGATGATATAACAGAAGAAGAAGTTATTGAAGAATCTACAGAAACTGAAGGCGGTGCTGGAACAGAAGAAGGCGAAGAACAACCAGAATTGCCACAACAACCAACAGCTGTTACTTTGGATGATAGTGAATACGGTGATGAAGTAGACCCTATCGAATATCCAGAAGAATATGCATAAATAAACATAGTTAATCCTTTCTTATTTCTTACATAAAAAAAGACCGATTTTGTTATAAAGTCGGTCTTTAAAAATTTTTTTAAAAAGAAAAAAATTTACTAGCAAAAAAAATTTTGTTTTAGCTTTATATTCGTGTTACCGTTCATGGTATTCTGCATGGTCAAATTAAGAGAGAAATATTTAGAAAGGGAGTTTTATGCAAGTAAATTCTATTGGTTCAATGCACTCATATAGTGCAAGTTTTAAGGGTATTGAGAAAAAAGATGACCCAAGGTTGGCAAATATTGGTATTAATGGCGGTGGAGGCCGTATCGGAAAAAATGCTTTAAGGCAATATACCTTAGGTAAACATGCACCACAAGGCGTATATAATTCTTGGGATACATTCTCTGATATTTATAAGAACTTAAATATTGTTGCTATCAATATGGGGTCTATGGGTTTGAAAAATGGAAAAACAATTCAAGACATTCCACTTCAACATCTTGAATCAACTTTAACAGCAGATAGCGTAATGGGCAGATTACCAGATTCTATAAAATATTCAGTAACAAGAGATGATGAAAAAACTTATTTAAATATTGCTTCAAGAAGAGGCGGAGAAGAAAAAATTGAACTGTTAGCTACAAGAGGTGATATTGATTTTGCTGGACTTGGTGCAGATATTGTAATGGAAACAAGTGGAAGTAAAAAAGATGTTGATGCTGCGGCTAAATTCAATGAAACAAGTGGGACAAAATATACTGTTGTTTCTGCTCCTGTTAAAGGTGCTTTAACTGTTGTTGCTGGTGTTAATAATGATAGAATTGATGAAATAGATTCAGTCGAAAACAAAAATGTAATTTCAGCGGCAAGTTGTACGACAACTTGTATTTCGCCAATTATTAAATTAATGAATGATATTTTTGGTGTTGAAAGTGGCTTTATTGAAACAACACACGCTGCAACTGCAACTCAATTTACAGCAGATAAAACAAAAGCAAAAGCAGAGTCAAAAAATCGTAATTCATTTGATTCGATGATTCCTACAACCACAGGTGCGGCAAAAGCAGTTGGTCTTGTTCTTCCGGAATTAAATGGAAAATTAGACGGTCAAGCAACTCGTGTTCCAGTTGCGAATGGTTCAATGGCAATTATGGTATTGAATTTAAAAACAAAAACAGATGTTGAAACAGTAAAAATGGTACTTAAAGATGCTGAAAGAAATCCTGAATATAAAAACTTAATTGTTCAAGCACCTTTAGGTTCTGCTTCAAGTGATGTTTTAAATCGTCATGAAAGTGCAATGTATGTTCCAGAAAGTATTAAAGTAATCAATGGTAATCAATTAGTTATTAAAGCTTATTATGATAATGAATTTGGATATACAAGAAGCTTCTCAACTTTAACAAGCAAATTGGGTGAAAAAGTAGTTGCTGAAAAGCTTGCAGAAAAAGGTTTGCCAGCAGAAGTTCTTGAAGAGTATGGTGATTCTATTGACCAACTTGATCCAGCATTTGAAGAATATATGCGTGGTCGCTCTGGTGAAGATTTAGACGATGAAACTCCAGTTCGAACAATTGTTCTTCCAAACATTTTGCAACAAGCATCTATGAGTACTATATCAGCTTCTACAGAACCTGAATATTACGGTGATGCTATTGATGAAGTAAATCCTGTTTTTGAAGAATATATGCGTAGTCGTTCTGGTGAAGATTTAAGATAATTTCACTTTAATAAAAAAAGACGTACATTTTTTAATGTACGTCTTTTTTTGTTAAAGTTTAAGAAAAATCTGTCGATAGCCTTTTTATATTATTTGTTGAAGGAAAATGACATGTCTTTAGTTGATGTTTTAGGGAAAATTCAAAGTGTTGTTACTGAATTTATAACAGGAAACGAAAAAACAGAAAACAGTGAGGAATCTAACTCTATTTTCTCTTTTGGTCAGACAAATCAACAACAGGATGTAGATGAGCTTTCTTCTTCTTATTATTATTTGGCACAACATATTGAAGAACAGAATTTTATACAAAGAGAAATATCAAGAAATTCTGAGCATGCATCAAAATTTGATGAAATGATGCAACAAGAATTGCAGATGGCAAATCTTCCAGATCCATTAAAGAAAGAATTAGCGCCATTATTTAAGGAATTGGCAACTCCAATTGATGAAGATGAAAGAGATAGATTGGAAGCGAAAATTGAAGAAGTTTGTGAATTTGCAAATAGTGAAAATCCTCTTCCTGAAAATACCTCTCAAGAAATTCTTCGTCTTGAAATATTGGCTTTACAATCAGCAGAAGGATCACATGTCGCTTCATTGTATAATCAATTATCTAATATTGAGTCATCTTCAGGTGAAGATTTCTCTATGTATGCTGAAATAGAAAAGACACAATCTGAATATGATAAGCGACTTTCCGAACTTAATATCCGTTTAGAATTGTCGTATTCTAATTTTTCCCCAGAGCAGAAAAGTGAACTTGGTTTGGCATTTTTTGAATATATGGAAGCAGATAGTGGAATAAAAAAAGAAGATATTGAAAATCAAATTCAAATGTATTGTGCAGAACAAGGAATTGATGAACAAAGTCCAGTTATGCTCGCTCTGTGGAGTGAGGCTATTACTGGCAATTTAGATGCCCAGACCGTAGATTTAAATAAATTATTAAAACATATAGATTCAGATGAAATAAAAGAAGTAATTATTACTGAAAAAAATAAAATTCTTGATGAAGCGCAATTTAAACTTTCCGGTATATCTATGAAGCAGTGGGCGCACCATATGAATTTGCCTGAAGATGTTAAAGGTGAAGTGTTTGAGTTGATAAATTCTTTACAGGCGATAGAGAATAGTGATGCGAAAGAACTTGTCAAAGATAGAATAACAATGTTGCTAGGAACGGCGGGTGTTGATTTTGAAGGAATTGCATATAAAAACTTCAGCAATGCCGCATCAATTTTTAAATAAAATAATTTAATAAAAAGAGAGATATTCTCTCTCTTTTTTTGTTTTAGAAATTGAAGATTAGTTCCTTTTCATCAAATTTAGTACATTTTGGGTTGAATTTTAAATTTATTGTGCAGGAGCAGCCACAAGTGTTTTTTGCAATGATAATTTCGGCATCATTTTTTGATTCACTATTATAATAATCTTCTCTATAAATCATCATTACTACATCAGAAATATCTTCTAAAACAGTTGTTTGTTTTAAATCACAAAGCAATGGACTTTTATCTGTGCGATGTTCTAAATTTCTTGATAAAGATGATGTTAAAAAAATGATAATATTCTGTTTTAGCGCAGTATTTTTCAGTTCTTTTAAAATCCAATCTTCATCATATACAAGTAATTGAATATCATCAATGAAAATATAATCAGCTTTTTCTTTCTCAATTATTTCTTCAATTTCCTTAAATCCGAAACTAGTATAATTTTTTATTTTAAAATCCCAATTACAGATTTCATTTTTTGCAGTTTCCATTTTTTTTATATCCGTTTTATTAATTTTTTCTTGAGTGATTTTATGAAAACCTATTTCTGATTTTTGGATTAATAGTCTTTTTAACAATAATCTTTCAGATTCTCTGGTTGTTAAAAATAAACATTTTTTGCCCTGTTCGCAAAAGTTATTTAGCAAATTTAAAGACAATGAAGTTTTTCCCATTGCAGGTCTTGCAGCGATTGTTATTATAGAACCAAGTTCAACCCCAGATAAAATATAGTCTAATTCTTTAAAACCAGTTTTTAAGTCAGGTTCTTTATTTATTTTTATCTCTGTTAAAATTTTTTCTAGTATTTTTTCATTCGTCATAAATTTCCTTTCAAATATTCGCAAAAACGATGTTATTTATCTTGTCAAATCTATTATTGATCATGCACACGACAAATATGGGTGTATTAAATGAAGTTTAATACCTTTTTTTAAACTTATATGTCCGATTTCGTGATATGAAGTAAATACTAAAGTATTTATATTGATTAATAATTATTCCAGCCTTTGTTGTGTAAGGTATTAAATAAATCATCAATATTTTTTATCGAGTTATCGACATTGAAATAAATTTTGCTACCGAACATTCCTCCGGTAGAATCTTTAAAGAAATTCACCCCATCTCGAATGTTGTCTAACAGAAAGACTTGAATTGGTCTATAGTCTGGAATTTTATTTAAGAGATTTTTTGTTTTTTCAATAATTTCTTTTTCGCTACAATTGTCATTGTCCCACCAAGAAACTTCTATTTTATCATTTTTATCAATGGCACAAACTCCTTGTATTTCAGCAATAGTATCAACTTTTTTATTTTCATATATGCCAAAATATCTAGAGCGTGAGTGTTTGTAGTGCCCTTTCGCTTCAGGGCAAGTATATGCAAAATGCGTTTTAACAAAATTTTTTGTTTGTGCACAATTGACAACATCTAGACGATATTTCCAAGTTGGTAATAAATTTTCATTGTATAAAAATTCTTCAAATTCATCGATAATGGTTGTTAAGTGCTCAGTTTTTATTTGTTGTTTGAGTGATTTTAAAATATCAACGAAGTTACCAAAGTCAAAATATGCAAAAATTATATCGGTGGCAGATTTGTATTCTTCCATAAACTTTTCAAAAATGTCTGATTTTTGTCCATCAAAGTTACATAATGCTAAAAATATTTTTTTCCCTTCTATTTTTGTAAGGTTTGAAAGATGAGTGTTTAGTTGTTCAGAATAAAACCAGTCTGATAATTTTGTTTCCACAAAAATTGTGAAAGCACTTTGAGTTATTACACCATCAAGAATGGATTTTCCGTTATCGCACTCATAGCCTTTTTGTTGCCAAAAATTGACTCCAACATCAATATTGTGTTCATCATTTTTTATTAGGTTGACCATAAATTCTTGAAATAATTTAGGACTTTCATTGTAGAGTTGCTTGAGAACTAATAGTGTGTAATTTGTAACTCGGTTTTCTTTTTGTTCATATTTTGGAAAAAATCCAACTTCTGCCATAATAAACTCCTTTTGATAATTATATTGTATGTTAAATGGATTTTCTTGTAAAATTATTGATATTATGGGGAAAATTGATTTTGATTTAAATGAACGTGATTGGGTTGAGTCTTTTGATAATATTGTGAAAGAAAACAATTTAAATATACCCAAGTATGATAAATTGGATTTTTTGAGTGAAACAAATTATCAACTAACGAACAAGGAACAAGTTCTAATTGATATTATTAAGCAAAATAACATAATTTTGTATCATGGATGCAAAGCTTTTAATGTTGACGATTATTATAAAAATGGAATACAAATTCCCTCGAAAGAGTTTTATATATCTCTTTTTAATAAATATTTAAATGAAATAAAAATAGAATTATCAGATGTAGACAAAATCAAATTAGAAGAGGCGATAGAAAATAGAAAACTGGAAAATGCACTTTTTGGGCTGTTCCTTCCGCAACAATTTGAGAAAGAATGTTCCCATTATGTTTTATTTGGAAGTGAAATGGTGACATATTATTTTGTTCGTATGTTTGGTGAGTATGCTTATGAAAAGTTGATTAGAATTGGGACTCCAACAATATTTAAAATTAAAATACCAATTGATAGTTTGTCTGAATATAATATTCGTGCAGTTTGTGCAGAAATCATTAAGTGTTATCTTGATATAAAGTCAGGGTATACTTATGAAAATAATTTATGTCCAGGGATAAAAATAAATTATTCAATTCCTTCATATTTTATTATTTCGCATAATAATCCAAAAAAATGCTATTCATATCATTTGCAAAGACAAGTTAAATTTGAACAAACTAAAATATAACTCGTTATACTTTTATATGAGGTGTTTATGAAAAAGATTATTTTAAGTTTATTTTTATTTAGTTTTTTATTTCTGTCATTCGGAGTGAGTGAAGCAGCTGTTAATTCATATGACAAATACGGAAGTAAGACTGGTTCTTATCGTGAAACATCTTCAGGGTTTAATACATACGACAAATATGGTTCTAAAACAGGCTCTTACAGGAAAACATCTAGTGGATACAATTCATACGATAAAAATGGCGCAAAGACAGGAAGTTATCGCAAAACATCATCAGGCTATAATGAATACGATAAATACGGACGTAAAACTGGAAGTTATAAAACAGGTTCGAATGGTGTAACCACAAAATATGATGCCTACGGAAGAAAAATAGGCTCGTTTAAAAAAGATTCATCAGGAAGAGTAACTGAATATGACAAAAATGGAAGAAAAGTCGGCAGTTATAGATAATTAAAATTTGAATATACCCCAGATACTTTTTGTTTTTTGTTTTTTACTTGTTTTTTTATTCGAAGATTTGCAATTTTGTCATCTTCTTCAAAGAAACCATATTGGATATCGGATTCAACAATATCCATTAAATCAAAATCACCATCATTGTCAAAATCAAACATAGTTCTCCTTTAATTCTTATTTCTATAATACTGTATCTGTGCGACAAATATGGACTAGTTTGTGCCCCCCCAAAAAAAAATGCTAGTTTTTGAGAAATAAGAATGAATTCTACATATTTGTAAAATCATTTCAATTCTATAGGATATTAGGCTTTAATAATTAAATGAATAAACTGTCTAAATTAAGCAAAAATTAAATTTAGATGTGTTTATTCTTATATGAAAATACAAAATATTGCCAATACGAATGGGTACATAAATTTCAAGGGGTATGAAGCAAGAAAACTTGATACTATTCTTGTGCAAAAAAGGGCTGATTTTGGAAGTGATTATCTTATGAATCAATTGGGGATGATTGCAACAAGACATAGAGTAGATATTCAAAAAGCAAATTACATAGATACACCTTGGCTTCAAGATGATTTGTATTTTACTCCGAATAAAAAAATAATATCTTCAGACTATACAGCCGCTTCTGCCTATGGGGAAATATACGGAATGGAAGGCGATTGCCTCGCAAGTTTGGATAATCCTTTGGCATATAGACATTTAGAGGGTGGCAATATATTCTTTGTTACTAATAAAGATGGGGAGCAAGTAATCCTAACTGCTAAAAATAGGTATGGAGTATGTGAACTAGAAGGATATGAGGATACTTTTGGCGTAAAAAAAGTTATTCCTTTACCACACGCAGATTTTCATGCAGATTTATTTATTACGCCAATAGGAGACAATAAAGTTTTAGTTGCGAATGATAAGTTAATGATTGAAGCATTGGATAAACTTAAAATTGCTTGTATTAAGTTTGTTGAACAAAATCCTGATGATGAAGAAGCAGGAGAAATAAAAAAAGTAATTAAAAATTTAGAAGAAGAAACAATTGCGTTTAAAAAATGTGTGGATGAATATTTGTATAAAGGATGCGATGAAGAAACACTAGACGTTCTTAAAAAAAACGGATTTAAGGCGATACCTGTACCGTCAAGAATTTATGATTTTTCAAAATGGAATAGAGGTAATAATATTGAAAATCCTACACATCTTTTGAATTATTCAAATGCAATTACTTTCAAAGATAGAAGTAATGAAACAGTTTTTATTACTGGTAAATCAGGGATGGAAAAAAAGATTGGACTAACTGACTCAATAGCAAGAAAAATTGGAACAAGTTTTGAAAAATTATTTATAGAAGCTGTTGTGCCGCATCTAAACCCTAAAAATATACATTTTATTGAAGGGAGTAGTTTTAATCCAATTTCAAAAATTTTAGAAGAAAGAAAAGGCGGATTGCACTGTATGTGTACGGAAGTGCCTAGTTATTCTGAAAATTTGTTCTAAATGACTAACAAAATTTAAAAGGGTCGGATTATAATCCGACCCTTTTAAATTTATTTTTGTGCGTCCCAAGCTTGTTCGAGAACTTTTAATTGAATTGCTAAATTTGGATTGTTATTGATTGCTTCAAATACTTTTTCCATAACATCTGTTAATTTGTATGAGAAAATTTCACTGCTGTCGCCACCAAATTTGTGGGTGAGTTCGTGTAGTGATGTACTTAAAAGGCTTGAAAAACTTCCTTCTTTCATTGTTTCTCTATCAAGCCAAAAGCCAAGTGATTTTTTCTTGTCAATAATTGCTTCACCTGAAACGTCATCATATGCTTCATCTTCATTACTTCCTTTCCTATCGTAAATAAAGATTTTTGTGTTAAGTTCATCTTCTTCAAACATATTATTTTCTCTTAAAACAGGTGCTAGTAGTTGAATAGCTTCTTTTAAGATTAATATTTTATTCTTTTCTGCTTGAGTTGGCTCAAGTGGTTTGTGTTTTCTTGTTTCTGTTACCAATTCATCAATAGATTCCATCCCTATAAGGTCAAAATATGAAGAACAGATTTTATAACCAGCGTTTACATACATATTGGCTAAAGAGACAGATACACGATAAGAATCGGCAACATATTTTTCAGGGAATTGGATATGTAAATCACCTCTATTGTAAGCACCTTTAATCAAACCATAAATAAAAGAAGTTCCTTTTGTTTTGTGTTTAAACATAGCTCTTGTTGTTCCAACATCCCAGTATTCTTCCACTGCGTGTAACAATTTAACCGCTTCTTCTTTTGGCATATTGTCTTTTGACATAACCCAAGCACCAAGTGCTTCTAAATTATCCCTAGTTAAAGAAGTCCTGTCTCTAGATGGGTCAAAAATGAAGTTGCCATCGTGTGATATAGGTGGTTTTTTCTTGATATAAATATCCATACCATTTAAACCATCATAATCGCCATCTAGTTCAAATGCTTGACCGGCAATGTAAAACTTTCCTTTCTCTTTTTCATCTTTTAAGTTGATTCCAACGATATTATTTTCAAAATCGGGGCATTTGAATGAAGGATTGTTGTAATGATAGAATTTATCAAAAGAATTAATTATTGATTTTATAAAATCGACATTATCTGTATTAAACTCAATATAATTACCATTTATTTGTGGAATTTCATCAAGTTGATAACTTAAAACTTTTTTATCAAAGCCACTATCTTCAAACTTCCAATTTACATTCCAGTTGTCGGAAGCAATATTAACTTCATCTGCTCCTTTTTCTCTTAAAAGTTTTAAAACAACCATTTTAAGACCTTCGCCGTAGTTGCCTGCTGCTTTGTCGTCATTTTTCTTAGAGCTTTCCCCTAACAAAATTGCTTTATCGGGTGAGTATGTAGATTTACCTTGAATTTTTACTCTATATTTTCCATCAGGAGTTGGTTCAACATCAAATTTAACACCATCTAATGTTTGTCCATGTCCATCATAGAAGTTTTGCATTAAGTCTCTGGCAATTTTATCGTTATTCCAAACTAAAGAGTCTGCATAAGATTCACTTACTGTTGTTATAGTCCTTTCTTGTGGAGTGATTTCTCTGTGATCGTGTGAAACTTTTATCTCTGAACTTATTGGAAATTCAAAAGAATATGCTTCGCCAGTCTCAAAATTTGGATATTTTAGTTGTTGAGCATCATTTCTGATAGTTGTTTTTTCATTCTTGCCTGATATAACAAATTCTGGTTTTTGTTTTACTTTTCCCCAAGTATGGTCTTCAATATCGATTCTCGTTGTTGGAGAATATGATAATTCTGTTCTATTTAATATCTCAATTTTTTCTTTGACGTTGTCTTTAAACTTTTCAGGTAAAACAACGTTTTCAAGTTGTTGTTGTATTTTTTCACATTCTTCTTTTAGTTTGTTATTTTTAATTTTCATTGTGGTGAAAACGGCTAATGCACTAACAATTGAAGCAAGCCCAATGGCAAAATAGTTTTTCGTTTTTTGGAAAAATTCTTTTACCTTTGTTTTGAATGGTTTCTTTTCTTCAGTTCGTTTTTTATCAAAAGTGTCTGATACACCATACCAACTTTTTTTAAAGTTCGTTTTTTGAGTAGCACAATTAGAGCCTATAATAGGCGAAATTCCTTTTACATCCATATTTTATTCCTTTACGTTCCTTATGTCCTAAGAAAGAAAAAATGGAATTTAAAATTTACAAAAAATGAGAATGGATTTACAAACTTTTACAAATTTATTACGTAAAAATCCTCTAACTAATTTAAAAATTATTCATATTTCTAATATATCTTAGTGGGGTATAAAACATAGATATAAGAAAATATTTAATTTAGCTATCAAGATATTTTTTGATTTCGTCTAGTTTTTTTGTGCAGTCGTCTATTCCTAGTTTGTGGATTGCAGCTAGTTTCTTTAGACTTTTTTCAACTCTTGCAATTTTTAGATTTTGAGATGGGCGAAGAACAATAATCTTACCTTTTTCCTCGTATTCTCTAATTAAATCAAGTGATTCATTATAGATATCAAGTTGTTTTTCAGCACATTTGATAAAGTTTGGATACTTTCTATAAACTAATTTGTATGGCATATTTTCCTTGCGTTTTGGGTCTTGTTCTGCCCTTGTTAAAACAACAATGATTTTTTCGTAACCTTCTTCAAGTGCTTTTTTAAATGGAATAGGATCGGATATTGCTCCATCTAAATATTTTGAACCTTCAATTTCAACCAGTCTTGATACAAACGGCATAGAGCCTGAAGCTCTTAATTTCTCCAATTCTTGTCTTGAGTTTGTGATTTTCATATATTCGGCTTTACCCGTTTCTACGTTGGTTACAACTGCATAAAAATCAATTGGCGAAGTGTCAAAAGTTTCAAAATCGAATTTATCTAATTCATGAACTAACTTATCGAAGCAGAATTTTTTATTCATAATATCGCCAGTTGTAATAAGAGAATATAGCCCCATATAGTTCTTTTCGTGAGCATATTTTAGGTTGTATCTGATGGCTCTGCCGATTTGTTTTGATTTAAAATTTATGCCGAATAATGCGCCAGCCGAAACGCCATAAATCGCATTAGTAGAAACCCCATTTTGCATAAAAACATCTAAAACACCTGCGGAGTATAACCCACGCATTGCACCACCTTCAAGCACAAAAACTGTCTTAGATTGTTTCTTTCCTTCCATAACATCCTCTGGATAATTATAGTATAAAATTTAATAAAAGGTTATGTCGTAATCACACATGGTTTTTGTTTTGAATATTTAAAGTTTGTTCTAGACCTTTTAAAATTTACTTTGTTGGTTTTTCTTATATTTTTTTCTATATATTGTAAATTTTTATAAATATAATTTAAAAATGGGCAATTTTAATTATTCATACAACTCATATAATCATATAAGTATCTTTAATCAAGAAAGAAAAGGAAAATAAAGAATGTTCTCAATAAATAACAACAGAAATCATTCCCTTAGTTTTGGTAGTTTGCAAATTTCACAAAATAAAATGACGCAAAAAGCATTGAAAAAATGTAGTGATTATACATTAGAAACAATTAACCAATCGTATGGTGCTCTTCAAGATACAAAATATATAGATGCATATATAGAAAGTGATAAAAAGGGGGAAATGAACCTTAGAATAAAGACAAAAGAAGGTTTCAATTTTCCAAATAAGTCGCTAAATTTAACGTATCCATATTCTTCAAAGGAACCTTATAATTACGCTATTTATCCAAATGGTGAAGATAAAATAGGATTTTATAGGCAGCATAATATTCCTCCGCTTGGAGGGCACCAATATCGACCTCAAAAAGCTATGGAATTAGAAAAAACAGGAGAACTGGATGGGTCAGTAGTATATAAAATCGACCCTAGAACAGGCGTAACTATATATGAACATATTGCTGGATGTACTCCTTGTAAAGAAGCAACAATATATTCTAAAAAGGGACCAACTATAGATTCTGCTAAATTTAATGAATATATTAGAACTATAAAAGAATTTGATGATACTATTGGAAAAATTATTGCAACAGCATAGTTCAAAAAAGTGAAATTTTTAGCATTTTATTTTGTTGATTACTTCAATATTGCCATTTTTTAACGCAAGGTCATATTTTGCATAGTCAGATTCGCTCATCTTAGAAAGATTATCAATAAATGGCTTAACAGTTTCAGCATATTTATTTTCTGTTAAAGCACTATCAAGTTCAAACTTTCTAACTGCGTGTTTAATTCTAGGGCTAATACTTTCTAGCCTTGTAGAAATTGGTGTGATTATTTTTTGAATTACTTTGTCACTAGGCTTTTTAACCTTAGGTAATATTTCGTCGATATCGTCAGGGATGTGGGAGATTAGTTTTTCCGTCTTACTCTCTTGATTTGTTCCTCTGTTAATATTCCCTTTTTCAATAAATCCACTTCCAATTCTTCCAATGTCATATTTGTAGGATTGTAATACGGATCTACCACTCGCAATTCGTCTGATGAAATCTTGTCTAGTATAAGAAGTTTGTCTGAGTTTTTGTCTTTCTTCAAAATATTCAGCCTTTCTTTTTGTTTTTTCACCTTGTTCTCTAGCATTTAGTTCATACTTGCAATTCCAATAGTTTGAAAAAATTATATCATAATTTTCGTATAATAAATATTCTTCATCTCCAATCTGTCTTGCTATTTCTAGTTTATTTAATCCAGTTTGTTTGTGTTTTTCATTAATAAAATCAATTAACTCACTTAGATTTTTATTTTCAGAATATAAATAGATTATCAATAAATGGTTTAACAGTTTCAGCGTATTTATTTTCTGTTAAAGCACTATCAAGCTCAAACTTTCTAACTGCGTGTTTAATTCTAGGGCTAATACTTTCTAGCCTTGTAGAAATAGGTGTAATTATTTTTTGTATTACTTTATCGCTAGGCTTTTTAACCTTTGGAAGTATTTCGTCTATGTCGTCTGGAATGTGAGAAATTAGTTCTTCTTCTTGTATTGCCCTATGGGTAAAGATCGAAGAAGTTTTCTTAATTTTTCTCGTTCCTGTTGTGGAAGTTTTCTTTTCTCTTCCCAAAAGTCTAATAGCCAAAGGGGTCTATTACTTCCAAAAATACGAACTAGGTTTGCTGACAAAAGCAGAGAAAGAGAGTTCTTATGTGGCAAGATTAATGAGCCTGCGGCTACTAACGCCAGATGTAATAGAAAAAATTCTAACAGGAAAACAAAGCCCTCTATTGTGTCTAATCGACCTCTACGAAATGGCAAAGGTGTGGAAGGCTGGGTGAATTTTATTTTTCATGATAATCTTATTATATGATTGATTTTGATTATGACAGTTGGAAATCTTCTGTTTTTGGGATATTAAAAAGTTTTTATAAAAGTCCTTATATTCAGTTATTTCCTTTTTCTCAATTAACAAGGGAAGATAAAAAATTTATTGAAAGTAAAGATTTTTTTTACAAATGGATAAAAACAGGAGCATTTACTTACCACTTTGACACTTGGAATATTTGTAATTCATATATATTAAAAAATGATGGGACATATAGAAAAGCAACTAATATTTCCCCTATATTTTTTCTCTTTATTTCCGCATTCACAAAACACATCTCAACATTCTACACTCAAAGTTATGAAAATAGAGAAATAAAAACATTTTACGCAGGAGAAATAACTAAAAATCGTTTTAATTATAAAAAAGATTACAATAATTATTGTAAGGAAATAAATAATAATTCACAATCTTACACCCATTTTATAAAATTAGACATTAATAATTTTTTTACGAACATAAATATTAATACTCTGTTTGATCTTATAAACTTAAAACTCAATAATGGAAAAATAAATATTCGCACTCGTGATCTTCTTTTTTATAAAGAACTTTTAAAATGTCTAGGAAATGGAACATTTCCTATAATTAGAAACTCTACTGCATTATCGTTTTTGGCTACAAAAATTTATTTGGAAGATTTTGATATTAATTTATATGATTTTATTGATAGATTATATATTTCTTTTGTAAACAACCAATATGTATTTTGAAGATTAGCATCCTCATATTTTATCAGTTTTACTATACTACTATCAGATTTTAATGCCTCCATAAAC
>JAFQOI010000162.1 GCA_017403285.1 bacterium
TATATAACACAAGATAGCTTTAAAAAGTCTTCTGAATTATTAGATACTTATAATCGAAATATCAAAGATCTTACTAATATAGACCCATCAAACAAACCTGCCAACCATCATGTGTATGAATTTATTCATTCTTTAGGAAAACAAATAAATAAAAATATTTCTCCACACACAATAAGGCATTCTTTTGCTACACATTTATTGGAAAATGGTGCTGATTTGAGGATTGTTCAAGAATTATTAGGGCATAGTGATGTATCAACAACACAGTTATATACTCATATAAGTAAAAAAAGATTAAAAGATATTTACTTTTCTATTAATAAATAGTACAAATTTCTTAACTTAATAGCAAAAAAAATATTTAGGGTTTTTGTTATTACTGGTAGTGAAAATGGGATTTAAAATGAATATATCATCTATAGGGTCTAACTATACTAACATTAATACAAGCCAGTCTTTTAAGGGTTTATGGGGAAGGACATCTAAAAATATTGATGTTGATCCTGTCCTTTGTATCCCTTCTCATTATGAAACGTATTATTACTACCCATATGCTGATGAGACTAACGCAGAGATAAGACAAGCAACCGAAAAATATGACAAAGCAGAAATATCAACTTCTCCTGAAGGGCGTAAGTATATTGTTCATTCTTGCAGAGTTGCAACAATTCTTCCTTTCTCTAAGAGAGAGTTTGAAGAATATAAAGCAGCAGAAAAATTTGTTGATACTCCTTCTAACAAAAAAATACATATGTATCTTTCTACTGTAAAAGATAGATTTATAAATAAAGATATTAATGCACAAGTATATGCAATAAATCCTGTTTTTAAAGAATATTTAAATAAACCAAAAATAGATTTAGAAGGTTAGTTCATTTTTATATTAAGATTGATGCCATACACGCTGAAATGTATGAGGTTAGAGTTCCTGCAATAAGGGCTCTTATTCCCATTCTCGCAAGATTTTTTCTTTGATTTGGTGCAATCTCTCCTATACCAGAAATTTGAATTGCAACAGATGAAAGATTTGCAAATCCAGATAGTGCAAAAGTTGCAATTATAAAACTTCTTTCAGAAATTACATTTTCTATTGATGCAAGATTTGTAAATGCAATTGCTTCATTCAATATGAATTTTGTTCCTAATAAAGAACCAACAGTTGTTACTTCGTTAAAAGGGATGCCGATTAAAAATGCGAATACAGAAAATAGTTTTCCAAAAATCATTTTTACTGATAAGTGTTCTATGTCAAGTCCAATAAAAGATAAGTTTAGATGTAAATAGTTATGGAGTAAAAATCCAACTTTGCCTAAGAAATAGTCAACTAGGGCAATAAGAGCAATTAAAGCAATTAACATTGCAATGACGTTTAAACCTACTTTCATACCGTCAGATGCCCCTTTTGAAATGGCATCAAGTACATTTACATCTGTTCTATGTTGTTTTATTTTAAAATCGTTTTTAGTTTGTGGCTCTAATGTTTCCGGATATATTATTTTTGAAACAACAAGTGCACCAGGAGCAGCCATAATACAAGCGGCTAGCATATATTGTGGAGGTATCCCTAAACCTGCATATACCGCAATTAAACCACCAGATAGACAAGCCATACTACCTGTCATAGATGCTAAAATTTCTGATCTTGTTAAATTGGGAAGATAAGGTTTTATCATAATCTGAGCAACAACTTGTCCAACGAAAGAACTTGCTACATTTGATAATGCCTCGGCACCAGATACATCCATTAATTTGTTTACTATTTTACCTAAGAATGCAACAACTCTCTGCATTATGCCGTAATAGTATAAAATGTTTACAAGTATCATCATAAATATAAGTGCTGGAATTAAATTTAATGCAAAGATGAATGCTTTATCTCCAAAAAGTTCTCTTAAAACATCTGGGCTATTTGATAATGGTCCAAAAACAAAATTTGAACCTTCTGTAGCGAAATCAAGTATTTTTTCTACGAATTTTCCGATATATTCAAAAATCACTTTTCCTGGTTTGAATTTTAGGATAAATACCGCAAGAAAGAATTGCAAAAATAAACCAACAATAACAGTTTTATAGTTAATTGCTTTTCTATTGTTAGACATAAAAAATGCTATGGCTAACATTGCTATAATCCCGAGAATACCAAATAATATATGCATAAAAGATTCCTAATTTCCTACAAGATAATTTTACTATAAAAAAAGAGCATTTAAGCTCTTTTTTTATTTTTTCTTGATTTCTTTAATTTTTTCGTTATATTCTTTTACAATCGTATCTCTTTGTTTTATCAAGGATTCTTTTTCTTTGTTTAAAGTATATATTTTATTTTGTCTTTCAACATCAGTTAATGTTGTAGAATATTCTGCTGCTTTGATTTGTGCATTAATATCTTTTATTTTTGATTTGTAAGCAGCTTTTTTGGTATCTCTTTCTATTTTTAATGTTTTAATTGTTGCTGTTGTTTCTAAACTTTCAAGAGTTACTGGTTTATTTGGATTTAAATTATCAAAAAACTCTTTAGTGTTATCTACAGTTTTGTTTGTAAAATCAACAGTTTTTTCGTAGCCTTTAATTGTTGCATCTTTTGTCTTTTCGTATCCTTTTTTTGTGGCATCAACAGTTTTTTCATATCCTTTTATAGTCGCATCTTTTGTTTTTTCATAACCTTTTTTTGTTGCTTCTACAGTTTTGTCTGTTGCTTCTTTTAATTTTGAAGAATTTGTATCTGGTTGATTTTTGTATTTAACATCAATATTTTCAATTTGATTTGCAGGTATTTCAATTGTTATCATTTCTTGCCCAGTTGTTTCATTTGCATATGTTAGATTGTATCCAGATGCAATTAATACCGCAGTTAATGTTATTAATATCTTTTTCATATTATATCTCCTTTTATCCCCCATTTATAATTTACATTGTAATTGTTATTCGTGTCAATAAAAAAGACCTCCTTTGAGGTCTTTTTTTTATTTTATTTGAAAAGGTTTTTGAAGCTATCTGCTGTGTCTTTTGCATTTTGTTTTACATTATTATATGCTTTTTCTTTTTCTGCTTTTTTTGCTTCTGCTGCTTTTTTGTTTTGTTCTTGTTTTGCCTTAATTTCTTTTTCGCGTTTTTCTTGTTGTGCTTTTGCATCTGCTTTTGCTTTTTCAATATCAGATTTTGCTTTTTGAATTTGAGCTTCTTCTTTTGTTGTGTTAAATTTTATTGTCGGTTTCGTAAATGTAATATCTGCGGCTTGAGCAGTAGCACAATAAGACACAGTGATAATACCTGTTAATAATAATGTTAATAATGTTTTTTTCATATTTTTCCTTTCTCTTTTTATTTTACTTTTATATTACTCAATTGAAGTGAACTTAAGAAACTTCTAACTTGATCTTTTGTATAAGTTAATTGTCTATAGGATTCTTTTTTATAAGAATATGGTTCTGATTTAGTGCGAGAAATTTCAATGTTTTTTGCAAAAACTGGACCTGCAACAATTGTAATTGTTCTTGTCCCAAAAGGTTTTGGTGTTATTCTTGATGGTAAGAATCCAATTTTATTTTGTCCATCAGGCAATATTAAGTCATCATATCTAACAAATCTTAAATCTAAGTTTTTAACTACATATTTTTTTGTAAATAAACTTGAATAGTTAGTAGTTAATTCTGCTGATTTAGCTTTAAAAACTGGTTGTGCATCTGGAAATTCAACTTTTAACTCTGTTATTGTGACTATAGTTTCAAAATTTGGTTTTACTCTGACTGTATATGTGCCAATTGTTGTATTTAATCCAATGGCTTCAGTTAATTTCTTCTCAAAGGCTTCTCTTTTGAAAGACTTATTCATTATTGAAGGAATAACACCAACGAGTAGAGCATATACAAAAAGTAAAACAGATATAACTATTAGAATAACACTTTTA
This sequence comes from bacterium, assembly GCA_017403285.1. Taxonomy (GTDB): domain Bacteria; phylum Cyanobacteriota; class Vampirovibrionia; order Gastranaerophilales; family Gastranaerophilaceae; genus Avigastranaerophilus. Next base: position 3,908 of record JAFQOI010000162.1, read on the forward strand.
TTTTTCATTATGAACAACCTTCCCCTTACTTTACTGTATCAATATAACATATTTTTATAAAAAATAACACAAAATATATCAAACAAAAACTTTACATAGCATAAAAAAACAGTATTATATAGATATGAGATATTGGTTCTTTATACTTGTTATAGTTGTAAATTTTGTTTTTTGTACATTGTCTTGTGCTGCTGAAGATGATAAAAATGCGTCTTGGGGTGCAAATTCGTCAGTCTTTAATGAAGGATTTAGTGATCAAAAACCTGTTACTGATGCGAGTTTTCAAAAGACTGTAAAAATGTTAAAGGAACGTTCTCTTTCTAAAAAGCAAAAAAAATTAAGAAACGAAGTACAACCATTTTCTCCAATGTCTGATGAGACTTATCTTAAAAATTTTGTAGATGAACAAACCGCAGAAGATGGTACTGCTAAAGAACATACAGTAATGATACCAATGAAGGCATATTCTTCTACAGGAGAAGTAATTTTCCCAGGGTATTATAGATTGTCTTGTCGAAAAATAGCAAAAGATATGTATATGCTTGATTTATCGCAAGGTACAAACAAGGTTCTATCTGTAACTGCCCAACAAACCAAACAAGACTTAGGTGCTGACACGCTCTCTTTTGGTGATGCAAAAGTAATTGATGATAGTAGAATACGCCTCATATATGGAACTATAGAACTAAATTTGGTTGGTTATTTGTATTTTAAATAAGACCTTTGCGTCTTTTTAATTCTGCAAGTTCTTTTTGGAATGGTGAAATTTTGGTTAGTTTTTCCATTATTTTAGGCATTTTTTCTATAGTGAAATCAATTTCTTCTTCTGTATTATATCTGCTAAGACTAAACCTAATACTTCCGTGGAGCGCAGTAAATGGAATTCCCATTGCTTTTAATACATGGCTTGGGTCGAGACTTCCTGATGTACAAGCGCTTCCTGAACTTGCGCATATTCCATAGTCGTTCATGTTTAGAAGTATTAATTCACCCTCTACATATTCAAAACCTATATTTGTTGTATTTGGAACTCTATTTTGAGATGAAGAATTCAGTCTTGCATTATATATTTTTGAAAGAATAGCGGTTTCTAGTTTGTCTCTTAATCTTTTAACTGTGGTAAGTTCGTATTCTAAACTATCTTGCGCCATTTGTGCTGCTTTTGCCATACCAACAATATAAGGAACATTTTCTGTCCCTGCACGTTTACCACTTTCTTGATGTCCTCCAATTACAAGAGGTGTTATAAGATTTGGTGATTTTATGTAAAGTGCCCCAATTCCTTTTGGCGCGTGGAATTTATGACCAGAAATGCCCATAAAATCAATTTCTGTATTTTGTACGTCAAGTTTTATTTTGCCAGCAGTTTGAACGGCATCAACAAATATTTTTGTATTTCTATTTTTTGATTTTACTTTTTCTGCAATTTCTTCAACAGGGAAAATGGTTCCTGTCTCATTGTTTGCGTACATACAAGATACTAAAGCAGTTTTTTCATTAACAGCATCGTATAGTTCATCTTCGTTAATTTCCCCTATCGAATTAACTCCAATATAAGTTATTTTATAACCCTCTTTTTCAAGTTGTTTGTGAAGATTAAGAACACAAGGATGTTCTACTTTTGTTGTAATGAGGTGGTTCTTTGAACGATCAGCAGACAAAATGCCTCTTATTGCCGTGTTTGCGCTTTCTGAGCCAGAAGCAGTAAAAAGTATTTCTTTTGCATTTTTTGCGCCAAAAAACTCTTTTATTGTTTCTCGTGATTCTTGAATAACTTTAGAATTTTTCCCACCAAGTTCATACATGCTTGATGGATTTCCGTAGTTTTCTGAAAAATATGGAAGCATTGCTTCTACTACTTTTTTATCAACTTTTGTTGTTGCGTTATTATCTAAATATATTATTCTAGAGTTTGTCATTTTACACCTGAATGATTTCTATATTGTCATTAATATGTTCTTTTAATGTTGCTTCAACGAAGTGCGTTAGTGTTAGTTTTGAACGATTACAAGATTGGCATCGTCCAGAAAGTTTTACTTTTATCTGATAATCTTCAACATCAATAAGTTCAATATCGCCACCATCTTTTCTTAGTTCTGGAGATATATATTTTTCAATAATGTTATTGATTTTTATAATCATTTGAGTTTTTGTAAGTTGTTCTTCTTTTTGTTGTTGTACTCCATTTATTTCATCAAGAATATCTTTTATTTTACCTTGACATCTGCCACAAGCACCACCTGCTTTTGTATAGTTAATAACATCTTCAAGTGTTTTAAGACTATTGGCTTTTATTTCATTAATTAAGAATGATTTAGAAATATCAAAACAATTACAAACAAGTTCTTCATCATTATGTATTGTTATTTCTTCGTTATAATAATTTGCAATTGCTGCTTCTAATGCTTCATGCCCCATAACAGAACAGTGCATCTTTTCAGGAGGCAGTCCTCCAAGTTCATCTACAATTTGTTTATTTGTTATTTTTCTTGCTTCATCAATGTGTTTGCCGATAACCATTTCAGTTAAGATGCTAGAACTTGCAACAGCACTTCCGCAACCAAACGTTTGAAATTTTGCATCAGTAATAATTCCGTTTTTATCCACCTTTAAATATAGTTTTAGCATGTCTCCACAAGAAAGTGAGCCCGCTTCTCCTATTGCGTCAGCATCTTCTATAGAGCCAACATTTCTTGGGTTTTTGTAGTGATCAACAACTTTATCTGTATAATTCCACATAATAATCCGCCTCATTCTTTTCTTATTTCATTATAACGCAAAGAAAAAAAACAACCTTATATGAAAGTGTAATTTGTAGTATTATGATTTAAGAAAATTTGGTGCGAATATGTATGAAGTTTTGAATGAAATTAAACATAAATGCTCAGAGTGCAAAAAGTGTTCATTACATTTAAGTAGAACAAATATAGTTTTTTCTTCTGGGACGCCAAATGGTAAATTAATGTTGGTTGGAGAAGCTCCTGGATATTGGGAAGACCAAAAAGGTGAACCTTTTGTTGGTAAGGCAGGACAATTATTGGATAAGATTTTTGACTGTGTCGGTCTCTCTAGAAAAGAACATGTTTATATATGTAATACCATAAAGTGTAGACCACCTGAAAATAGAAATCCTTTGCCTGAAGAAAAAGAAGCGTGTAAAGAATACCTTGAAGCCCAAATAGACGTATTAAAGCCCAAAATAATCCTTATTTGTGGCAGTGTTGCATTAAATTCATTGTTGCCAGATAAAGGTGGAATAACAAAAGTTAGAGGTAAATGGTTTGATGGTCCTTATCAGGCTAAAATGATGCCAATTTTTCATCCTTCATATTTATTGAGAAACGATTCACGAGAAAAAGGCAGTCCAAAATGGCTGACTTGGCAAGATATAAAAGAAGTTAAGCGTGTGTATGATGAATTAACTAATTAGTTCATTATACGTTTTTATGTATTCTTTTGCACTGTGTGTCCAAGAAAAATCTGCGTCCATTGCGTTTTTAACAAGATTTTTCCAGACTTTTTTGTTTTTGTATGTATCTACTGCATATTTTATAGCAGATATCATATCGCTAGCATTGTAATTAAAGAATTTAAATCCATTAGCACCTTCTAGTGGATAACCTTTTATTGAATCTTCAAGCCCTCCAGTTGCTCTTACTATTGGGATTGTTCCATATTTTAATGCAATCATTTGTGATAACCCACAAGGTTCAAATCTTGATGGCATAAGGAACATATCTGCTCCAGCATAGATTTTATTTCCTAAATCTGCTCTATATTCGATACGTGCTCTAACATTTTTTGAGTTATAACTGAGCCATACAAAGAAATCTTCGTATCGTTTTTCTCCCGTTCCGAGAATTATAAAATCTGCATCAATATCTCTTATCTCATTTTCTGCAAATTTTATTAAGTCAATGCCTTTTTGTTCTACAAGTCTTGAAATAATAGCAATTAACGGTCTATCTTTTTTATATTCAAGCCAAAAATCTTTTAATATTTCTTTTTTACATCTTTCTTTGTTTTTGAAATCAGTTTCATCATAGTTATATTTGATATATTTATCTGTTTTTGGATTGAATTCTTTATAATCAATTCCATTTAAAATGCCTTTAAGTTTATTCTCATTATTTCTTAATGTCCAATCCATACCTTCTCCATAGTCATAGGTAAGAATTTCTTGAGCATATTTAGGGGAAACGGCAATAATCTTATCTGCATAATTTAATGCACCTTTCATCCAGACAAGGTGTCCATAGTGTTCAAGTCCATAAGAATGATAAACTTCATCTTTGTTTATGCCTGCAAAATCAAGAATTTCAGGGAAGTATCTTCCTTGATATGCTAAGTTGTGAATTGAAAATACAGTTTTTGCATTTTTGAAGAAATCATCATTTTTATAGCAGGTTTTTATCCATACAGGAATCATAGCGGTATGCCAATCATTACAGTGAATAATGTCTGGCTTAAAGTTCAATAATCTCGCATATTCAAGTGCTGTTTTTGAAAAAACTATAAATCTTTCTTGCTCATACCAACTGTCAATGCCAGAGGGATAGACACAATTAAAACAAGAATAAAATTTCGGATTTTCAATAAAAAATACATTTATGTTTGTATCAGGAAGTTTACACATACTTAGAGTAAAAGAATAATGCGCATATCCAAAATCCATATTTAATTTCGAATTTGGTAACTCTTTTATTTCGTATTTTTTTTTATCAATACTTCCCACAAGTGGAGTAAAAATAGCAATTTCTCTATCATCACTTTCAATAAATTTGGGCAAACTTCCCATAACGTCGGCAAGTCCTCCAACTTTTGTAAATGGTGCTAATTCAAATGTTGTGTATAATATTTTCATATTTAAGCCCCTTTATGATAGTTTTGAAAGATAACTAAGTGTTGCTTTTAATATTTCTTCGGTTGTTGAACATTCTTTTCTTGAATGTAATATTTCTTTTATTGCATCTTTTGCTTCGTTTGCAGAATAACCAAGAGAAATAAGTACGCTTTGAACTTCTATAATAGTGCTTTGGTCTGTTTCTTTTACTTCAATATCTGAAATATCTGGTGGTGTCGCATTCGACCAGTTAATTAACTTGTCTTTTAATTCAAGAATTATTTTTTGTGCAACTTTAATCCCGACACCTTTTGCTCTTGAAAGTTCTTTAAAATCTTCTCTAATCATTATGTCGATAAGTTCAGATATAGAAAATTCGTCACAAATTAGTAATGCTGATTTTACTCCAATCCCTGAAACACTTTGTAAAATATTGAAAATATCTCGTTCCTCTCTTGTTATAAAACCAGTAAGAGACATAGAGTCTTCTTTATGACTAAGTGATATATATATTTTTACTTGGTCGCCTTCTGCCCCTATTCTTTCAATAGTGCTTTTTCCTGTGTTGACAAAATATCCGACATTGTTGACGTCAACTATAATATGAGAACCTCTGTATGAGGTTTGTTGTTTAGAAATCAATGTTCCTTTTAAATATTCGTACATAGTTATTCTTCTTTATTTAATTCGTTATATTTGTCTAATGCTTTTTGTGCTTCTTTTTTGTTATCAAGTTGCTTGTATGTTAAGGCAAGATTGTAGTAAAAAGACGGCTCATCTTTTTTTAGAGAAATTGCTTTTTTAAATGCAACTTTTGCTCCATCGTATTCTTTTTGCCCTAAATAAGCACAACCTAAATTGTAATAATAATATGGGTAATCTTTTTTATATTTTATTGCTGTTTTATATTCGTTAATGGCACTGTTATATTTGTATTGTTTTAGATAAATGTTTCCTAGATTGTAGTGTGCCTTGTCGTATTCTGGATTAAGCAAAATGGATTTTTTTAAGAAAAATACAGCATTTTCATCGGATCCTAAATCTTGTGATAGATTTGCAAGTATATACCATACTTCATAATCTCTATCTTTTTCCATAATTCTTGAAACCATTTTATATGCTTCTTCTACGTTATTTGAATTGTATAAAGCAATGATTTCTTTCTTTTGTTCTTCAATAGATGTTGCTGCATCTGCAGTTTGATAACTGAAGAATGCAAATAATGTATAAATTAATAAAACTGATAATATTTTTTTCATAATCTACCCACCTAATATTATAGTTTAAATTATTAAATCTTACTATTCTAAATTATTGTAAATTTTTTTAACATTGATGTTATTTTTAAAAATTTTATTAATAAAAAATACTTTAATATAATATAGGGTTAAACACGCTGGAAAAAAATGATTACATTAGACTTAGATTTATCATATTTAAACAGTTATTACCATATTGGTACTACTGCTCTCGAACAATATAAAAATAAGAGCATAGTTGAAATTATGGAAATTGAGGCTGCTAGCGGAAACAAAAAAGCCGCTGAGTTCCTCATTAGTGCACTTTCTGACCCTAAAGAACTTTCAAGATTATTTAAGCTGATTAACCCTAATAATCGCTATTTAATATTAAAGCACATGAACAAAGCAGACCTTTGTAAGGTTATGGAACAACTTGAAACAGATCAAATTGTTTTAGGTTTAAGTATTTTTACTCAAGAAGCATTGTGTCAAATAATGACGTTTTTAGAGCCCGAAGCACTAGCAACGTTGGTTTTAAAAAATATGGATTCTGAAAAATTTGTAAAAATGCTTCCAGAAGATTATTTGAATGAATTTCTTTCATCAGATAAAATTGACAGAACAATTATGATGAGGGCAATGGAAGGTGTTGATGCTTCGCATCTTCAAAAAATGATGGAACGTTCGACCGGTCAACCTTGTTATGATGATAAAGAAACAATTTTGCAAAATGTTAGTTCGATGGATGATGATAAACTTTTAAAAACAGTTGGTTCTATGCAAATTGAAGGTAAACGTCAATTGACTAACAATATACTTTCTTTAAAACCAGAATTGTTTGAGGAGTTTTCTCCAGAGGCAATGGTTTATCCATTTGAACATATGGAAAAAAATGAAGTTTTAAAATCACTAATGGTTTTAGAACCAGAAGATTTTATGCCTGTAATAGAACAGTTGCCAGAAGATGTATTGGCATTAATTGCAACACAAGTTGACCATGAGGTATTTGCTAAAATACTTTGTAGTGATTTTGCTGATGTTATTGCTCAATGTGGAGCAGCGTAATAAATAATAATTAATTGTTAAGAAATGCAAACAAATTTGATTTTTGCGCAATTGTCTTGTGTGTATATACTTTATATATACGAGAGTTGTTAATGCGTGGATTATAGATATGAGCGAAAACTTAATTAATACAAAAATGAAAGAGATTTATTACTATAATCCCTGTCTTGAAACTAGAGATGCTGAAGAACTAGATTCAATCAATGAAACTTGGAAAATAATGAATATGTACGCATTGCAAAACTTCGCAAATGTGAATACTCTTATAAAGTTAAATTCTAATTAACTTTCCATTTTTTTCTTAGTTTTATAAGTGTTCCGTCTCTTTGTATTCTATTTATGGTCATATTGACGGATTTTTTTAGTGACTCATCATTCTCATTCCTTTTCATTCCAACGGCATAAGGTTCTTGAGATATTTTGTTCTTTAACATTCTATAGTTTTTGTTGTCAATCAAGAAGCCTGAAAGAATAGTATTATCTGTGCTAATTGCATCTGCTTGACCTTCTTTAAATGCTGCAAATGCTTCTTCGTAATTTTTATAGCCGCTTAATCTTGCCATTGGAAGAATTCTTCTCAAGTTTTGTTCTGATGTTGAGCCTAAAACAACAACAGTTGTTTTGTTTTTTAAATCTGTAAAGTGGTGAATATTGCTATTCTTTTTAACTACTGCACTCTGTCCAGCAATGTAGTATGGATTTGAAAAATCTATTAAATATTGTCTTTGTGGTGTAATTGTAAATGTTGCAACGGCAATATCAACTTTGCCAGAGGTAATTGCTTCAATTTTTTCGCCTGTTGTTACAGGTACAAATTTGATTTTTCTTTCATTGCCAAAAATATCAATGGCAATTTCTTTTGCTATATCTATATCAAATCCTTCATTTGCTCCTGTTTTTTTATTTATAAATCCAAATGGCTTTGAGTCTGCTTTTACTGCAACAACTATATAATCACGTTCTATAATTTGTTCGAGTTGATTCTTTATTTCTTTCTCTTTTCCACAACCTGTTGCTAAAAAAATCAAAGACAAAGCCAATATCGATAGCAAAAATCTTTTCATGAATACCTCTTTTTCAAACTCAATATAATTATTATACCATTCCCTTTCCTAAAAATATAAGTATAATAGAATTATGAAGAAGATTTTGTTAATAAGTTTTTTATTATTTATAACAATAATTACTGCAGGTGCAGGATATATGGGGACATTGCCTGATATTGAGGCTGAATTTAATTATCTTAGAAAAGAAAAATCAGAAAAAGCAATGCCAACATATTCTGTTGAAGAACTTGATAAACAAAATGAACAAGAGTTAAGAACGATTCCAAGAGATAATGAGAACTATGTTGATATTATTATAAAAAAAGATAAGACAACTCAATATCTTCATGATGTGAATTCTGTTATTTTAATTTTAGAAAAATTAAGAAAATGTATAAACACTGATGGTGATATACAAAGATTTAATGCGATTGTTAGCAATTTAATTGATAACGTTTCATATATTCAGGAAGAATACAAAGATAAACCTGAAAGTAATTATCTTTCTTATACACGGATTGTTGTTGTCGCTCAAGAAGCACGAGCAGTAGCAAACTTCAGAATGCAAGGACAAGTTTCTGCTAGTTATATGCCATATACTTCACAAAGTAATATTTATACAAAAGAAAATCTTGAAAATAGACTCAAATCATTATTGAATAACGTTAATGAAACATTATTTATATTAAAAAATCTAGAATAATCATCCGGAAAAATACCTTGTTGGACGTTACTTTTGTTTTGTTATTTCCCATATATTTATCAGGGGAGATAATTAATGATAAAAAAAATATTTATTTTGTTTGTAATTATATGTCAATTAAGTTTTCAAACTATGGCCTTTTCAGAAAAGGATATTGCTGATTTAGAATTGCAAAAATATGGAAAAATATATAAAGAAGATGATTTGGGTTCACGATTAAGAAGGCTTGAAACAGATGTTTTTGGTATGAGTCAATCTGGAAATATTGATGTCAGAATGAACAATCTTTTTAATATGATTTCTCCAACGCATAATTATCAAGGACTTTATCCAACAGAAACTTTTTTAAAACCAGAGAAAAAAGGTTTTATAAGAAAATTCTTTGATAATGTTACATCTTCTTTCTCTTATCCTTATGTTACTGGGTATAGCCCATCTTTATTTGAAATGAATGGTTATCCAAATAATATTTACAAAGATAATCATATTAATTTGTCAGGAAATAATGGGAATTATTGTTCTTTTTCTAATCCTTATCCGCACAGATACTTTAATGGTGCACATAGATTTCACCATCCTTATGGTAATACTCCTTATTACAATAACGGATATAGTCCTTATATTTATACTCCACCAACAGACATAACAAGGAATGTCGCAACCAGGTCAACAGTACATATATTGCGTGACTGATTTCATATAATAAAAGAGAACCAATATGGTTCTCTTTTCGGTTTCTCTTTATTTTGAAAATAATTATGATTCAAATACATAACAAAGAAGAGATGCTTCTCTCGCTTTTTTTACAGCTTTTGCAAGCATTCTTTGATGTTCAGCGCAAGTGCCTGTGATTCTTCTAGGAAGAATTTTACCTGCTTCAGTTAAGTATTTTCTTAATTTTTGAGCATCTTTGTAATCAATAGTTTCGATTTTGTCTGCACAAAAACTGCAATTTTTACGTTTTTTCTTGTCTAATTGTTCTTTTGCCATTATATTTTCCTTTACTTTCTATTTTTATTTATTAAAACGGAATTTCTTCTTCGCCAATAAGGATATCTTCGGTTTCAACTTCTGCAAATTTAACAACTTCTTCTGCTTTAACAGTATTTGCTTTTGCTGGTGCCGAAGAAGATGTAGAAATCACTTCAAAACTTGATAAATCAATTTCCATGACTTTCTTCTCTGTACCATCTTCCGATTGAAAACTTGACATTTGAAGTCTTCCCTCTGCAACGATTTTATCGTTTTTTGAAATTGAATTTTCAACTGTTTCTGCCAAGTTGCCTCTAGCGACTACTCTAACAAGAGATTGCTCTTTTTCGTCAATATTAAGCGTAAAAGACGTAACAGGGATATTATTGCCTGTAAATCTTTTTTCTGGGTTTCTGTACACTGTGCCTGAAATTACTGCTTTTGCTATTGACATTCTTTTCTCCGATTCTTACGCTTTAACTGCTGATGCTTCTAAAAGCATAGTTCTTAATACGTTTTCGTTCAATCTCAATTGTCTAACAAACTTTTCTACTTGATTTGGTTCCATTTCAAATGTTTGAACAGCAAAGTAACCATCTCTGAAATTTTGAATGTCATAAGATAATTTTTTTCTGCCCATTTTATCTGTTGAAAGAACTTTTCCTTCAAGAGAAGTAATAGTTTCTTCAATTTTTGCAACAAGTTTATCATATTCTTCTGAATCAATATTTGGTTTAATTATTGATAATAATTCGTACGTTCTCAATTTAATTTCTCCTTGACTTATATATCTATTCAAAAAATAATATATCACGAACATTTTTAAATACAATAATTCAATGTTTTTATGTTAAAATTTGTGTGCTATGGATAAATTTTTACTAATTGGAAAAAGTCTTCAAGAAATTGAAAAATTTATGGTTGATAATAATCAATCTAAATTTAGGGCTAAACAAGTTTATAATTGGCTATATTTAAAATCAGTGAATGACTTTGACAAAATGACTGATCTTTCAATTCAAACGAGAGAGTTGTTGAAAGAGAAGGCACAAATATGCTCGATTTCTTTAAAGGAAAAACAAGTAAGCAAAGATTCAACAATGAAATTTCTTTTTGAATTAGGGGATGGAAATTGTGTTGAAGCAGTATTGATGCGATTTGATAACAGAGCAAATTTAACAGCTTGTATTAGTACTCAAGTTGGTTGTGCCATGGGGTGTACATTTTGTGCTACTGCAAAACTTGGTTTTAATAGAAATTTAACTGCATCAGAAATAATTCAACAGATTTTTTTAATACAAGCACATACTGGACTAAAAGTTACCAATATTGTCTATATGGGACAAGGTGAACCTTTATTAAACTTTGATAACTTTATTGATTCTGTGAAAATGTTTAGAGAACAATTTCAAGTAGGAGCAAGAAGAATTACAGTGTCTACTTGTGGAATTATTCCTGCAATTAACAAACTCGCTGATATGGATTTTCAATCAACTTTGGCAATTTCGCTTCATGCCCCAGATAACGATATAAGAAAAGAGATAATGCCAATTTCTAAAAAATATCAGTTTGATGGACTTCTTGATACTCTTAAGTCTTATACTCAAAAAACAGGACGTAGAGTTACTGTTGAATATGTTTTAATTGGTGGCGTAAATGATTCTCAGGAAGATGCAAAAAAATTAGCTTATGCAATTTCTAAATTAAAGAGTAACGTTAATTTGATTGTTTATAATCCACATGAAAAAAGCGAATATAAAAAACCTTCAAAAGAAAATGTAATGAAATTTAAATATATACTTGAAGCGTCTGGGAAAAAAGTTACCATAAGGCTTGAAAGAGGCGCAGATATTGATGCGGCTTGTGGTCAATTGAGTCTAAAAACAAAAAATAAATGATTTGTTAAAAAAAATATTTTCAAAAAACTTGTAATATTTAAAGTTTTGAAGTAAAATTATAGAGTCAAGATAGAATTGACTAATCTAATCAACATTGTAATTTTTATTGTAACAAGAGCAAAAACCCTAAAAGAGAGAGATATATTGTTTTTTGTTTAGAAAAAGGGGCACATCGAAATGTATGTAAATAAGTGTATTAAATGCGGAGCTGAATTCGAGACTAAGAATCCGAAAAGGGTAATTTGTCCAAATTGTTTATACTCAGACAAAAAATATACTGAAGAATTATCACAAGAAGCGCAAAATCAAACTTCTGCATCATCACAAGAACAAACACAAATGAGAAATTCATATTCATACGATAATGGTGAAGATGCTCCACGTGGTTATAACAGAAACGATCGTCAAGGATACAATCAAGGCTACAATAGAGGCGATAGGAATGACCGCGGTGATCGTCCACAATATAATCGTAGTCAAGGTCAAAGATATAATAATCAAAGACCTCGTGATAACAGAGGTGGTTATCAAAGACCATACAACAACAATAATAGATTTAATAGAAATGATGGCGGACAAGGTCAACGCTTTAATAAAAACAGAGGTGGGTTTTCTAGACCTGGAATGCATGGTGGTAATAGACCAAAACCTCAAAGACAAAAACAATTACTAGTTAGTAAAGAGCAAATAGAACAAATTGAAATTCTTTATAAAAAGGCTCTTCCATTGCCAAATCCTGATGTACATGAATTGATCGGACAGGCAATTGGTTTAGAACCAAGAAAGGTTTTCTTTGGTATTAATCTTATTAGACAAAAATTGATGTTGCCTAAATTACCATTCCCAAAAAGAAAATTGGCGGTTTCTCCTGATCAATTATTTGCTATTAAAAACTTATATGAGCCATTACTTCCGCTTCCTCCAATAGGTTGTCACAAAATTATTGCGGCACAATTGAGAATGGATGAGTGGCGTGTTCATGTTGGCATTGGACTCATCAGAAAACAAATGGGACTTGACCGTTGGAACCAAGAACGTGAAGATGCTCCTGCTGAATATAAAAAGACAAATTAATTATGAACAAGAATTTATTGTCCATTGCTAAAATTTTAAATTTTCATGGGATTAAAGGTGAGGCAAAACTTGGCTTTACGAAGGGCAAAGAGAAACAAGTTGAGTCTTTAAAAAAAGTTTTTGTTTTGAAAGACGGTTCTTACACTGAGTTAAATGTTTCATCTGTTAGATTTCATAAACATTTTGCAATCGTAAAATTTAGAGAGTTTTCAACAGTTAATGATGTTGAAGAATATAAAGGTTGTGATATATATCTTTCTAAAGAAGAAATTGAAGAAAATTTAGAGAAAGATGAATATTTAATCAGTGATTTAATTGGATTAGATGTTTACGACGAAGATGGATGTTGCGTAGGCAGTGTAGAGGCAATTGGTGAAAATCTTGCAAATGATTTATTATCCGTAAAAGATAACAATGGACGTGAACATTTAGTTCCTTTTGTTAAACAACTTGTTCCAGTTGTAGATATGAAAAATAGAAAAATAGTTATAAATAATATTGAAGGACTAATCAGTTGAGATTTGATGTTTTAACTCTTTTTCCACAAACGATAGTCGATGCTTGCAGTTATAGTATTATGAAAAGAGCATCCGACGATAAGTATATAACCGTTAATACAATTAATCCAAGGGATTATACTATTGATAAGCATAAAAAAGTTGATGATACTCCTTATGGTGGCGGAGCAGGAATGCTTTTATCATGTCAGCCTTATCTTGATGCTTTAAAGTCTGTTGAAAAATTTTCTAATTCAAAAACAATATTAATGTCACCAAGAGGAAAGGTTTTTAACCAAAAAATGGCTAAAGAATTTGCTTCTTTAAACCAACTTATTATTGTTTGTGGGCATTATGAAGGGTTTGATGAAAGAATAATTGAATTGTCTGGAGCAGAAGAAGTTTCAATTGGTGATTTTGTTATGACAGGTGGGGAATTTCCTGCATTATGTGTTATTGATAGTGTAACAAGGTTATTAAAAGGCGTTTTAGGTGCGGAAGAGTCTTTTGAATATGACTCTCATTATGATGGTTTGTTAGAACACCCACATTATACTAAGCCTAGAGAGTATGATGGTTTATCTGTTCCAGATGTTTTACTTTCTGGAAACCACGAAAAAATTGCTCAGTGGCGTAGGTTGGAACAATATAAAATTACATTAGATAAGCGTCCTGATTTATTTGAAAAATTTTTAAAATCTGAATTGAGTGATTTTGATAAAAAACTATTAAAGGATTTTAAATATTAATTTTTATGAGTTTATTTATTAATATTTATCTTTAATTTATAATTTAATCATTATGAAAGCAGCAGTTTTAGAAAATAAAAAATTTGTTATTAAAGATATAGAAAAACCAAGTCTTGAAAACAGACGAGGTGCTATTGTTAAAGTTATAGGTTGTGGACTATGTGGAAGTGACCTTGTTAAAATCAGAGATGGACAAGCACAAAACGGTGATGTCTTAGGTCATGAAGTTGTTGGAGAAATTATTGAAATAAACGCAGATTCTAATTTTTCTATTGGTTCAAAAATAGCACTGGGTCATCACGTACCTTGTTTTAGTTGTACATATTGTTGGAATGAAAATTATTCAATGTGTCGTCATTTTAAATCAACAAATATACGTCCTGGTGGATTTGCTGAATATATATATGTTTCCGAAGAACATTTGCAAAATACAGTATTTAACGTTAATTTGAATATAACAGATATGGAAGCATCATTTATGGAGCCTCTTTCTTGTTGTATTAGAGCGATAAAAAGAGCGAATATTAAAGATGGTTCAAAATGCCTTGTAATCGGTTTAGGCTCTGTTGGTATGTTGATGGGTGGTGCATTGAGAGCCTATGGGCATAAAACTTATGGTTGCGATTTAAAAGCCGATAGAACAATTCTTGCAAAGGAATATGGATTTGAAAAAACATACATAACTGAAAATTCCGAACAAGTAATAATGCAGATGAAAAAAGAAATTAGAGATGGTTTTGATGTTGTATTCCTTACAGCAGGTGCTGCTGCGACATTGGATTTTGCAGTGAAAGTGGCAAGAGATGGGGCTAAAATCGTTGTATTCTCTAGTGTTAAAGATGCATCTGGTTTTGCAAATAACGAAATATATTATAGAGAACTTACTGTTATGGGTAGTTATTCTCCATCTCCAATGGATTTAGAAGATGCGATGTATCTTCTTGAACAAAAAAAAGTTAATGTTTTGGGACTATCAACTGTTTATAGTCTTGATAAAATAAATGAGGCAGTAGAAGATACTGTTTCTAATAAAATTATGAAGGCGTTTATAAAATTATGAGAATGAAAGCACTCAGATATTATGCTCCTTTGACAGTTAAGTTTGAGGATGTTGATATAAAAGACCCAAAAGATGGTGAAGTTCAAGTTAAGATAATGGCTGCACTTACTTGCGGTACTGATGTCAAAACATATAGGCGTGGGCATCCTGTTTTAATTAAGAAAATTCCTTCAGGGTTTGGACATGAGTTTGCAGGAATAATTACCAAGGTGGGTAACAACGTTTTTGGCTTTAAAGAAGGTGATAGAGTTGTTGCTGCTAATTCTGCTCCTTGTGGCGAGTGTTTTTTTTGCCGTAGAGGCGAATATAATTTGTGCGAAAAATTAGAATTTTTGAATGGTGCATATGCTGAATATATTAATATTCCTGCCGCAATTGTAAAGAGGAATCTTTTACACTTGCCAGATAACCTTTCTTTTGAAAGGGCCGCTTTTGCTGAGCCTCTTGCAAATGTTGTTCATGGTGTTGAAAAAACTGGTATTAAAGCTGGTCAAACTGTTGGTGTGGTTGGAATTGGTCCTATTGGCTTAATGTTTGTCAAACTTGCTAAGTTGAAAGGAGCAAGAGTTATTGCTGCTGGTAGAAATCCATTGAAATTAAAACTGGCAAAAGAATTTGGTGGCGCTGATGAAATCATTGATTTAAATAAATATAAAAATCCAGAAAAAATATTCATAGAATTTTCAGAAGAGAAGAAAGGACTTGATGTCGCAGTTGAGTGTGTTGGATTGCCTGAAATTTGGGAGCGTATGTTCACTTTTGTTCGTAAAGGTGGCATTGTTCATCTCTTTGGCGGTTGTAAACAGGGTACTGAAATTTCTATTGATACAAGAAGACTTCATTATGATGAAATAAAGGTTTTGAGTGTTTTTCATCATACTCCATTGTATTTTAGGGAAGCATTAAGACTTATTGCTGATGGTGAAGTTCCTGTTGAAAAATTAATAACTGAAACATTGCCTTTAGAACTGGCAGAAGAAGGCTTGATTAAGCATATGAATGGTCGTTGTGTTAAAGTTTTAATCAAACCATAATATTTATAGTATAATTTTCTATATCTTACGGAATTTTGTTATGGAAAATCTTTATTTAGAGTTAAAAAATAGAATAGTTGAAGCAGATAGTATTGTTATTTTTTCTCATGTAAATCCAGATGGAGATACATTAGGTTCTAGTCTTGCTTTAAATTTGATGATTGAAAATTATTTTGGCAAAAAAGCAGATAGTGTTTTTGTTGGAACAATGCCTAATTTGTATTCTTACTTGCCAGAATTTTATAGATTTAAAAACATAGAAGGAATTGACAAAGATAAAAAATATGATTTGGCAATTGCTGTTGATGTTGCGTCTAAGGATAGATTAGTAACCGCAACGCAAGTTTTTAATGATGCAAAATATAGAATTAATATAGACCATCATGTTACAAATATTGGCTATGCTGATTTGAATATAATAGATGGTGATGCGGCTTGTGTTGGAATGATTTTGCATCGAATTTTTAAAGAATGGGATGCCCCTATATCTCTTGATATAGCAAGGTGTCTTTATACTTCTTTAATGACTGATACCGGATGTTTTAAGTATGATAATACTTCTCCAGATGCATTTATTCTTGCTGCTGATTTGGTTGGCTATGGTGTTATGCCATATAAAGAATATAGGGAATGTTATGAAACAAAACCTCAATCGATGATTCAGTTTCAGGCAAATATAGTTGCTAATACAATTTTTTATAATCAAGGAAAAATTGCATTTTCTAAAATTACTAGAAATGATATGAGTAAATATAATGCTGAAGATGACTATACAGAGGGAATTGTTGAGGTTCTAAGAAGTTCAAAAAATGTAGAAGTTGCTGCAATATTGAAAGAAACAAAAGATGGATATACAAAAGTTAGTTTAAGAAGCAAAACTCTTGATTTAACCCCTATTGTAATGGATTTTGGTGGTGGTGGACATAAGTTCTCTGCTGGTTGTACAATAAAAAAACCTATTGCAATTGCTTTTGATAAATTGTTAAAACGTGTCCAAAGTGAAATAGAATGAAAAAAGGTATAGAAACTTTAATAAAGAAAATAATAGACCAAGATTTCTACGGAGTTGCCGCAGAAATGGCTTTTTGGTTTATTTTAGGGCTTTTTCCTTTTCTTTTGTTTTTAGCATCTTTATTTGCTTGGCTTGGTAAAAAAACTCTATTTACGCCTATTATATCTTTTATAACAAATATTGCACCAAAGGATGTTTCAAGCCTTATTTTAAATACACTTGAAGAGGCAATGATTTTTAAGCAAGGTACATTAATTGCTGTATTTGGTATTTGTATTACTATTTTTCTTGCTTCAAATGCAATTGCTGCAATAATAAAGGGTTTAAATAGAGCTTATGCTATCGAAGAAACAAGAAGTTTTATTTATACAAGGTCTTTAGCGATTGTTATGGTATTTATAAATTCTTTTGTGTTGTTCCTTACTGTTAATTTTATAGTTCTTGGTAAAGTCTTTATGGATTTTATGCTTGAATATACAATACTTTCAAAACTTTCAATTGATATTATTTCAATATCAAGATGGCCAGTTTCTTATATAGCGCTTGCTTGTTTAACTATTTGTAATTACTATACATTGCCAGCGGTAGAAGGTAACGATAAAATTAAGTTTAAGAGCGTTCTTCCTGGCACATTCTTCTTTAGTATGTTTTGGATAGTAGGTTCTTGGGGCTTTTCTTTATACTTAAGTAATTTGAACGCTTACAATAAAGTGTATGGTACTATTGGTGCTTTTGCTATTATGATGGTGTGGTTATATTACACCTCTTTAATTATGCTTATTGGTGGAGAAATTAATTCCAGACGTTATCAAAAATTAATCTCTGAAAGTAAACAGGATTGATTTTTTTATTCAAAGATAAGATAATTTATATATATTGGAGGGCTGTGCCATTAATATTAAATATTTTATATCTGTTTTAGCTGTTTCGCTTTTTTTAGTATCTTCAGTTTGTGCAATGACACCTGAAGCAAATAATTACTATAGAAATGCTTGTGATTTAATAGATAACGGTAAATATATAGAAGCAGTAGAACAATTAAATAAAGCAATAGAATTGTCTGGAGATGAAGCACTTTTATATACAAAACTGGCAGGGATGTATTCGGAACTTGGTCAATGGGGAAATGCTGTTGATGCTTATAAGAAAGCTTCAAAATTAAATCCTAATGATGCTTTTATTTTTATAAGTTTAGGAAATATTTATGAACAAATGCAAGATTATAAAAATGCTTATTCAGCATATAATCAGGCCTATAAAATGTTTCCTGAATATAAATATAATTATTTGAATTTAGCTAGTGTTAAAGCATATCTTGGTGAAGATGAAGAAGCTATAAAATATTATCAAATGTTCTTAAATTACTATCCAGAAGCATTAGATGCTCGTGAAAATATGGCTTCTTTGTATTTAAGAATGAATAAACCTAAAGATGCAGTTGAAATATATAATGAAATATATCTGAAAGATCCAGTTTCTTTTAAAAATTATTCAAATTATGGGCTAGCACTTTATAGAATATCTGATTTTGAGAATGCAGAAAGGATTCTATTAACTGCAATAAAAAAAGATGCTGAAGATTATGTTGCAATGGCAAATCTTGCATATGTTTATATGGCTCAACATAAAGAAAAAGAAGCAGTTGATATGTTTTCTAGGGTTGTTGGATTACAACCTGAGATGAATTCTGTTAGATTTGATTATGCTAATTTATTGGCTGATAAAGGTGATGTTGACGAAGCACTTATTCAATATGAAGAATATATCAAAACAAATAAAGATAATGATGCGGCTTATTTAAATGCAGGTATTTTATATTCTAAAAAAGGGGATTATATAAGTGCTCAAAAAATATTAGAACTAGGAAAAATACAATCTCCTAAAAATAAAGAAATTATGACTGAACTTGCAAAGGCATATCATTTGGATAAAAAATATGAAAATGCTATTGCAATTTATGATACCTTGCTTGTTTCAGAACCTGATAATAATGATTTGTTATTAAATAAAGCAGTTGCTTATCACGCAATGAAAACATATCAAGATGCAATTGATATTTATAAAGTGCTTTTAGAAAAGAAGCCTGAAGATTCTAAAATTTCAGAGTATCTTTTAAAAGCATATATTGCTCAAGCAGATGCATATATTCTTGAGTCAAACTATAGAAAAGCGGTATCAAGTTATGAATCTGCCTTAAAAATTAATAGTGATAATCCCCAATTATATATTGCTATTGCTAGTGCCTATGAAAATTTGGG
This sequence comes from bacterium, assembly GCA_017403285.1. Lineage (GTDB taxonomy): Bacteria > Cyanobacteriota > Vampirovibrionia > Gastranaerophilales > Gastranaerophilaceae > Avigastranaerophilus. Next base: position 23,360 of record JAFQOI010000162.1, read on the forward strand.
TTCAAAATCAAAAGTAATTGAATATTATGAAAAAGCGATGGAAATTGCTCCTGAAAATACAGAAGTGCTTTCTGCTTATGCAAAGACACTTACTAAGTATGATAAAAATGAAGATGCTAGACTTGTGTATGAACGAGCAATGACTATGCCATCTGCGACTAGTGAAGATAAATATTTGTATTATACAGATATAGGTGATACTTATTATAAGAGTAAAGATTATCAAAATGCTGTTGATAACTATAATAAGGCTGAAATAATAAATTGTAATGATGAGTATCTCTATATAAAAATAGGTAATAGTTATAAAGGTTTATCTCAACTTGAAGATGCGATTAAAGCCTATAGAAGAACATTGGAAATTAATTCATCTAATCCTGATGCATATTTTAATATTGGTCTTTGTGAGGCAGAACTTGATAATTTAGTTGCTGCTAAAGAAAATTTCCAAAAAGTTATCGATTTAAAACCTGATTATGCATATGCATATTATGCTCTAGGTCTTGCTTTTGAAAAAGAAAGTGATTTGGTAAAGAGTATAGAAAATTATGAGAAGTTTATTGAATATGCTCAGGATAAAAATTTAAAAAATAATGTTCAAAACAAGGTTAATAACTTGAAAAAGAAATTGACAGTTGAAACACCTATTGAGGAAAAAACTGAAAATTGATGAAAAAAATTCTTATTGTATTTTTAATATTGCCCTTAATCTTGCTTTGTGGCTTTAAAAAACAAGAAAAACCTTCTCTTTTATTATCTAATGCTCCAATATCAAAAAATACGACAACTCGTATTGAGAGGAATTTTATGGCAAGACAAAGAATATATTATTCCTTGTTTTCTCCAAGTGGATTTAAGTATGCAGGAATAAGGATGCAAATTTCCAAACAGGATACGAAAGTATCAAGATGGGGCTTCTCCATTGTTTCAACAGAAGATATTTATATTGTAAAAGGGGATAGTGAATATAAAAATTATATTGTTATAAATTCTCCAGGTCATTATATAATACAGTTTTTTTATTTAAATAATAAAAGATATCCGTTTATACATAGAGAATTTATGGTGCACTAATGTTTTCTCAAATTAAATTTTTTATACAAAAACTTCAGTCATCAAAATATATAAAAAAAGGGCGTTGCAAAATGTGTGGTGCTTGTTGCAGGAATATTCTTTTATTTTCTGATAAGAATTTACCAGTTATGACAGAAGAGCAATTTGAAAAAATTAAAGAATGGGATAAACATTTTCGTAGCTTTTATATTTCAGGTAAGAGCGAAACAGGGGCTTTGTTATTTACGTGTTATGCACTTGGTGATAACAACAAATGCAAATTGTATTTGTTTAGGGGGTTAGGTTGTCGACAATATCCTCATAAAAATACTAAATTTTTGATAAATGGTGGCAAAATGCTTGAAGGTTGTGGATTCTATTTTGAACCAGATAAGAAATTTGAAGAATATCTAAAATAGTTATTTTAATAAAGATAGCAATGTATTCATAAGTTCAAATTTTGGTTTGTAGCCAGAAAATTGACCTAAAATTTTGCCATTTTTGAACAAAATAAAACTGGGAAAAGCGTGAATATCGTAACGTTGAGTTATATTTGGATTGTCATCAGGATTTATTTCTCCTACCCAAATATTGTTTTCTGCTATCTCTTTTAGTATTGGTTTTTGTTTTTGACAATAACCACACCATGGGGCTGTGAATGCTACAAATTTTACCCCATCTTTTATATTTTCATCAAAATTACTTTCATTGAGTTCTTGTATCATATATTCTCCTTTTTCTAGAGAATAATATTATAGAACATTTTTTGCATTCCCCTTTTGATGAAATATACAGTATTATTTTCTAATTGTAAGTCTTTCTAGTTTTCGAACAAATCTTGTTAGTTTATTTTCTGTATCTTTTGTGATTGAATCAACAAGAATTGTTTTTGCTCCGAGTAATTTGCCTGCTAGAATATCTGTAAGTGGTCTATCTCCAATTACAACTGTTTGTTGTGGCGTTAATTCTACTAGTTCAAGAAATTCTCTCATAACTTTTGGAGATGGTTTATTTGCATGTCCTATTACTGGAAAATCTGACATTGATTGTACTTTTGCTATATATTCTTTGTTTTTGTTATTGCTTATTATAGCAATGGTAAAACTTTTGCTTAATGATTCTAATAAAGATAATACATGTTCGGGATATTTACCTGATTTTGATGGCATTACAGTACTATCTAAATCAAATAAAATTGCTTTAATTTCGCTTTGTCCAATTTCGTTATAGTCAATGTCAAATAGTGATACTACATTATAATCTGGTTTTAAAATCATCTTAAATTCTTTACTCCAATTGTTCTTGCTAATGCATATTTATAATCTTTTGGTCCTTGTGATAATTCAATAAGAGAAACATCATTTGTATTTGAAAGAGGTTTTTCTTCTTTTTCTTTTTCATCGGTAATTTTTGTAACTTTCGCTCTAAAGCATTCATCAGGCGTGATTATTTCAATTTCATCGTTTAAAAGGAATTTATTTTTAGTTAGTACTTTATATTTATCACCAACTTTATCTAAGAACACGCAAAGACAATCAGCCCCTGCAAGTCCTTTTGATATGTCGTAACTATACCCTTCACTGTCTGGTTTATGTAAATAAAAACCAGTAGTGTATCCACGATTCCCTATTTTAATAATTTCGTTATAATTTTTTTCTTTATTGATTGTTCCTGTTGTTAAATAGTCATCAATTGCTTTGCGATAAACCTTGGCAACCGCTGATACATAATAAAGACTTTTTGTTCTACCTTCAATTTTAAATGAATCAATACCAATATCTATAAGTTCTGGTAGATAGTTGATTAGGGCAAGGTCTTTAGGGCTTAGTATGTGCGTGCCCTGTCCATTTTCTTCAATATCAAAATATTCGCCTTCTCTTGTTTCTTCAACAAGTTTGTAACTCCAACGGCAAGATTGTGAACAATTTCCGTGATTTGCTTTTCTTTCTCCTTTTGTCATATAGTCGCTTATCAAACATCTTCCTGAAAAAGAAACGCACTGTGCTCCGTGAATAAATACCTCATATTCCATATCTGGAACTTTATTTTTAATTTCTGATATTTGGTCAAGTGATAAATCCCTTGATAAAACAACTCTTTCTGCGCCTAAATCTTGCCAAAATTTAACTGCCTCATAGTTTAATATATTTGTTTGTGTGCTGACGTGCAATGGAATTTCGGGCATGTATTTTTTTATCAGATTATAAACTCCAAAATCTGAAAATAAAATAGCATCAGGCTTCGCATCATTTATTCTTTCTGCCGATTCAATCATTTTTTTAATATCGTTGTTATATGCAAAAATATTTAAAGTTAAATAAACTTTTTTGTTCATTGAATGTGCTAATTCAATGCATTCTTTTAAGTTGTCGATTGTTATTAATTCGCCTTTACGCATTGCTCTAAGACTAAAGTCAACCATTCCAAGATAAACAGCATCAGCGCCATAGTGTATTGCATAGTCTAATTTTTCTTTGCTACCTGCTGGTAATAATAATTCTGGTTTCTTAATCGTTTTCATCATAAGGACATTCTACTATAAAATTATCTTTTTCCATATCATATATTATTTGAAAAGCGATATAATCGGTATCTGTTGAATGTTTTGAATATTTAATATACTTTTCCATAACGTAATTGATATCTTTTAATGAATAATTCTTTTCAAGTATTTTAATTAAAACTTCTTTCAACTCTATAAGATCCACGTTGTTTCTAATGTTACTTTTATTATGGTTTTGGCTATATGAAAAGAACAAGTTTAAATATCCTGCAACAAATTCTTCTGTAACAATAAGACGAACATTTTTCATTAATATCTGAGAAAATATTTTCCTAAAATATTTTGCTCCTGTATAATATTGTTTTTTATCTAAGTTTTTGCAATAGTTTTCGTCTACAATATAGTATGTTCCAAATATTGTTTCTTCTTTTTTGAAATTATCATTAATTTCAATATTATATTTGTTTTTTTGTTCTTCCGTAATAACATAGTCAACAGCACTTATATCAATGTGAAATACTTCTTTGCTTCTTATAAAAATTTTGTATCCTGATTTGACAAGACTATTATCTATATACCTAATATCGGGAAGAATTAGTCCATATTTGTGAATAAAATCGAGTCTTATTTCAGAAGCAATTGGCAACATTATATCTTTTTCTTCAGGGTCAACATAGGGTACTTCTTCTTTTGAAACATCAACTCTTACTATATCTATACCTAAATGTAAATAATCAGGTGGATTAATGTATTTTTTTAAATCATTAATTTTTTTATTTGACTTATTCATGTAATAAGGAAAAGAAAAAGCCAAAAGAATTATTACGATTAATACTATTTTGTATATATTCAATATAGTTTCTGTGCTTTTTACTGGTGATACTATTGCAAATAGTAGAGATATTGATAAAAATATGATTATTGTGCCAAGTTGTTCTTTGTAATTAATTTTAGAAAAAATAAATTCTGTTGTTTTATTTTTTAAGTATAATTTTTTCTGATTTAAGTATTCTGATAGTCGTTTAAATGGCGTAAGCGCGTATTCTCCAACAGGAAGTTTGTGTTGCTCTTTCATTTTTGTAAATTCTTCATTAATCGCCTTGGATACTTTTTCAAGTATTTCTTCGTTTGTTAGATTCTGTGCGCTATAGTTAACAAGTTCTTTACTAATTGTTTTTATTTGTGATTCGAAAAATGCATATTTTTGCATAGTGCTTATAGGTGCTTCTTGCCAAAAGAACAATCTTACAGATTCATTTATTAGTGTTATCAAAATCTCATTAAAATCTTTTGCAAGTTCAGGGTTATGAATTATATTTTGAACTTCAAAGGTTTTCTTTTTTTGAATATATACTTTCCAGAAAATAGAAGAATAGTATCTTTCCACAATTTCATCAATAATTGCATAATCTTCTTCTGTTGGTAATTCGCTATAGTAACTATTGTTAATTCCTTTATGTAAATCTTCTATAAAAATCTTTGTATATTTGTTTTGCATCTATATTGCTTCTTTCTTCATTTATTTTTTTTTCCAAAAAAGAAATGTAAATTTGCTTTTATTTTTGTTAATGTTGATATTTTGCGGCAGTTGTATACTTTATTTTCAATAATAGCATCTGCCCAATTTTGCTCGCAAAGAGTCATATTGTATTTTTTTGCTTGTTGCGCAAAATATTCATATGCTTTAATAACAGAAGTTTCTATTGCTTTGTTTTTTGTATTCATTTTGCTTTCAAGATGATCAACAGACCGTACTACGGATGTGATTCCTATCGATTTTGCAACTTCAAAAAATTTGTCTATTTCCTTTTTGTTGTCATTTACATTTGGAAGTACAATATATTTTAGTCTTACTTTGTATGAGTTTTCTTTTGTATCTTCAATGTATTGTTTTAAAGTGTTTATAACTTCATCAAATTTATCAACTCTTTTGATTCTTTTAAATGTTTCTTTTGTTCCACAATCTAGTGAAATGCAAATTTTATTGTCATTATGTGCGTTTAGCATATCAGAAATCAATTTTTCATATTTGATTCCATTTGTAAGGACTTCTAGTTTGCATCCTTTTTTTATTAATAGGCTGAGAATTTCTGGAAATTCCTGAAGCATAGTTGGTTCACCACCCATAAATGCAATAAAGCTTTTTTCTGTTATTCTTCCTTCTGCTATCAGTTTTTTGATAAATGGTAGTGAGTCATAATCATCACTTTTTTTAATGCTTTCGTTAAAATCAGAATGAACTGAACAGTAAAAACAAGCAGCATTGCAGTGTTTCCAGTTGAATACAGTTATTTTGTATATTTTGGCATCAAATTCTTTCCAGTCTTTTAATTCTAACAGTGGACATTCTTTGCAACGTTCAGGTATGATGCCATTTTTCATTTCTTCAATGATTTTCAACCTGCGTTCTTCGTTTTTGTTAAATGCATCATTTCCTTTATAAGAAATATATTCAGGGCCTTCCCATACCTCATTACAGTACTTAAATCCTGAAAAACTTAAATCTATACTACCTAATATATGGTCACAACATTTGTATTCCAAAAATATGCTCCTTTTTCCTAAAATCATTATAGCATGTTATACTATTCGTGCGGGTTAAATTATGACTATAAAAAAAGCGATATGTACATTCCCATTTAATGCAGCACAAATAAGTATGCAAGGTGAAGTCTTTGTGTGTTGTCCACCTTGGTGTAAATCTTATTCTTTTGGTAATATATTTGAACAATCTTTTGATGAAATTTGGAATGGCGATAAAGCAAAAGAATTTAGACGTCAGTTTATTGATGATGATTATAAATATTGTGATTTAAATTTGTGTGTAAAAGATTGTTCTCAGGATATTATTCCAACTGAAATGGTAAAAAAACCAGAAACATTCATATTTTGTTATGATTCAATGTGTAATGTAAAATGTATTTTTTGCAGAAGTTGCCACGAAAAACAAGATTTGACATATTTTGATAATAATATGGACGAAATAATTTTAAATATGTTAGAAAATGCAAAAAATGTTGTATTGTCTGGAGTTGGAGAAGCGCTATTTAGCCCACATTCTAGAAAACTTATAAAGAGAATATCGCAGTTATACCCACATATAAAATTTTCGTTAATTACAAATGGTATTTTATGTGACGAACAAAATTTAAAAGACTTGGAAATCATAGATAAGCTTTTGTCTATAACGGTTTCATTACACGCTGTTAAAAAGGTTACTTATGATAGGCTTGTTGTTAATGGTGATTTTGATAAAGTAATGAATAATCTTGCTTTTCTTTCTCAATTGAAAAAAGAAAATAAAATGGACAGATTTATTCTAAATTTTGTAGTTAATGCATATAACTATAAAGAAATGCCTGAATATATAAAAATGGCTGATGAAATAGGTGCAACCGTTGGATTTTTAGAACTTTTAAAATTGGAAACCAATGAAAGTGTGTATGAAAAATTAAATATAGCAAATGAAAAACATCCTCAATACAATGACTTTGTTAAATTGATGAAAAATCCTATCTTTAAGAGTGGTAAATGTACAATAAATGATGAAATGCTCAACTTAAAACCAATATCATTTTACAAAGTTTTAAAATATAGATTTTTCAAGTAAAATAAAACATATAGTATTTACGAGGTTTGAGATGGCTTATTTATCATGCGAATTTGTTGAAAACGGAATGTGTTTTATCTACGATGCAGCGGTGCTTTGTAGTTATTCAATGTGTATGAAATTTGAAGCAATAAAAATCATTGAAGATTATAAAGGTGAACTTTTTGATTGGGATAAAGTAAGACAAATTAAGCAAGAATATCGTGATAGATTCGCAAAAAATGATATTCCTCCAATCTGTCAAGGATGCCCTAGTTTGAAGTGTAAAGACTGGAATGGAGATATGCAATTAAAATATATCCTTATAAATCATTGGGAAAATTGTCAACTTGATTGCATTTATTGCCATACTCACGAAAGAAAAAAAGAATTAAATAAAATGAAACCTTGGAAAATTCTTCCAGTATTGAAGGATGCTCTTAAAAATAATATGTTGAGTAATGAAGGTAATGTTAATATTACTGGTGGAGAACCTACAATATTAAAGGAATTCCCTGATTTGATGAAATTTTTTCTTACTAAAACAAATATTTTCATAATGATTAATACAGCAGCAGTTGATTATTCTAAATGGATACGAAAGGCAATAGAACTTCGTAGAGCAGCACCTACAATTTCTTTAGATGCTGGAACAAGAGAAACTTATAAAAAAATAAAAAATGTAGATTGTTTCAAGAAAGTAGTTAATAATATTAAAAAATATAAAAAAGGCTTAGACCCAATACAGACAAGTTTAATAGGGATGAAGTACATTTTTATTCCTGGGTATAACGATACTTTAGAGGAAGTCCAAAGTTGGCTTAAACTTGTTGAAGAATTGGGTATGACAAATATTCAACTTGAACTAGAACATCACTGGTATGAGAAAAATAAATATTTGCCAGATAATGTTAAGGAATATATTGAATTAGTTGTGAAATATGTTCATGAACATAAATGTAATTTGTCTTATCGTGAAATACTAACAACCTGCGGTTATACAGAAGTTATTAGATATATAAATAATGGCAGATAAAACAAGGATTAAGTATGGCTTATTTATCTTGCGAATTTGTTGAAAATGGAATATGTTTTTTAGTCGATTCTGTAATGATATGCTGTTATGCAATGAGCATTGGACATCAAGGACTTTGTATTTCTCCTAAATTTGTAGGTCAGGAACTAGATTGGGAAGAAGTTATTAATATAAAACAAGAAATCCGTGAGCGGTTTGCGAAAAATGATATTCCATCTGCTTGTTTAGAGTGTCCTCGCCTTAAAAATAAAGAATGGAAAGATAAAAATAAATTTAATTATATTCTTATAAATCACTGGAATAACTGTAATATGAAATGTATTTACTGCTATACCAGAGATAGAAAAAAAGAATTTAACAAAATGATTCCATATAAAATCTTACCTGTGTTAAAAGATGCTGTGAAAAATAAAATGTTAACAGAGGATTGTTGGATTGATATTACAGGTGGAGAACCTTTAGTATTGAAAGAATTTCCTGATTTGATGAAATTTATAATAGAGGAAACGACCGCAACTGTACTTGTTAATACTGCGGGGACGGATTATTCAAAATGGATAAAAAAAGGGTTAGTGCAAGGTAGGGTTTCTCCAACTATTTCACTAGATGCAGGAACAAGAGAAACATATAAAAAGATAAAAGGGTTTGATTATTTTAAAAAAGTTATAAATAATGTGAAAAAATATCAAAAAGGATTAGATGAAGTTAAAAATAGTTTAATATCATTGAAATACATTTTTATACCTGAAATAAATGACAATATTGATGAACTTCAATGTTGGTTAAATTTAGTTGAAGAATTGGGAATAAAAAATATAAAACTTGAAATTGAACATGAATGGTATTTGAAAAACAAGTTTGTCCCAGAGAATATAAGGGAATATATTGAGTACGTTAAAGATTTTACACATCGTTATAAATGCAATTTGTCTTATCGTGAATTGTTAGTTCATATTGGGTATAATAAAGACGAAATTCATTATATAGAGAACGGATTGTGGTATAATCATAACTAATGAGAAAACATACATACTGTCCTAATCCATATATACTTGCTGAAATTATGCCCTATGGGTATGTTTATCCTTGCAGTTGTGGATGGATAAGAGGATATTCTTTCGGGAATATTTTTGAACAATCTTTTGATGAAATATGGAATGGGGAAAAAGCTCAAGAATTTAGACAGAAATTGTTTGATAATGATTTTTCTTTATGTCCAGGGTGTCAAAATCTTGAAATATTACAAGAAGCGGATACTAAAAATGCGAAACTTGTTTCACCATCACCTGAGAGAATTCTTTTAGGTCTTGATGAATTTTGTGATGTTAAGTGTATTTTCTGTAGAGGTGAAAATTATAAAATAAACACAAATCTTATTCCAGAAGATAAGAAAGATAAGTTGATAGACATTTTATCGCCTTGGTTGACAGGAGCGAAATATGTTAAAACAAATGCTGTGGGGGAGGTTTTTGCAAGTAAAATTTCAAGGGATTTGATAAAACAAATTGCAAAAAATTTTCCACATATTAAATTTGAAATTATAACAAATGGTATACAGTGCACGAAAGAAAATATAGAAGAACTAAATATTTCTAACAAAATTTCTATGATGACGGTTTCTTTGCACGCTATTAAAGAAAAAACTTATAATAAACTCGTTAAGGGTGGGAATTTTAAAAAAGTTCTTGTAAATTTAGAATATCTTTCTGAATTAAAGAAGAATGGTAGAATTGAAAGATTTGAGTTGCATTTTACTGTAACTTCGATTAATTATAAAGAAATTCCTGATATGATTAAATATGCTAGAAAAATTGGTGCGAAGATTAGATTTTTAGGACTTGATTGTTCAAGAGATTTAGAAAAATTATATAATAAAATCAATATTCAAGATAAAAGGCATCCTAAGTATAATTCTCTTGTAAAAATTGCGCATACAAAAGAATTCTTGAACGCAAAAGATATAATTGAGCAAGGCTATGATTATTTTGTAGGGCTTGAAAGAATATCGTTTAATGAAAAAATAAAGAGATTTTTCAATGGATAAAATTTGCAAACATCCTTTTAATAGTATACAGGTTCAAAATACAGGTGAAATATACTGTTGTTGTTGTTATTGGACTGGTTTTTATTCATTTGGGAATATTTTTGAACAATCTTTTGATGAAATATGGAATGGTGAAAAAGCGCAAGCGTTTAGAAAACAATTTATTGAAAAGCAATTTAAATATTGTAAGTTGGATGTTTGCGATCCTTTTGTTGCAGAGTCTGCTTATAAAGTAGATTTAAAAGTTGATTATCCAAAATTGATTGAATTTAGTTATGACAGAAGATGTAATGTAAGGTGTATTTTTTGCAGAAATGAAATTAATCCAGAAGAAGAACTCTATAATAGGCAAAAAGAAAAGCGTATTGAAGAAAATTTTGATAGAATATTTACACCTATTTTACAAAAGGCAGAAATTGTTGAATTGAATTCTGCGGGTGAATTATTTGCAAGTCCACATTCTGTTGAAATTGTAAAAAAAATAATAAAGATAAATCCAAATATAAAATTCAGAATTATTTCTAATGGTATATTGTTTAATAAAAAAATTATTGATGAACTTTGCTTGAAAGATAAACTTACTTCTGTAACGATTTCAATACACGCGGCAAGTATAAAAACATACAATAAACTTGTTGAAAGAGGGGACTTTAATGCAATTATTGAAAATGTTAAATATTTATCAGAATTAAAAAAACAGGGCTATTTATCGGTGTTACAGTTAAATTTTGTAGTGACAGCAATTAACTATAAAGAAATGAAAGATTTTGCTAAATTTGCAAAAAAAATGGATGCTAAGGCGTTTTTTATAAACTATCATAGACAAATTGATTCTGATGAACTGGAAAAACAGTTAGATATAACAAATAAAGAGCATCCTAAATATAATCAACTTGTAAGAATATTGAAGGATGATATTTTTAAAGAAGATTATTGTGTTGTAAATGATTATTTGATGGGGTTAAAACCTATTAGCAAAAGTCTTTTTTCTTTATTTAAAAAATGAACCTTTTGTTAAAATTTCTTCAATGTATTCCCATATTGTAGGTGTTATACCTTCTTGTGTGCATTTATTCTTGTAGAATGTAAATAGTTCATAATAGTGTGTAGGGATTTTAAATTCTCCGTTTTCCATAAATTCGCTATCGCATTGGTCTATCATTAATTCAGAATTTTTTATTCCAAGTTCTTTCATTAAGTTAATGTATTTTTCGATTTCCTCAACACTGTCATTATATCCTCTAACAATAATATATTTGAGCCTTAATAATATTGGTAATTTCGCATATTTTTTTAAGTTATCCACAACATTTTCAAATTTATCAACAGTTTTGATTTTTTTAAATGTTTCTTTTGTTCCAGCGTCTATTGAAATATTTACATCAACAAAAGTTTTTTCTGCAATTTGCTCTATTATAGGTAAGTATTCAATACCATTTGTTGCAATTTCAATACGCTTAACTCCATTTTTTATAAAGATACTCACTAAATCTTCAAATTCGTCAAGGACAGATACATTCCCTCCTTGGAAATGAACATCTAATCCCTTTTTATCAATCATATTTTGTTTGTAGAGTTCTTTGATAATAGGGAGCAAATCGTAGTAATCACTTTTTTTAGATTTTAATACAATTTTTCTTCCAGAAAGATATTGTTCGCAACAATATACACAACTGCAATCACACTGTTTAAAGTGTTTGACTATTATCATATTTGCTTTTGGCGGTGTGAAAAACAAATTTGAAAAAAAAGATTTTTGAGTTGTTTTTTCTTTTAAATCAAAACAGCCTACGCATTCGATTGGAATTATTCCTTTGTCAAGTTGTTTGATTAATGTGTTTCTCTTTTTTATTATATTTTTAATATTTTTCGGATTTGGAATGTCGCAAGAAGGACCAGTCCTTGTCCCACAACAATAAAAGACTTTTAGGGCATCAAAATCAAGTGTTTCATATAATCTTTTACAAAAATATCTCTTTTTCATAATTTTATTATACTCAATTTCTGATATTATATTAATATGAAATTTTTAAACATATTCAAAAATAAAAAATCATATATGTGCCCATTGTTGAATACAAACTTGCATTTTACAAGTAGGAATACACTTGAGCCTTGTTGTAGTGCTAATATTGGACCAGTCCTTGTTTCTTCTCTTTCTGATAAAAAAACGATAAAATCATTTATCAAAGAAAAACAAAAATTTATAAAAATGTTAAAAAAAGGCAAAATTCCTGATGGATGCCGAAATTGTGTTCATTTGACAGAGTATAAAAAAATTGAAAATCTAAAAATAGATAAAATAACTCTAAATCATTATACTCAATGTAATTGTGCTTGTATATATTGTACTCAAGGCAATAGGACAATAGAAAAAATTAAAGAAGATGCCAATAAACCGGTGTTGTTTGATGTTCTTAATTTTATAAATGAATTGTATGACAATGATTTAATTGATACTAAGAAGTTATATATTGATTTTCAAGGTGGAAACATTTCTTGCTTGAAAAATTATGATGAAATAATTAATACATTTTTAAATAGAGGTGTAGGGACGATATATATTCCAACGAATAATATTGTTTATATGCCTGTTATTGAAAATCTTCTAAAAATAAAAAAAGGTGAAATTTGTACTGCTATTGATAGTGGATCACGTGAAACTTATTTAAAAATTAAACAAGTAGATAAATTTGATAAGTCCGTTGAAAATATCAAAAAATACATTGAAAGTGCTGGGAATGACTCTATAATTATAAAATATATAATTGTAAATGGTTACAATGATAATATTGATGAATTTAGGAAATTCATTGATTTAATGATTGATTTAAAAATAAAAGTTATCGTGGTTGACATTGATTATAGGGATATTATAGATAGATCTTTTACAATACCAAAACACTATTATGATATTGTCGAGTATGCAAAAGATGCGTGCAAAAAGAATAATATCGATTTGGGAATTCCACCTTATACAAAAAGTGTTTTGGAAAAAGGTTATTCGGTTAAGTAGTTTTTTGAAAGCATAAATTATAAAACTGGAATGTTTCTACATCAAACTCTTTTTTATTTGCATATTCAACACACCATTTTAAGAATTTTGAAACTTTTTTATCTGGATTAAATGAGTTTTGTCTGCAATATCTACCGTCTATATCTATTTTTATTCCTTTTATTTTATATTTTTTTGCAAGTCCTAAAAATTTTTTGAATTCCCATTTGCTATCATTTATTTTAGGCAAAACAATGTATTTTAAAAAAGTATTGTTTCTTGCAGTTTCTGTTTTTGTATATTCTTTAAGTGATTTTTTTAATTTATCAAAAGCATCTACCCTTTTTATCTTTTTATACTGCTTTTTTGAACCAGAATCTATAGAAATGATTATGCAAGCTTTCCCTAAGTCCATTGCTTTAAAGATGCTTTCAGAAAAAACTATGCCATTTGTTGCTATTGCTAAAAATTTGGAAAATCCCGATAGAACATACTTCTCTATTATTTCTGTACATTCTGGATAAATGGAAAATTCTCCACCGCCAATATGTAGTTCGCAATTTTGTTTTAAAATACCCTTTTCTCTCATATCGTCAAGAATAGGTATAATTTTGTATGTGTCTTTTTTTCTTTCTCCATTATCTAAGTTGTTTATGCAATAAATGCAATTAGAATTACATTCTTCAAAATGAGTTATATAAACTTGGTTAATGTAATTCTTTTCTGAAAAATCCCCCATTTTTAATTGATAACATTCTTGGCAACTTTTTATATATTTGCCATTTTTTGCATCATTTCTCCAGTTGTTTATCTTCTCAAATAGGTACTCTTTATCTATTTTTTGTCCGTTATATTCTGAAACTGAATATATTAAAGGAACAAATTCATCTTCTTCATAAGGAGCATAACAACAAGAACATACATTTTTAGGATAAAAACAAATTCCATGTTCTAGTAAATGACAACTTTTATATTCGCTCATTTTGGTATTTCCCTACGGTATAAACTAATTTATGTCTATATAAAGACGTTCATCATTTATTATTTTTTCTGCATTTAAAACAGTATGCAATTTTTCGTTTTCTATAAATTCAGAATAAACATATTTGGAAATATTGTTGTTAATTGATGATGGGGTTATATTGTTGAGATTTTGAATGTATTTTATATCGTCAACCAATAATGCAATGTTAAAATCAGGTCTTTCAAGAATTATTAGTTTTTTATTTTTAGAATTAACGGTATTGCTAAGACCCAAGAATAATTTTAAGTCAATTACAATTAAAAACTCTCCTTTTAAGTTTATTAACCCTTTTATGTACTCTGCGGTGTATGGGAGTTTTGTAATTTTATATCTTCTCGTTGTTGAAAATTCTTTTATATATTTTAAAAATTAAA
>JAFQOI010000011.1 GCA_017403285.1 bacterium
AAAGAAATGATAAAGAAGGAATTCAATCAATAGAAACACCATTTAATGGAATAGAAATATCAAAGTGAAACATGAATAAATAAGTGGAATAAACAGACAGATATTCAGTGGGGAATGAATGAAATCCAATGAATATTTGGAGAAGGATTGTGTTGAATGAAGAAGAGAAGAAAATCAAACTCAAGAAGGTTATGGTGAAACATCGTCAACATGTTAATTGAATTGTTTTTATTCATTTATTTTTTATTCAACAAAATCAATGAATAAAATGAAAAGGAAATCAATTAAATTCATTTTTATCAATTTAAATTGTTTATTTTCATCATTCTCATTCCATAATAAATCATTGTTTTGATGATCATCAAATCAATCATAACTCAAATAAAATGAATGAAATGAAAATGGATTAAAATGAAATAAATTGATTTATTCATCATCATAATCGATAAAATTCATTTTAATTCATTTATTTTTAATTTATTTTCATTAATTGATTCATTTTATAAATTTGATTGAATTTGATCAATCATCACGATTTCCATAATTAATTAAATTCTATCCAATTTATCATCTTCAACTCCACCATCATCATAATCATTTCATCCATCCCACAATTCATCTTTTTGAATATAAAATAACTTTCATCATAATATCAAATTATTTTTAGATTCAAAAATAAAATGATGATGGTGATGACATCATGTTAATGTTGTGCAAACCAATCAAACAATCTGTTTTTATGAGAAAGAGATTGTTTGATTGATTTTGTGTTGATTGAAATGATTCAATTATTTTTATTGATAAAATAAATAAAACAATTTTCATATTTCAATCATATTCATTAATCTGAGACATTCAATTGATCTCTTCTCATTGATTTTATTGTTTATTTTAATAATTTTTAAATTAATAATTTTTATTTATTTTTTCTCGTTTTTTTAATTTTTAAAAAAGAAAAAAATCAAAAAATTAAATTAAAATATATTAAAATTTGTGTTATTTCACCATTCAACAAAAACATATAATGAATAAAAAATTTACAAACAACAAATATAACAGAACAAATACCACCAGACAAGGGGGAGCACCAAATACAAGACATCCACAACGATGGGACGATGACATCAGTCACGCAAGAAACAGAGAATTGACAAACCAATGGTCAAGAAGAAGAGCCATACAAGGCGATTTCTATAATGGAAAGTTCCAACGAGGAAGAATTTTCAGAGGTGCAAAAAATGAACAAAAAAGAGATCTATTCAAAAGACAAAGAAAATTCCAGAGAAGTAGAAATTTCAGAAAAAATTACTACGGAAGACCAAAAATAGGAGAAGCAAAACTCACCATGAAAGATAAATCACCAGAATATGCAGCTCTGTACGAACTTTGGAACAGATTAAAATTAGCACTCACTCCAGATCAAAGAAAGGAAGTTTTCTTAATATGTGACAAACTTGCAACAAGAAGAGTAGAGAAGAAGATAGATAATGCACTTCGCATTTTACAAAATGAACAATATGAAAAATTTAAAGCAGTTATAGCAGCACATGGAGAAGAAGATTACGATGATTATGATTATGATTATGATTACGACGATGATGAATATAATTATGAAGATCCAAATATGGAAGGAATAAATCAACAACAACCACAAGAAACACCACAAGAAAAGAAAGAAGAAATCAAAGAAAATAAAGAAAATAAAAAAGAAAATGAAGACAATGCAATAGATGTAGATAATGACGACAACAAAGACAAAAAGAATGAGAAAAAAGAAGAACCCAAGAAAGCAGAAATAGAACAACAACAAAAACCAAATGATAAGAATGAAATTAATGAACAGTTCAAGAACAATCCATTTAATTTCACAACAACCAACACAATTCCAAACAACAATAATAACAACACAATGAACACAAACCAACCTAATGCATTTGGACAATTTGGACAATTTGGAACAATAAATACAAACAATCAACCAATGGGTAATAACTCATTAGGACAAAATGGAACAGACAATAGTCAATTTCAATTCAACAACCCATTTAACTTTACATTTGGAATACCCAACAATCAAACAACAAACAATAATCCATTTAATCAATTAAATAATATACAATACAATAATTGGAATCAGCCAAATCCATTCAATAATCCAGAAATAACTGAAAACTACTTGAACAATATGGCACAACAACAAAACAATGAAATAAGACAACTTGAAAAGAGAATATCAATGATAAAACCAAGAAATGAAATACACAGAAATACATCAGTGATAGGAAAAATAAATTTTCAAGAATGGAACCTTGGGGTACAGAGTGGAATGCACCAGGTTCCGGGACACAATTATATTCCACAATACAATACACCAACGAACAGAATACCACAACAACAATATCCAACACAACAAATGCCACCAATGGCACGAACACAAGAACCAGCAAGACCCCAACGATACAGATCACCACCAATACCAATGCAACAACAACAACAACAACCAAGAATAATGCAGAGACCAAACCCACCAATGGCACAAAGACAACCACCAATGCCAAGACAGCAAATGAATCAACAACCACCAATGCCAAGACAACAAATGAATCAACAACCACCAATGCCAAGACAACAAATGAATCAACAACCACCAATGTACCAGCCAATGATGAGAACAGATATGAGAATGAACCCACAAATGAATCACCAGAGAACAATACCATTGAATACACCGAACAATTACCAGAACCAGCAATATCCCCAACGAGGAATTCTGAGGGATCAATATTAGAAATACAAGAAGATAAAGGAGAAGAAATAGATGAAAAAAAGAAATGGAAAAACTTATTACAATACACTTATGCAGTAGACCAAATCAATAAACAATTAAAAACAAAATTAACATTTTACCAAATACATCACATTATTAAACAATACACCAACACCGAAATACAAAATGAAACAGAGTATATACAACTTGTACAAAGGACCAAAGGTTTAAAAGAAGAACTCAAAAATCGCATTAGAAAGAAAACGAAAGAACTTATAGCTAATCCGCACACAATACCAAATGAAGCAATAAGAGACATGATAGAAAAGAAAAAACATAAAGTGATTGAAGAAGATAGAGTATTAGAATTGTTAAAAAGATTTGAAAAGTCAAAAGAACCATTAGACATGAAATACATTAAATTTTATC
>JAFQOI010000012.1 GCA_017403285.1 bacterium
ACCATCAAATAAATAAGAAGGTCTTGTTGCATAATTTGATACCCAATGTATTCTTGTATCTTTTTTCATCTCTTGAACTAAAGATTGCATATTAGGAGTAGATACAGAGCTAATTTGAATAATTAATCCAAATCTTGCATTAACATGTACAATTTTTTTTGATAATTCATATATATAAGAGTATAGGTTTTTACTTTCATATACATTAAACCTATTACTGTCAATTATGTAACTGAACTTTTTAGGATTGTATTCAAGATAGGGAGGATTGCCTATTATTACATCAAAACCACCACGATTATGGATAACGTCATAAAATTCAACAAACCAGTTGAATGGTTCATGTGTTGATAACCATTGATTGTATGCTTCTTCTTTATCTGTCTCAACACCATATTTCTTAGCCATGTACTGATTTAATTCTGTATTAAGGTCGTCTAACCTTTGTTGCAAGTCTTTCTTTGCTGATATTAATTCTTCGTGTGTTCCAGATACGATTTGAGTATTTTTGAACCTCTTATATGCTAACGAAACCTTTTGTGCATTGTCATCTATAATATCCATTGTGTTACCAGATAACAGGTTCATTTGCCCACTCAAACTATTGTGTTCAACAGCAAACTTAACTTCATCATAATTAGCAAACCCCACCAAAGAGTTGCCTGCTCTTATATTGAAGTCTATATCTGGCAGAGCTTCTAAGCCAAAGTTATCTTTCCTGTAATCTACTTCTGCACAAGACGCAAGTTTTAGGAAAAGTCTTAACTTAGCAATTTCGGTTGCTTCTTTCATAATATCAACACCATAAAGGTTATTTAAGATGATTGATTTATAGATAAAATATCCTCTATTAGGGTGTTTTTCTATTTCTTCTAAAACATTATCAAATTCTTTATATGAATCAGGTTTTTCGTGCTTAAAGGCATACATTTTATCAATACATGCATCATACAAAGGTTCAAGTATGTTCAAACCTGCAAACAAAAATGCACCAGAACCACAAGTCGGGTCAAGAATACTCATTGCAGGAATATCTTTTTCATTTGATTTTTCACCTATATGACCTGCGATTGTATAATAAAATGCTTTGACTACATCAGAACTTTCAGCATTGGTGATAATATCTTCAACAAACTGTCTTATATCAAGGTTGTATGTTATAAAGTCATTAATAGAATTGATTTCACCATTTGCAAGTTTAGATTTAACTTCAAAATATCTATTACGTCTTTCAACTGTTTCTCTCCAGATTTCAGTTGGCAAAGCAAATTCTTCTAATGTTGGTGTGTTCCATTCTTCCCTTTGAGAAACATTATCAATACCCTTTGAGATATAATCTGGCAGGTCTTTATCACAACCTTTCTTAACGGCTTCATAGATATACTTATCTGGGTTATCTTTCAGCATTTGCCAGATATAAGAGTTGTCTTTAAATGCAACTTCACATTTTTTCTTTGCTTCCTCAAATAAGTAAGGAATAATAGTGTTTTTACTTATGTACTCTGTAATATCTTCCTTGGTATAGTATGCACCCATTTGCTTTTGGTTGATATACTTTTCAAAGATATGACCAATTACATCTGGATTAATTTGTTTATCATCTGAAACTGGTCTATCATCTAAATGCCAATCATATTTATCAAAGAATGTAAAAATGGTTTCAAATGCAGAATCAGGAATTGTTATATCAGTATATTTTCTTTCAAGTTCATGAACATCAAACAAACCACCGTTTAAATAAGGTATTTTGCCTATAATTTGCATCGTTTCGGCAGAACGTTTATCAAGTTCCATTGCAAAACCTTCATGAAACAAAACCAATAAAAACTCTCTGTAAAATGAGTAAAACTTATTATCTCCTCGCTTTTCTTGAATTTCATTAAGTTTATTTCTCATGTAGTTTTTATCATTGTTCAAAAACCCTTTTTTCTGAATAAAGTATATGAACATTAAACGGTTCAACATTAAAGAACTGTACCATTCTTTATCAACCTTTTCTTGCATTCCTTCAATAAATTTAGAAAAATTATCCTTATTTTTCTTAAATTCTTCATAAAATTTTTTAGTAACTCTATCTTTATTCAGTGAATCATTTACTCTTTGAGTAACATCTGTAATTGTATAATCTTCCCATCCAAAGAATAACTTTTCTAATTTTTGATATAGTTTTTCCCCAGATTGTGTTGCAGGATTATAAATTTCAGAACGAGTAACAGCAGGTGAATTTTTAGTTGCTCTTTTTATCCATTGCCAAACTTGTTCGTGTTTTTCTGTAAATACAATAAGGTGTTCAAGTTGCGTTTTTGCAAGTTTATTACTAATTTTCTTTCTTAAGTCATATTTAATAGGTTCTGAACTATTATTAGCATATTCATAAATAGCAAAACCTTCCTTTTCAACAATACCATTTAGCGTATAAGTCGTTCCTTCAACTTGTACTGGCATGGTTTGATTAAAGTTATTCCAACCCAAGTGTTGTGTAAATAGTTCTTTTAATTTGTTTTGTGACAATAATTCTAAAATTCTACTTTTGTTTAGTGTTATAGTTTTTGCCATTTTTACACCTCATTAAATCCCATAGAACATATTATTCTTGGTGGTCTTTCTACTATTTCTTCAGTTGTTAGACATAATTCATTATCCAAACGCATTTCATTTGCCATTTGTATTAGTTCAAAATCACTTATCCCCGTTTTTAGTTGTCTATTTAATTTTTCTTTTGCCTTTTCAGTAAGTGGATATTTATATATTTCATCAATTGTTCTTCTTAATTCCGGAGTATCAAATAATGAACCTTTATGTTCTTGTGCAAAGCTGTTTAATCGTTGGTATGTTCTATATCTTGCACTTGTTTTCTTTCCCAATTGTCCACCTATTAATTTTTCATTTTTTATAATGTTTTCAACACCATATTTTACAAGGTCAAAATGATTATCTATTCTTGTTACAGGTTTTTCAGTAGCAAGACTTTCTGCCATTTTTAATAATGCAAATTGAGAATATTGTATAGACGTTCCATCTTTATCAACATAGGTTAATACATCATTACCATAAGATGTTTGAGTATAGACAATAACACCTTTTCTGTCTTCAGAACCTTTTGTTGAATACACAATATCTGGAAGACTTGGAATTATATCTTTCAATTGTTTATTTTCATTAATAGCATTTTGCCAAATCTGATATGCATAAGAAGATAAGTCAATATCATTTGTATCTTCTTCATCTAAAACATCAGATTTCTCATTGTATAAATCTTTTAGTTTTACGCTATCTTCATCTTCGAAAAATCTTTCATCCGTTCCGACAACTTCAGCGTTTTCTTTAAGACGAACTTTTAATCTTCCTCTTAAAGATAAGATTTTTTCCACACCTTCTGCAGGCAAGAAATTATAACAAATAACTTCATCTGATTTTTGCCCAATTCTATCTACACGACCAGCTCTTTGAATAAGTTTTATAATTGCCCAAGGCAAATCAAAATTAACAATTATATGTCCATCTTGTAAGTTTTGACCTTCACTTAAAACATCAGTTGCAATTAAAACCCTTGTTTCTTTATCGTTACATAAAGAATATTCATTACTTATTGGACTAAATTTACTTGCAATTAAAGTTGGATCTATACTACTTCCTGTTGCACAATCAACATTTTCAATATTATTAGCAAGTAATTGTTCATATAAATAATTTGCAGTATCTGCATATTGAGTAAAAATTAATATTTTATCATTTTTATGCTCTATATTAATCAATTTGATAAGTTCTTTTAGTTTTTCATCATCTGAACTTATCCATTCACCTGCATCTTCAAGAATTTGCTCAAGTGCTTGATTATCTTTTAACAAATCTTTTTTCAGTTGTGGTCTAAAATATTTTGAATCAACCCACTTAAATCTATTCTTATATTGCCCACTGTATAATTCATATGCTTGATTTGCCTTTTTATATAATTCTTCAGATAAAGTTTGTTCAAGATTTTCTGTATCATTTTCATCAATAAATAATTCTTGGTCTGCATCGGTTAAATTACTATCATCATCTATAAATTCAAAACTTTGTGAGCCAATAGGTAATGGTAATTTATTATCAAGTGCATATAAAAAGATATTATTTCTCAAAATATGACGTCTCAATGACAATATAAATGAGTACCCACTACTTTCAAGTCTTTTAAATAAATTTGTTCTGCAAAAACCTATAATTTCTTTCCCGGCTCGAGACAGGTTTTTAATTACTTTTTCTTCTTCATTTGAAAGTTTTGTATTTTTTACTAATTCTCTATCTAAATATTCTTTTTGTCCTAAACCATATCTTGGTATTTCAAGATTATTAATTGTATCAACAATATCTTTTGAATATAGTTTTGCATATTGGTCTTTTTTATTCTTACTATTTATATTGAATTTAACACTTCTTGCTATTCTATTTGGGAAATAAGATTTTCTTCCGTCTGAAAACTCAAGATACTTTTTGCCATTGGTTTCATCTAGTTTTGCATAATTTTCTTTTATGAAACTTCTTGTTCGTCTTACCATATAATATCGAAGCAAATCTTGCCAATCTTCTGCGTATTCACTCTTTTCAAATGCTAATATTGAACGTGGTGAAACTTGCACATCATTAACAAATTGTGCTTCTGGTTGTTCTGCAAGCATTCGTTCTGGTCTTACAGGTAATTCTTCATCGTCAGATATAAAAAATCTTAATTGCGTTGATATATCTTTATAACTTTTATTATATGGAGTAGCAGTTAAAAGAATTACTTTACTATCGTTTCTTTGAATATAATCCCTGATAGCATTATATCTTTTACTTTCCTTGCTTCTTAAATTGTGGCTTTCATCAATGATTACAAGCCTATATCGTTTTAACTCTGCCAATTGAGTTTGTACTTTTGCAGAAGACAAAATCTTTGCTCTTAAATCATATTTATTTTGATATTTTTTCCACATTGGAATCAAGTTTGCAGGACAAATTATCAAACAACTTGTATCTAGGTCATTTTCAAAGATTTTTGCAACAGCACAAGCAGTTATCGTCTTACCCAATCCAACCACATCACCTATTAATACACCATTCCTTGAATTAAGATATCGTGCTGCTATCAAAGAAGATTTTATTTGAAAATCAAAAAGTTCATCTTTAAAACATTTTGGAACTCTAAATTCTGTTAAGCCTTCTCTTGCTTCTTGTGCAATATGATATGCCATTTTCAAATATATGTGTTGTGGTGGTAATTGTTCTTCTCTGCACCAACTATTTTCTAATACTTCAATCAGTTCTTCTGTTACATCTACACACCAATATTCATTCCAACGTTCTTCAAACCAATTAGATAGTTTTTGTGCAGAGTCTCCATCTAATACATCAACATTTAATTCACCTTGTTGGCTTAAGCCTGAAAATGTAAGATTGCTACTTCCTAAATATGGTATTGTAGGATTTATATTATCTTTTCTATAAGATAAATATAATTTTGCGTGTAGATTTTTTAAATAAAACTTTACTACTAACTTTTCATTTTTTAATTGTTTTAATAGTGATTTTAATGCTTTTTCTTGTTTTGCATCGGGAATACCAATTACTAATTGTTCTTTAAACTCTTTTATCATTTCTTTTTTGAGTTTTTTTGCTTGCTCAATATCCATATATTCATCATCGTTTTTAAGAGAATATAATGAACTTAGTAACTGTTTAGGCGTCTGTTGCATACCAATAAGAAGTCTGCAATTTTTACCTTCTCCTCCTTCAAACTTATCAATGTAATCATCAATAATATGCCAACCTCTTAAATTAAAGAATCCAACACAAAAGTCCGCTCTGTATGATAATTCTAAACTTTCTTTTAGTGCTTTTTCTAACTTTAAACTGATATTATCAAAGATTCTTGGCATACATCCTCACAAAATAAACAACATATTTTTATTGTGTTGTTTATTTTTATAAAGACTTGATTTTACTATATTTGAATCTTATAAATATTGTTTGTCTTTTTGAGATATCAATTAAAATGCCTATGATTTTATGCTCAAAATATGATAATATCTCTTTATGAAAACACAATAAAATTATGTTGTGTTTTCATAAAAAGAAGTTTTTATAACTATCATTTATTACTTCTTGTTCTAATCCAATGTAGCGAAGAGTAACCGCAGATGTTGAATGGTTGAGTATTTTCTGCAACAAAGTAAGGTTATTAAATTGTTTATAATGGTGATATCCAAAAGTTTTTCTAAGAGAATGAGTACCTATATGTGATTTAATTCCAGCACTTTTAGCAGCTTTGTTTATTATCTTATAGGCTTGAATCCTATCTAATCTTTTATTTTTCTGTGTTAGAAATAATGGTTCATTATCTTCTCTATCTTTTACATATTCGTTTATCATCTGATTTAGTTTATTGTTAATGGGGAATTTTTTATATTTGTTTGTTTTCTTCTCTCTTATTTCAATAAAT
>JAFQOI010000013.1 GCA_017403285.1 bacterium
CCACATATCTCCAACAGAAAATTCCGTAACAACGGCAGCTTCTGTCATTGTTTTATCAAGTTCTTTTACCGTATCAAAAGCACTTGATACCGCACGTTTAAATAATTGAATGGCATTTCCGATTGAGAAGAAATCAAGAAGTTGACGTTTTAAATTTTCAATATCTTCTGCTTGACGATTCATATCTTTAACAGAATCACTAGCATCATTTATATGATCGCTGAAAGATACAGATTTTCCAGCTGCTTGCGCCATTGCCTCACCAATAGCTCTTATTTTTTCGTCAGCATCCGCACCAGCTTTTGTTACAATATCGTTTAAAACGGTCTCTAAATCTTCAAAACTTTTGATAGCAGAAGAATCTATACCTTTAATATCTTTTAAGCTTTCCATCATTTTTTTGAAAGCTTCACTCTCTCCGCCATCCCCAAGCTTTTCTAATTCTTGTTTTATATTACTAATTAATTCAGAAGTAGCCTAATAATTTTTATTTAATCTTTCGAGTTCTTTATCTCTTCTTGATTCAGTTGTTATACCAGCTAATTCTTTTTCTTGTTTCGCAATTGCCGCAACTAAACGCTCTCTCTCTGCTAAACTTGCGTTTAAAGCTTTAGCTTCTTTTGTACGACCATCAGGAGTTGTTCTCCCTGTCGCTTTCATTTTTTGTTCATTAGCTTCGGTTTCAACAACTATATTAGCATCAACTTTTTTTAATTGTTCTTCTAACTATTTTAATTCATTACGCGCTTTGGTAAAATCTGCTTCAATAACTATTTCTTTAGCATTAACTTTCTTAATCTAATCTTCAATAGTAGCTAGCTCAGCATTTTGTTTAATTAAATCTTTTCTATTTTTATCAATAGATTTTGAAGACTTTTCAATAGTAGAACTATAAATCTTCATAGCACTACTAATCTTATTTATCTTTGTAACTGTATCAGGAGGAAATAAGTCCATCTTCTTAGTTCCAGATAAACCATCAACTTCCACTCCTAATTTTCTAAACATCTCTAAAATTTTCTTTCCACTTTTTTCAATAGCAGAAAAATCGCCAACGGTACTTAAATTTTTCTCCGTAAGCGAACCAAAATTTTTTATTTCTGCTTCTAAACTTGAAAACAGATTTAAAAAATTCTTATTTAAATTTTGTGGTAAAGTTAATCCCTAAAGACTTTTCTAAATATTAGAAACTGCACCTTTTAAATCCCCAATATCCGCGCCAAAGTCCAGAGTAACATTTATCCTCGTATCCTTTGCCATTCTCATTTCCTCCAAATAAAAAATCGACATTAATTAAAAATTAATGCCGATTTACCTTAAAAATCTATATCATCATTCAAAGCAATAAAATTACAGACATAGCTTGTTCCTCTACCACCCACTGGAACTCCAACCGCATTAAAAGTTACAGTTGCAGGATCTGCATTGCGCCCCAGCCTAATAGATAAATCAGACATTAATTTTAATTTTGGGATTTGAATAATCCCAGTTACAACTCGTCCGTTTGTATCTTCCTTTAATCGCGTTTTTGCCTCTAATTTTAAATAACCACTAGTTAATCGTCTTCCAACACGAATAATTCTTCCACCTTTTTTATATTCCCAGTCATAAGTTATATAAACATCACAATAAGGTTCCTAAATAGTTATTTGTTTTCCAGAAAGCACATACTCAAGCTTTTCTCCAGTCTCCTTCTTATAAACAAAAGGTTTTCCTACTGGTGCCTGTTTTAATTCAATTATCCCATCTTCCGAACTCTCAAGATTTTCTCGTTGAGTTAAAGTAATTACAGTTTTATCTTCTTCTCCTAATTCAAGTAATTTTGAATTACTAATAAAAGCTAAATGTTCAACAGAAAAAACTCCCTAAGTGAAACTTAGTGGCATTTCTTTTGTTGTTTCCCAATAAACCCAAGAACGATTATCAAAACCACCGCGCGCATCAGTGCGTAATTTTATTTCTTGAAGCCCACCAATTTGTATATTATCAAAAGCAGCAATTACTTCGTTTTCTTCTATTTTTCTATTACCCATCTCTATAGGATAAGTAGATTTTATTACAACATCGTACAGTTCTTTAACGCCTTGTAGATCATACATAATTTTTTCTCCTTAGAAATAAAATAAGGCGAAGGAACCTCCTCCGCCTTAGACTGTTTTTATTTAATTATTAGCCTTGAGCTTGTTCATCTGACTCAGCTTCATTTTTAGGAATTAAAGTATGGTTATGAATTAACTCAGCAACAGGTGTTTCAGTTACATCGGCGCCACCAACTAATTCGTACTTAACTAACTTCATCATCTTACCATCAGCAGGACGTAGAACACGTAAGCTCATATTGAATACAGAAGGGTCCCCTTCAGCTTCTAGAGTAATAGTATTCTCAGACTGTACTTTAGCCTTAGGAATAATAAACTGGAAGAATTCATCATCGCCAGAAGCTTCACTACGGGCAAAAGTATCGCCGGTTACATAATATGTACCAGGGAAGCTGTTAGCAGAAATTTCAATTACAGAACCCTTAACTTCTAGGTCATAAGAACAGAAATATTTCTCATTTACTACAAGAGCATCCTTAACCTCTGTATTATCAGCATTATAGAACTTAGGATTAAGCTTCTTATAGAACCTACCATTAGGAGCCTCATACTGATATTTCCAACCAGACTTATCAGCGCCTTCAGCAGGAATTTCAGTTCCAGTAGCAACAAATTGCTCTGTGCGCATAATTAAGCCATTTCCATCCTCTGCATCATCATTACCATAAGTCTTAACAGTACCATTACCAAACATAATAGCCATGGACTTAGCAGAGAATAGAGCATCCTCTAGGGTTACATTAATTTCCTTACCATAGTCCCACATGATTAGAGCAGGATTACCTTTACCACCACGAGCCTCAGCGGTTTCAGCTGTCTGCTCAATAGTGGAAACTTTTAAAGTATCTAGATATAAAACAGGTACGGTAGGACTACCATTAGTATCTAGTTTATAGAAAGTTACGTCAGCAACTTCTTTAATACCATATCTATCAAGAATACTAGCCATTTATATAGCCTCCTATATATATTTTATTAATCATCTAAATTCCTAATCCAATATTTAGGTTTTACTTTTTTGGCACCCGCCATAACACTTTTAATATCAACTTCATATTTTTCTCTTTCTTGAAAACTACGCATAATTAACGGGATAGCCATATAACTTATCTCTCCAATATTAAGTGGATTAAGACCAATTCCCATACAACAAATTGAAACCAAAGTAGATTTTAAAGTTAATCCACCACCTTGCTTCGCTTTTACCTTATCACGATAACGCGCGCGAGCTTTCATTTGTTTAATCTTCCAATGTTCGTTTGGATTAGGAGGGTCAATAGGTTTAATCCCAACACTTTCTCGTATAAGATTTTGAAAATTAAAAAATTCTTCTTCTTTAATTACAACCAATTCATCTACACTTTTTATCTTAGGTAAAACTTCTTTTAAATTTCCTACCACTATAATTTTCTACTCAAATAAAAAAGTAATATCTTGATGGATAAAAAACTAAAAAGCTTTTTTTGCTAACTAAAGAACTCTTTTATCATTATAAGCTAAAGAAAATAAAGTCTCAAAAGGTGTTAGCATATTATTTAGCTCTTGTTTGTTTTTTACATATTCATCTTCAATTTCTTCCTATGAAGTAGTTAAAAGTTTTAAATAAATACTATATTGTTTATTTGAAGCAACTTCTTTTACCAGTGGAGGATAGACATGAATTCCTTGTTTAAATTCAACGGGTTCTTTTACAAAAAAACTAACATCATTCATAAGCAACCAAACTAAAAGTCATTTCATAAGCAGACATTTCGTCTGTTAAGAAATTAAGGTCAAAACCAGTATATTCCATTTTACCTAAACCTTCAATGTTTTTTCCTTCAAGGCTTTTTTGAATTTCACTCATAATTAAAAAAGGTCTTAAACTTGTATCTTTAATAATCCACTAAGTTAAAGGTACAAAAACTTCAAACGAGAAAACTATATTCTAAAACTCACTATTGGTTGAGGTTTTTCGTCCTCGAACTACTCGATAAGAAACGATAGACCTTGCTGTTTCCCTATCTTCTGGTGAAACACGAGGAACAATTTTTATTAATTTTTCAAAAATTTCTTTTTTAATTTGTTCTTGGGTTAAATCTAACTAAGATAAAGGATCTTTATCTGTATAATACAACAATTTTAAAAGTTCCTAGTTAGCCGTTAAACGCTTCATAATTAACTATAAATTTAACCCTAAGTCCTAAAGCTTTCTAGTTTTTTTCATTCCGTACCTCCTTCTAACCAGTAAAATTCTTCATCTAAGTCTTCTTCTGATTTAGTCGGTGCCGGTGTTAAATCAAACTCATAAATTGGATCTACTGAAACATATTCAACTCCATTTGAAGATTGAATATCATAACCAGTAACTCGATATTGTTCTTGTAATTCTCCTTCACCAATAATGAGATAATCATCTTTTTTAATTTTTGAATTTAATGGCATAACAAAGAAACTTAGTTTTAGATTTTCAGCATATAATGTATCCATACGACTTCTTGAGCGAATTTCATCTTTAAGCATATTATTTTCTTGCCCATACATGTAAGCCCACGATGTTTGTATTGAGCCATCGCGCGCCGTCCAAGTAAGAAAATGAGTCATTTTTAACATTATATATCGATTATATCCACTACGTTTAATTTCTTCTAAATACCAAATCATCCAAGGTTTATCTTCACCATTTTTATTAGGTATCATTAAAACAGTACCATTGGGCATATCTAAATCAACCTTAGTAAGTAAATAATGAATTGTCTCTGTTTCATCTTGTTTATATCTTTCAATACATCCAGGATGATACATATCATTATAATTAAATTCTACTTTATATGTACTTTTCATCCAAAGTAGTTCAAACTCATGTTCTCTTTTACCTTGAATTCGAGATTGATAATCAGTTCCATAACGATTTAATCTTTTTTTATAAATATCTTCAAAATAATTCATTTAAAATTTTCCTAATAAACTCATACAATCAAAAACTGTAGAGCGAAAATATTCATATTTTAAATAACGAAGCGAACTTAGTTTAAAATAAAGAGTATAATAATTAATAGTCTGCTTTTCTTCGGGAAAACCTAATAATTCAATCAAGATTGAGTCTAAAAATTTCTCCCAATCACGATTTTTTTCTCTTTCACAAAGCAAACCATAAAGTTTGTTTTTTAATTTATTATTATACCCTTCTTGTATTTCTGGTAATATATACATTTTAATTACCTGCTAATTTTCCGTAATTAAATGGTTTTCCTTTTATTGAACGATAATAAACTCTTTCGAGTTTTAATGCCTTATATTCTTCTTTCTCAAGCATATTATTAAATTTATCAAGTAAATTTGCTTGCGAAAAATCTCTTTCTTCATAAAGCGGCTTAACATTTTCCCAAGTTAAAATCGTTCTATTTAACCATTCACACTTCATATAAGAAGCTAAAATTTGAATCTCTTCGTTACTTAAATCTTCAATAAAACCGTTATCATCTCTATCTAATGAAACCCTAGGAAACTTAAACCATGGAATTGCGCCTTCAAGCATCGCGCGCCAATCTGTATTGACCTCTTCCCATGACCAATCTCCCCATTCATCCTCAAGCATTTTTGCTAAAAAAGCATCATAAATTTTTTGATAAGGAGTCATCTCAAACCCTCCTTATTAATTAAATGGAAATTGTATTTGACCTGGTTTTGGTGGATTTTTAGTGGCTTGTTCTTTTTCTTTGGCAATACGCTCTTCTTCAGCTTTATTAAACTCATAAGTTTTCATAACATCAATACCAGTAATCTCCTTAATTACAGAGCATTTCTCATAATCAAACTTCTTCTTTTCTAAAACATAATCGGCCAAATTTTTACATTGATCGACAGAATATTTCCCAATTAATTCCTTAAAACGCCAAAGTGGTTGATTCATAATATCTTCCATAGTTTTTTCATTGAATATCAATATATTAGTTGGCTCTTTTGCGTCTTCAGGTTCTAATCCTAAATCTTTCTTTACTTGCATATCTTCAATATAAAGAATACCCTGTCTTAACATATATTCAAAGCCTGGGTCAAATTGCATTTCGTCTAATTTTTCTCTTTCAACAGGAATTTTCATTCCTTTTTTATTCCAAGTTCTTTTAAAATTTAACTGAGGTACATTTACCCCAATAGTTCCACGAACTGTACTAACAATATAAACTTTATCACTCATAACTAAGATCTCCTTTTCACTCGAATTAAAATTCAAGGGAAGGAAGGCAAGCTTCCTTCCCTCATTTATTTATCTATTTATTATAAATTTACGTAGGGGTTTTCAAAAGTCTGTGTAATACCAGTATTCTGATAAATAGCCCAATTATTATAAGCTAAAATAGCAGTACCCATCTTTTTATAAGTATGAATTTCAATAGACTGGTCAGGATTAATGAAATCCCACATCTGAGTCTGACCTTCAAGACCAACTTTTACAACCTTTTCTCCACCAGTTGGGAGGATGTAAGCAAGCTGTGGATCTACCCAAGTAGAAGTATTAGAATCATCAAGGAAAGACTGTTGCATTTGAATAATAGGTGTTCCACGGAATAGATTGATGAAACCAGTATTATGAATAGCATCAATATCCTGTGGATGATAAATGCCTTGATAATTTGTTCCAACAGGAACGATAGCATCAGGACCCATAGCCGCGACGAACTCAGGTGGCGCAAAAATAACAGCACTAGAACCATAAGCACGAACAACATTTACAAGTCTTTGC
This sequence comes from bacterium, assembly GCA_017403285.1. GTDB lineage: Bacteria > Cyanobacteriota > Vampirovibrionia > Gastranaerophilales > Gastranaerophilaceae > Avigastranaerophilus. Next base: position 6,823 of record JAFQOI010000013.1, read on the forward strand.
ATATCATCAGCAACGAAAGTATTGTTGATTACAAGGTTTGTATCTGGACGATTTGTAGTTGTTACAGCAGCACGAAGCGCTTTGTGAATCTGAACAAATACTGCGTCAGTAAGTCCAGTTGTGATAATCTCCATGAGGTCAGCCATACTATCTGCCCCATTAAGGAAACGTTCAAAATCAATACGAGCAGCTCCACCGATTGCCATACCTTGCATTTCAAAAGTATCGCTATCAAGACGGAATGTCTCATAAAGACCGCTAAGTCCAACTTGAGTTAAGAACTTACGGGCACGAGCATGACCTTTTTTGGTCTTGAAAAGAATTTTCTGACCCTGTGGAACACTCTGAACTTCTGCGAAAATACCAACAGCATCAAGAACTTTCTTAGGAACTATTTCATCAGCAGCAGTAATAATAATATCAAAAATATCATGTTTATTGCGCTGGAATTCATTAATAGAAGAACAAAGAGCAGACATTTCCGCGCGAAGTGCTTCATTTACATTATCATTAGAGAAATTAGCAGGAGCAGTACCTTTGGCTGCGTGAAGAGCTAATTCTTTTAATTCTTTAATTGTAGCCATTATATTAACCCTCCTTACGCTTTAATTGCCTGGAACTGAATAGCAAACTGACCATCAGGCATAGAACCTGCGCCGCAGCCGTGAATTGCTAAAAGAACTGGACCTTCAGTTGGAGCAGTCGCACTAACTAAAATAGCACCAGATTCAGAAACACCACCATAAAGAGGAGCATCTCCTTTATAAGCTTCTTTTACAGCTTCTTCATCAGCAAATTCGCCATCATCATAGGCAAGACAATTTGTAGTAAATTTATCTCCAATAGCGAGATAACCTAAACGGGGATAGATACCATCTTTTTCGAGTTTAAAATGTTTTAATCCCTGTGTTCTTTCATCATACATAAACTCTGTAGAATAGTTAAGGGCGATTGGGAAAATCGAACCTGCTACAGGTAATTTAATTTTACGAGCAATATTATCAACCATAAGTAACATTCCAACTTCAGCAGGAATAGCCTCAAAGTCAGTGGGATCAAGCGCGCACTGTGCTTCAATACGACCATCGCGTGGGAAAGCTACTTGATTTAATTCTAACTGACCATAACCGTCAATTTTAAATCTCTTTTGAGCCATTTTCTTTCCTCCACTTATTTCTTATATTTAGCTAGAAGTCCTTCAATTCCTCCAATAGGAGTATCCTTTGGAATATATTGAGGAGTTTTTGAAAATACAGATGGATTAGATTTCTTTAATTCATAAGCAAGTTCTTTATCAAGTTCTACTGCTGAATCATACTTATCTAAATTATCAGAATAAGTCTTAATAGTTTCTTCACTAAGAATTTCAGCATAAGATTCAACAACTGCTTCTTTTTCAGCTTTAACAGTTTCAGCTTTATAAGATTGTAATTGTTCTAATTCACCTGTTAATTGAGAGATAGTATCTTGCGCGGTCGCATAATTAGCAGCCTAAGTATCTCTCTCTGTAGTTAAAGTAGAAATCTCACCATTTAGCTCTTCAATTTTGATGCTAAATTCTTCACAATTTGTTTTGTATTCTTCTGCGTGTTCAAGAGTTTCATTTACTAAATCATATGAACCGCCATTTAAAGAACGTAAAGTTTCAATAGTATTTTTTTCATTTTCAGTTATATCCATAATATAGATAGGTAAGCGCTCTGTAATTGAAACTTCTTCATTTTCATCATTTTTTACATAGTAAATTCTTTCAAATTTCGCTTCTGCATAATTATATGCTAAAGCATAATCATCATAAACTTCAGTAATGGTATAATCAATTATCCAACCATTTTCTTCATTATAGTTCTCATTTAAAAGAGACCAAAGATAATCATACTTTTGCGAATCAGAAAGTTTAAAATTTAATTTCGACATTTCCGATTGTCCTCCTTCTCTTTTAGAATCAAGAGAATATTCTTCGATTTTTTTTACTAAATCTTTTAAATCAGAAGCCAATGAAAAGAAGGCAGCACCCTCAAAACATGGTTCTGTAGAATCACCTAAAACCTATAACCCTAAAAAACAAGCATCTTGGAATTTAAAAAGCTTTTCACCATTAATTATTGACCAATCCCCTGTAATAGAAGGTTCATATAACTCCATCGATTGAGATTTGCCAACAATTGTTGTAGCCTCATCATATAGAGCGGTGTAGATAAAGACATCGGCGCAAGCATAGATGCGCTCAACGCCATCTTCATCTTTGTGTGCTTCCCAAGCAAAGTTATGTCGTTCTGGAACTATTCCATAAATACGCCCTCTGCTTCGTTCATCACCATGATCAGTATAGTCTTCATCAAAGTTATCATAAATTCCTTTTACTGGTGTATATGGTAAAGTTTTAATCAGTTTTTCAGCAAATTCATCAGTAATATAACTACCATTTCGATTTTTGTACTTATAGAAAATTCTACATCTTCCTTTTGAAATAGTAGGAGAATATTGCTCTGTGATACTATAAACTGTAACCGGAAACTCTTTAATAGTCTTTAAATCCATTATTTAGAGCCTCCTTTATTCTTGATTTTCTTTAGACTTTTCTTGTTCTATTGTTGTTTCAGCTTTTTCTGTTTCTTCTTTTTTAGGCGCTCCACCTTTTTCAGTGGTTATACCTTCTTGGACTTTTTCAGTTTCCTATGCTTGCGCGCTTTGTGTGTAAGCCGAACTAAGTGGAATAAATTTTTCACCAAGTTTTAAAATATCATTTTCTAAATCTTTAATATTAACAATATCTCTTTGTGTAAATCCCATAGCTAAAGCAGGAACTATATAACTATATCCACTTTGCGCTAATTTAAAAGAATCTGAAATATATTCACTTTCATTATAATAAGTAATTGGAAGAAGTGAATATTTAAAATTTATACTACCGTTACTAAAAAGTTTGTTTAATGTATTTGTAATAAACATTGAATATTTATTACCCAATACCATCATCATAGCAGTATCATTTTTGAGTGAAGTTCCTAAAGAAGAACTACCAGTGGTAGCAAAAAGTTCGCCACTTACACCAGCCTCAGCATAAATATTCTATATCATTTTTTCTAAAGTGTTACTTGCTGTATCAGCAGTTGTTTTTGAAACAATTGCATCAACATCAGCGTAAGTTGTTAATACTGAAACATTTTTATTGTTTCGCATCATACCAACCGTACCTTCATGAATTTCTATTGCTTCTTCTGGTTCAAATAGCAATCCTCCATCATTTAAATGAGGAATTTTTTGAACAATAATTTTTCTAATCTCTTCTAAATCACGTTCTCTTTCCGTATCAACTGCTTCATCATACTGAATTGTTGCTGGAATTACATTAAGAAATAATGGCACACCATCAAACAATGGAAAACAAACACCTATATCCGAAGGTAATTTTACCCAAGGGCTTATAACTCTTTGTTTTTCCCATTTTTTAAAATGAGATGAAACAACTTTAGGATAGAGTGCTAATGCTTCCTTTTGTGCATCTTTATCTACGATTGTATTAAAATAACTTACATTAAATTCTACAATATCATTACCTAAGAAGTCTCTAAATAAGGAACGGCAATAACCATGCGGTAAATCTATTAACACAAAAGTTTTTCTATCAATACTTACAAGCGCGCCGTAGTACGCGCCATCTATTAATGCTCGTAAAGAACAATTTGTAAGCATTGTTGGTAAAGACATTTTATCAACATAATCAAGAGCACTATAATAACGCTTCTAATTGTTTTTTTCGGAGAGATTTTTTCCGGGTGCAGGATTAGGTATTAACACACCCATATATTTTAAAAGCGTTGCATAATGAATCAAGATTTGTCTATAAAAACCATCTTTAGCAAAATAATTTCGTGACAACTTCTATTGTGATTCCGCATCACCAGAATTAATAATTTTCTCAATTTCTTCAAGACTATAATCTTTAAATTTTCTATTAAAATTATATCGATTCCAATTATTATTCCAAGAAGCGTCACTTGTAGCGACCATTCTTTCTTGTACGCGTTTAAAGGAGTCTAAACTAAAGCGGGCTTTTTCTTTAATGGCGCCCTCAGAACTAGAATTGTTTAACATTAGTAGCCTCCTGATGAATAAAATACTAAACTACGCTTTTTACCGTTTGAACTTCCAAATCTTCGTCTATTTCGTTTCGATGCTTCCTCTTCAATTTCTTTAATTCGATATTGTCCATAAGCAAATGCGGAATATTTGTCTTTAGGAAAACGAGGATTAATCTATTCTAAAATAATATCCAATCCAGTTCCAGTACGTTTGAGGCGCAGATTAGCCATTTCTTCAAAAAGTTTAGTGGTCATTTCATGTGGCATTAGTCGTTTTATTTTATCTTCAATAGACATTTTTTGTCCTTTTTTAGTGGCAAGTAAAGCATTTTTTGCTTCTTGCTCTTTAATTAAAAATCGAACTAAGCCTCCATTAATACGAGAATAGGCATTACCATGAATTTTTGAGTTTAAAGGACCATTTGCTTTCATAGAATAAAGAATATTAATTGAATCTTTAGGTTGAATTTTTTTATAATCCGAATCATTAAAAAATCCATAAGAAGGTAACAAGTTACCTTCAAAGTCATAATGCGTGCGAATCATTTCATCAGCTAATCCAATACCTAAACCATTTGTATCAATTACTACTTCTCTAGGCTAAAAATCACGAATAATACATTTTAAATCTACTGCTTGCTGAACAAAAGTCTTTGTTTCAGCCTATCTACCTAATACAAATATATTAACTAAAGTTGAATAATATTTTTCATTAATAATATTAACTCTAAAGACACAACAAACAGTTTGGTCATGGAGTCTTCCTACATCCACTGATAATAAGTAAAATTGCTCACTACCAGCTCTAAATTTTGCGTGCTTTTCGGGATTTTTAATTTTTCTATACTTCTATAATTTATCAAAATTAAACCAAGACTCCTCTGAGCCACCAGACCATACTGATAAATATTCGCGCGCAAATACTTCTTCTTGGTAGGTTGGTGACATTTTAAGTTCTTGAATAAATTGCTTTTCAAGTAATCCATGAAGTACAGGAACTCGATAATCACAGCCCCAAACAAAAGCTTTTTTTGGATTTATAATAGACATTGTAAAACAGTCGATTAATTTTTCATAAGCATAAGATGATTTAACTCCAGCGGAAGTCATATATAGCTGTTGTTGATTTGGTTCGTTTTCATTTGTCTCGCCATTTGGCATACGGCGCGAAACGTTCATTAAAGGAAGAACAACAGAGTTTAATATTTCCCCATCATGATCTCTTACTTCGTCTATAAGTCCTCCCGAACGGCGCCCACCACGCTCAGAATCAAGCGCGCCTACAACGTCAAAAATAGAACCATTTCGGAAAGTTAGTGTAACGTAATCCTTACCAAAATTACCCTCACCAACAATTTCTTTCTTTAAAAAAGGAAGTTTATCCCAAATTTCATAAATTTTGTCTTTCGCAATTTTCGCTGACTAATTCTTACCTGGCGCGCAAATAAATAACTTTGCCCCCGGTCTAAACATACACTCCAAATAAAGTGCTAAAATTGAGATAAAAGTTTTACTAAAAGCACGACAAGCCGTACAATAATGATACCTATATCTCATACAAGCACGCAAGAATATGCGCTGAAAAAAGAACAATGAAAAATTTGAATCTTCAGGAGTAATTAAATCAATAAATATATCCGGATAAGCAGTAAAAAAATTAGCATATTTCTAAAATAAACTTTCATGCTATATTAAATAATCTTCTGTTAAAATACTACCTTTCTCAATTTCTACTCCTTCTTTATAAAACTTCTAAACTTGCGCATTTAAATTTTCTAAATCTCTTTTAATTAAACCAATTACTTCACTCATCATCATCACCTAATCCAGGATCAAATTCTTCATCTTTCATTAATCCAGCATAGCCCGCATCATCATACTCATCTAAGTTATATTCTTTATTTGTATCATAATAATCTTCCAGCTCGGCCGCAGACTATAAAGTCTAAACACGTCTATCAATTTCTTCTGCAAGTCCAGTTTCATTTGTATAAAGTCTCTAAGTGAAATTCTAAATATTCTTCATTGTTTCATCAACGATATCTCTCGTAACACCATCAAAAAACTTATTCTTCCAACCTCTTTTCTCAAGCCAACGAAATAATTCTGCAACTGATTCAAAATCAGTCGCGCTTTTAACATTTTTTGGAGTAAATTCTCCAACCTTAACCATTTTATCATAACTTGATAAAAGCTTATCGAAATCTTGTCCCGCGCGAATACGTGCGTCAATTTCAAGAGAAATTTTACATATCTTCTGCGCCTAATCAACCTAAAGCGCGCCATTCACATTTTGAGTAGAAAGCAAACCACTATATAAATCTTCAAGATAAATCAGATCTTCATCATCATAATTTGCTCCCCATTTTTCCCTTAGTTTTCTAAACTTCTCATCTCTTAAACCAGGTAATTCATCCTCAATAAGATTAACTTCTTTTAAAGACTTAAACTAATTATAATAATCATCCCAACCTAAATCTAAATACTAATCTCCATTAAATACCTAAGCATAAACTCCCCAAATATTTTCTGGTGTATTTATTTCTTTTAATCTTTCCCACTCTTTAGGAACCCAAGGAATATCAGCCCATTGACAAACTTTATCAACCGCGCGCCAATCAAAGTCAGCATCTTTTAAAAATTCAGTAATACAACTATTACATATTGGAAGTGTTCCATCTTTAAAAAAATAAGAAGTTGATGGAGAAAAGTTTTCCGTCCCAAAAGTCCCGCCGCACCGCTCGCACTGCTTAAAGGAAAAATTAGTTTTCTTCTTTATTTTCGGTGCTAATGACATCGTGTTTTACCTCTCGTAACATTTTAATAATCTATCTACGTACAGGGCGCGACAGGGTAGGAAACTTTTCAATTATTTCAAATACTAGTTCTTCGCCCTTTTTAAGTTCATTACCTCTAGAAAATGAAACACACATAATGCGTGCGAGTCCATAAATTTCTTCTGGCTAAAGTTTAGTTAAAAGTGTTAAAAATTCATTATTTTGTTTTTTATTCATTTATTTATTCTCCTTGCGTCACGTTTTTTCTTATCACATCTCTTACATTGAGTAGAAAATCCATCATTTGAACGAGCTTTGTGCATAAAATTATCAGTACTTATAAACAACATTTCACCACATTCTCTACATCTTTTAAAATTTTCTGGATAAGGTAAATTCTATATAATTTCTTCATGAATGCGCGCAGCTTCATTAATTGCTGGAATAATTCTCTATTTGAATATAGTTGAAATATAGTTTGGATTATAAGTTTTATTATATTTAGGATTGATAATTTGTGTAATTTCCAAATTTTGGACGCGGCGCAATTTTAATGCTAAAATTTCTCTCTATACATCAGTTAATTTCGCGCGCGCAATATAAAAATTAAGAGTGTCTAAAAACTAATTTAAAGTTGAATAAACTTCATTTTGTTCTGCGTCATACTCTAAAACTTCTAACAAGTTAAAAGCATTATAAACATGGTTTGCTTCTCTAAAATCAAAAAACTATCCTTTTAAGCTTTTTCTATGCCAATAATCCTTAATTACTGCTTCAAGTTCTTTTTCCTAAAAATCTTCACAATAAGGAAATCTATCCTTAGGAAAAAGTTTTGAGTTTTTTAAATATTTTAACCCTACGGGCAAAATATTAATATCGGCATCAAATATTGGGGGAATAGCTTGTTCAGTTATTGAAGCTTCTTTAATCACTCTCTAAGTTTTATATGAGTCGCGCAGTGTAAATTGTTCTCTGCGCAGTTCAACAAGTAAGTGTCTGCGTTTTAAATATGAATATTGATTTAAATGTTTTGCTTTTTCTTTTATTTGTTCAATTTCTTTTGGTGAAAATTTATTAATTAATTCAGGTCTAGGTTCAAGTTTTCGTTTATTATGCGCGAGGTCATAGAAATTTATCAAAAGGTCTAACTCATCAATTTCCTTCCATAGCTCCTCAAAACGAGGTAATAAATAAGGTGGTGCCTCTTCGCGCGCTTCTTGTCTAGAGAAAATTTTTTTAGTTTGTTTTAGTGCTGGTTCTGTTGAAGCACGTATTATATGTTCAGAAAATCCAGGTGTCTCAAGTAAGGCATCAAGAGATTCATCCTAAACACAGTCCCATGTTTTGTTGCGCGATTCGAGTTGTATGTCTTTTGATTGTTTTGAGTTTAAACCAGTTTGAGGGTCTTTGCCCCAAAGTATATAGTTAGCGATTGTTTCAAGTTCTTCCTCGGTTGGAGGATGTTTTTGAAATTGTTCTTGGTTTAAATATTTGTTTGCGAACTCGCTTCTTTGTTCATTTGTTTGAAGAGTGAAGTCGAGTTTTAATCGATTTTTTTTATTCATTCATATATATAATAACATTTAAGTTTTGTTAAATGTTACGGCTCCTTTTATTTTTTCTCTATTACTATTATAACATAGGAGGTTGAGGAGTGTCAAATTTTCGGGAAGAGAACCTTATGTTGAAATTTTGCGTAGAGAGCGCGACGTCATAGATTAATAGAAACTTGCGTATGGCTGGAATTTTTAGTATAATAAAAGTAAGAATAGAAGAATATTTTTTATTTAAAAAATGCTTAATGAAAGGACGTAGAATTTATGTTGGCAACGTTTATTGCAATAGTTATTGTAGGATGTTTAATGGGGTTGGATGAGTATAAAGCGATTGGGAAGGTTTTGTTGGGAAATGTGTTTGTATTAGGGCTGATTGTGGAATTATTTTAATTGGGTTTGAATTTTTATTTCATACGGTTTTGAAAATTTAGTTTGCGGGGTTTTGTTTCCAGGGACATCCGTCGAGTTAGTCACAACTAACTAAAATTTTAGAACCTACCGCCCACTTGTTACAAAAGTGTTACAAATATTACAAAAGAAAGTCGAAAAAAAGTTTTCAAAACCCCTTGACATATTTAGACGGCGGGTGTATACTGATATTGTCGAAAGGGGCAAGAACCCACGGCAAGAAAGGAAGTAAAAAAAATGAAACAGTACACCTTTAACAGAACAGACAGCGGAATTATTGGAAAAGCTTTTGAAATGGCAATTAAGGACGCACTTAGACGGCGGAATGCGGACAAAGTAAGTCCCTGCGGAACAGCTGATTTTCGTTATAATGCGAAAAACTACGACACAAAACAGAATGGTTCAGTTATCCGCTACGCTGAACAGTCCCGCTATATTAAAGGTTCAAACCGCGTTATCTACGCAACGCACATTGCGCACACAATGACGGACATTGACGCGGACACGGTAGGCGTTACAATCGACTTACAAGGTACTGACTTCTTCTGTGTTGATCGTAAAGAGTTTATTGACTTCTTAATCTCTATCGGCTGTGTAAAGCTCAACGCAAGCAGAGGAACGGTCAACATACAAACAGTATATAACTACAAGAAAGACGCCTATCATGGCAAGAAGGGGAAGTTGATAGAAGCCTGGGCAAGCGAACATTACCTGGACGATGAAGTTATAGATGCCATATGGGAAGCCCTCTCTTGAGAGCTTCCCACGGCTCAGCCGGTATGAGTCCGGCTCTGATGAGCAAGAGCGAAAGCCGAACATAAAGAAAGGAAGGAATGACCTATGATCGACATTATCAAACTGATTGACGAACGCTTTGAAGCTATTACACAGGCGCGCAATGAAGCAATAGAGGAATGCGCGCAAGCTACATCTTTAAACATTTACCAGATAAGAAAGAGCTTGGAGAAGAAGAAAGAAGAAGCTGAAAACGCCTATAATACAGCTTATGATGAGTATGAAGAGTTAAATAGCCTTTATGAGCTATTGGAATCACAAGGCGCTTCTGATAGCGATTTAGATGAAGTCGAAGAAGAATGTGATGAAGCTTACGATAGGAAAATAAAAACCGAAGATATATACGAGCTATATGCTGATGCCTTGGAAATGATAATCAAACTTGAAGATATATTGGAATCAATAGAAGCTTTAGAGGGGAGATAGTCCCCTCTTTTTATTCTTTGGTTTTTAGACGGCTGCCGTCTAAAATAGGGGCTTTACAAAACGCATTTTATATGATATCATATAATAGAAATTAGGAAAGGAATAATGAACAATGTTAAAAGAATTTGTATCTGATATGAAAGAATGGTTTTGTAATGACCATATACGCACACGGCGCGGACGCATTAGGGCTATGAGCTTGCTATGGTGGGTTATTAGAACGCTACAAGCTACGGCTGTTATCGCAGTTCTGTATGTGTGGTATTGTATGATGTGGCTTGCGTTTGTATGAGCTATAAATAAAAGCTAGCTAAAGAAAGGAAGTAATTAAATGAATCTTAAAGAAGCTGTTATATATGGAATTAAAATGGGGATGGAGACTTTTAGCATAAGACATTTTAAATATAATGGGCACTGTTTTGAGCAAAGCTTAGAAACAATTTTAGAATTTATTCAAGGCTATGAAGATTGTATTCCAATTACTTGTTATTATGGAAGCTGGGATTCTGACCGTCCAACTCATTGTCATATTTCGTATAAATTAAAAGAAGAAAGTCTTTAAGACTTTCTTTTTTCTAAAAAAATTAGACGCACTGCGTCTAATTTTAAGTCAAAGTTTTTCTTGCTTTTTTTAAAATTTTTTGGTATAATTTAATCAAGAAATGAGGAAAGGAAATTAAAAAAATGACTATTTATTTTGATATGGATGGAACTTTGGCAGACCTTTACAATGTAGACGGATGGCTTGAAAAATTGCGCTCGTTTGATAGTCAGCCCTATGAAGAAGCTGAACCGCTGTGTGACCTGTCGTATCTTGCGCGCCTGCTGAATTTTTTGCAAAAAAATGGACATGATATTGGTATTATTTCTTGGCTTTCAAAAGACGCTACAGCTGAATATGATAAAGCTGTTAGAATTTCTAAAAAAAGATGGCTCGCAAAACATTTGCCGTCTGTGGTGTGGGATGAAATTCATTTAGTAAAATATGGTACTCCAAAACATTTTTGTTGTCAAGATAATTCTGGAATTTTATTTGATGATAACGAAGATGTGAGAAGATTGTGGGATAAAAGAGGAAAAAGTTTTTCAGAAAATGATATTATTGAAGTTTTGAAAGAACTTCTTTAATATAAAAATTCCTTTCTTGTGTGGAGAAGTCGGGGCAGAAATGTCCCGATTTCTTTTTTTTGGAATTTTATTTAGACGTCTTACGTCTAATTTTTCTGCAAAAAATGATTGACTATAAGATTAAAATATATTATACTATAATTGTTCCAAGGGAAGGGAACAAAAATTAAAAATATAGGTAAGCAGTTTTAGCATCCTTTCTGCGAAAATCCCTTCCCAAGGAATCTCCAAAAAAACTTGAAAAAAGTTGAAAAAAGGGGTTGACAAAAAACCAAAAGTTTGGTATAATAAAAACATCAAAGGGGGACAGGAACTCCCGAAAAAATAAAAGGGTTGCGACCAACGCAGTAGGCGCGAAAGCGCAGAAAGGAAACTAAAATGACGAACAGGAACTTTTTTGAACTCGTAGCTGCTGGCACTCTGAATGAGGAAGTTATCGCTCACGCTGTGGCGCAGATTGAGAAAATGGATGCTACTAACGCAAAGCGAAAAGAGAAACCTTCCAAAACTGCTGTTGCTAATGAGCCTATTAAACAGGCAATTATGGATTTTATTACTGGTCGAAATGAAATCTGTATCGCAAGCGCAGTGGCGGAAGCTGTAGAAATCAGCGTACAGAAAGCATCTTCTTTGCTGAATCAGTTGGCGGAAGATGGAAAACTCACCAAGACCGAGGTCAAAGTCCCCAAAAAGGGTTTGCAGAAAGCATATGGACTGGTTGAGGTTGGGGAATAATCCCCAACCCACAAAAAAGAAAGGAGAAAATTAAATGAAAATTTATCTTGTTATGGACGCAATCAACGGAAAAGATTACAGGGTATTTACTATGAAGAATGACGCAAAAAACTTTATTCTAAAACAATATGAAAGTTTTTTGAAGTGGGAAAAAGAAAATTTTCCAGAAATGGAACAAGTGATTGATATGGAAAAAGCAAAAGTATATTTCAAAGAAATAAATGGTGTTGAAGATTTTATGTATATTGAAGAATTAACACTAGATGACTTTTCAGATATAGAATGGTAACAATTAAATTGAGGGGAGAGATTCTTCCCTCTTTTTTCAGAAAATTATTTAGACGTTTTACGTCTAAATTTTATTTAAGTTGGGGTTGAATTTTTAAGATTGATGTGATATAATTTAGGTACAGTAAAAAAAAGGAGAAAGAAAAATGAAAATTACTGATAGATTCAAAAGAAAAGAAACGGCATACAGAGATGTTGAAGCAGGTGTAGTATTCAAATATGAAAATGAATATTATATGACAACTGAAGAGATTACAGACAATTATGATGATGTTTGTAATTGTGTAAATCTTGGAAGCGGAGAACTTCTTAGTTTTGATATTGATACTATGGTAGAAGTTCTTGATGCAGAATTGGTTATTAAATAAAGGAGAAAAATTAAAATAGCAAAGTTTAGAATTTGAGGAATGATTGACATTGAAGTTGATGTTGAATCTGAGGAAGAAGCACTGGAAGGGTTTGAGATTGGTCTTGATGATGTGGTATCATCTTGTATTGATATTGAACTGATTGAGGAAGATTAAAGAAATTGGGGAAGTCTCTTGACTTCCTCCCCGCGATTTAGACGTCTTACGTCTAAACAAAATCAAAATTAAAACTTGATTTTTTAGAAAATTTTTGATATAATTTATTTAGAAAATAAAAGAAAGGAATTTTATCTTATGTCTAAAAAACTTGACGATGCACTCCGTGAAAAATGGGTAAAACTTACAAAAGAATGGTTGGAATCTATTGATGAAGAAGCAATCAAATACAAAACAAATGAGATTTGTATTCCAACGGTTGATGAAGCAGGTAATGATAAATATGTTCAGTTTGTTATAAAAATTCCTAAAGGTTCAAGAGATGGTGAAGAGTTTGACGGTTATTCTATGAGAGAGGAATACGAAATCAAACTGAAAGAGAAAGCCGAAAAGGAAAAGAAAGCTGCAGAGGCAAAAGCAAAAAAGATTGAGAGAGATAAAAAAATAAGAGAAAAGAAAACAAAAGAAAAGGAAGAGTAATCTTCCTTTTTTAATCTATTTAGACGTAGTACGTCTAAATAAAGAATTGACAAATCACGCCTTATGCGTTATAATGTATATGTAAATTAAAGAAAGGAAAAATAAAAAATGTTAGCAAGTTATATAATCTTCAATGTATTAAATGTAATTATCCAAACAGTTAAATCCATTGTTACCATTAAATGTAATAAATGGGTTGCCGCAATCGTCAATGCAGTTGCTTATGGTTTATATACATACATCATTGTACTAACCGCAACAGATATGAATCTTTGGGCAAAAATTATTATCACTGCCTTGGCGAACTTAGTTGGCGTTTTTGTAGTAAAGTTTGTTGAAGAAAAGAAAAGAAAAGATAAAATGTGGCTTGTTAAAATGACTATTCCTACTGAATATGCAAAGCAAGCAAAATATTTGTTAGACCAAGCAAAAATTCCTTTTACTTACTATGATTTGAATAAATATTTTGTTTTTGATACTTTTTGTGAAACCCAAGCCGAAACCACAAATGCAACTAAGATTTGCACTGCTTGTCAGGGTAAGGCTTTTGCAAGCGAAAACAAACTTAACTTATAAGTTAAGTTTGTTTTCTAAATATTCCCAATTAATTTTATCAAAATCATAATAGGGAATTTCTATTAGTATTATATTGTTATCTTTACAATACTATCTCTTCATCTCATCGTGCGCCCGGGGTGAATTTTTCCATACTCCATGTAGTGCATTTTCATCATAGTGTTGAATTCCCTAATATTCTACTAAGCACTTTAATGTGTTATCATCATTATAAATAGCAAAATCAAAATACAGGTAATTCTTATCCTTTAAGTCGGGAAAATAAAACTAAGTTTTATATGGTATATTGTGATCAAAAAGAATACTATTTATCTTTTGTTCTCCTTTTGAGCGCACACAACCACATGAAACAATGTCCCCTCTTTTTAAACTATTAGAATTAACATAAGCAATATTTCCACAATCACACTTACATTTCCACATAATACATCCGTCGCTACTTCTCAACTCGGTCTTTTCCAAAACCAAAAGTTTTCCATATTTGTTACCAATAATATTTTTGGCCATCATTTTTGACATCACTTCTGCGCGTTTGCAACCACAAGAAGTCGTATGCCCATTGGTTAAATTAGAAGTCGGGACAATTGTTTTGTTACCACATTCGCATTCGCAATACCAAAACACTTTATCAGGATTGGGTCTTTGTTCTCTGGGTAATTCTCCAATAACTTTTAGTTTACCAAAGGTCATATTAGTTAAGTCTCTTTTTGCTCCCATTTTTGTTGCCTCCTTTTTTTTGTTCTATATATAAGTGGAAAGATTGAAACTAAAATACATAAAATTGAGGCAACTTTGTACCCGGCGCCGAGTTAGTTCAGGCTAACTCGAATTTTCTCAAAAAAGTTTTGAAAAAAGTATTGACATATACGGCGCGATGTGGTATTATATACTTGCCGAAAGGGAAAGGAGAATGTTAAATGAGTTTTTGCGATAAGATAAATTGTGGTTACTACTACAAGGGCGAAAATGACAGATTCCCTTGTTGCCACTTTGAAGGCCCAGATGGTTGGGCGCCGTGTGAGCAGGATGAGTATGAGGAGGAAGAGTAAATGAAATTTTATCGGATTTATGGCTATGTGGAAGTACAAGTAGAGGCAAATAGTGAAGAGGAAGCACTGGAAATCTTTGAAGATGAATGTATTATTGATGAAGTAATGAGTGCTATTGATATTGAGGAGGAGTAAATGAAAAAAATTGTCGAAGTAAATGTTTTCTTTGAACTTGAAGTAGAAGAAAAAGAAAATATTCATAATAAAGCATGGGAATATATTGAAGATAATCTTTCTGATGTATTTAGTATAGAAGGTAGCGAACTAACCATTTACAATCCAAATGGTGAAAGATATTTTGAAGATGATGAGGAGGAAAAGTAAAATGATAAGAATCGCAATTTGTCCCAATTGTGGCGCAGAACTGGAACAAGACGAATGTTATGATACCAACTCTGAAGGTGATTTTATCGCAAACTATATGATAGGGCATTGCCCCAGTTGCGAAAAAGAATTCCAGTGGGTGGAAGTTTACGACTATACAGGAGTAGATGAAATTGAGGAAGTCACTTGACTTCCTTTTTTTAGATTTAGACGTATTACGTCTAAATTTTCTTCAAAAAAATATTGCAAATCTTTCCACTATGTGTTATACTATGTATGAAGTTAAAGAAAGGAATTTATCAACCATGAAAATTGACCATCGCAAGACTTATTACCTCACCATCGACACCGAAACCGCAAACGACATTGACTGCCCTATCGTCTTTGATATCGGCGGTGCTATTCATGATAAACACGGGGAAGTCCTGGAAACTTTCAGCTTCATCGTGCGTGAAGTGTTCTATGGTATGCCACACCTAATGGAAACCTGCTACTACCAAGCAAAGCTCCCTGCCTATCGTGCGCAAATTGCCTGCGGTGAGCGTTGCGTGGTTAGTTGGTATGAAGTAAAAGCCCACATCGCGCACCTGTGCGAAAAGTATGATGTGCGCGCCATCATCGCCCACAATATGCGCTTTGACTATCGCTCTACCAACACTACTCAGCGCTATCTGACCTGCTCCAAGTATCGCTACTTCTTCCCCAAGGATGTGGAAATCTGGGATACGCTTGCCATGGCTCGTGATACTATCGTAAAACAGAAAACCTATCAGCGTTTCTGTCAAGCTAACGGCTACTGTACCAAGAACGGACAGCCCCGAGCTACTGCGGAAATCCTTTATCGGTATATCACGGGTGACAATGATTTTGAAGAATCCCATACGGGTTTGGAAGATGTGCTGATTGAAAAGGAAATTTTCGCCAAGTGTATGGCACAACACAAGAAAATGCGCCGGAGTCCGTGGAAGTAATTCCACGGATTTTTTTTCGCAAATGGTTTAGACGTCTTACGTCTAAAATTCTTCTAAAAACTTTTCAAAAACCATTGACATTCTCTCAGGGATATGGTATTATATAATCGTTCCAAGGGAACAGAAAAAATTTTGAAAGGGGCAAATCAATATGAAAATTGTAGTTGCCAATGCTATTCGTGAACACTATATCAATGCTATTCTTTCCCTGTTTAATGAGGAAGACACTGGAATGATTGCTTCCAATTCTTTCAACTTCCCCATTGTTTGGGAAGGTGAGGAAGGATGTGTAGAAATTGTTGTCAAAGTCCCTAAGTATGATGGAGATGAAATTTACGCTTTGCGTGAAGAGTACGCCCTGAAATGCGCTGAGCGTGAAGCTAAGGCCAAGGAAAAAGCAGAAGCTAAGGCGAAAAAAATCGAGCGTGACAAGGCTGAGCGTGAAGCACGCAAAGCCGCCAAAGAAAAGGAAAAGGGTGAATAACCCTTTTCTTTTCGATAGTTTAGACGTAGTACGTCTAAATTTTTTCTTGACTTAATATATATATTATGTTATACTATATTCTGTTAGGAGGACGATGTATGAAAAAAGATTTTATTTATTTTATCAGAATTGGTGAGCCAAGTGAACGACTTTTCAAAATTGGTACTACCAATGATATACGGCGCAGAATGCGCGAACATGAAAAGTATTATGGAAAAAAGGTGATGGTACTTTGGCAAAGTCCAGCCTATTCAAAATGGACAACTTTAAGGGTTGAGGACAAAATGAAAAATCAATGGATTAAAGAAGGAGTTTTTGAATATTTAAGAAATGATAGATTTTTAATTCCAGAAAATATTAAAGAAATTAAAATTAAAGTTAGGAAAGAATATGTGGTGTCAATTTGACACCACTTTTTTTGAAAAAATTTTTAGACGTTTTACGTCTAAGTTAGTTATTGACTCGCGCCGAAATGTGTGGTATAATTTAGATACAAAGTAAGGAAGGAATTAAAAAATGAGAATTGTAAAGTGTGAGAAAATTTTTCTATCGCAGAACGAAGCAGATGTTTGGGCAAATTTTAATCTGATTCTTGAAGGTTTAGAACGAGGAAGCGAAAGTCCAGATATAGGAAATCTGGTTTGTAAAATTCTAAGTTTGCTTGATAAATTATGGGAAGAAATTGAAGATATCGAATAAAAAGGACTTAACAAGTCCTTTTTTTATTTCTCAAAAAAATTTTAGACGTATCACGTCTAAATTTTTAATTTTGTCAAATTTTTAATTTTGTCAAATTTTATTCTCCCATGCACATCGCGCGACTGCGCGCAAATTTTCGGGTTTGTCAAATTTTAAACCAGCTACACCAGCTGTCAAATTAAGCCAGCTGTCAAATTTTAAACAAGCTGCGAATCAGCTGCGTTGTCAAATTTCAAGCAGCTACAAATTCTCTTTATATTTATATTTCCCCTTTTATTATACCACAAATTTAAAAAAGCTACAAGTTTTATTAAGCTACAAATTTCGCGCGATGTCAAATTTTTAGAGTTATTAAATAACAAATCTACTTAAATAAAAAAAACTTAAAATTTGAAAAAGCTGAGAATTTTTGTTATACTATATATAGAAAGTGAGAGAAAAATAAAAAAACTTTAAAAAAACCTCGGCAATAAAAATTTGAAAAAAATCTAAAAATAAGCTATAATATATATGTAAGGTTGAGAGAGAAACAAGCTCTCTCCTTAAATAAAAATCTAATTGGGTTGCGACCTACCGCAAGAAAGAGGTAAAATTATGACAAAGCGTGAAATGATGGAAATGGTAGCTGCTGGTAAGATGAACGAGGAAATTCAGGAAATGGCGCAGAAAATTCTTGAAGCAATGAATGCTGATAAAGAAAAGCGTGCTGCTAAACAGGCGGAAAAGGCTGATAGTGTTTATGCTCCTTTCATTGAAAAATTTGTTAGCGCGCTGACTGCTGAGCCGAAAACTGCGACTGATATTCTTCCTGCGTTTGAAGGAGATATTGCGCCGAGTGGTAAGCCTGTGAGTGTTCAGTTCTTGACTTCTATCGGTGGTAAGGCTTTTAATCAGGGCCTGTGCCATAAGGTAGATGTAAAGGTTAAAGGTAAAGGTACTCAGAAGGGCTATATCGTAGTTGAATAAGTAAGAAAAGAGAGCGTAAGCTCTCTTTTTTTTTTATGGTTTTTTAAAATTTGAAATAGGTCGAAATTTGCGCAGGAACAAATCCATTACTTTAAACATTAATCTACTACTTTAAACATTAATCCATTACTTTAAACATTAAATTGTTGTTGTTAAAAGTTTTGCTAACTTTTTAGAGTTTTTTTATTTTTTTTCGCTAATGAAATTGGCTTTGGAGATAGCCTAAGTGCAGCTCCGTCACCGACGCCACTGCCATGTGTTTTGAGCTTTTCAAATAACTAATACGTTTCTACTTATACGTTCCGCGCATACGACCTGCGCACTCCATCCTACGCCCCACGTACTTAACTACGTGCCCGCCCTTTACCCACAAGCTTTTTGCTTTTGAGCCGCGCAGCGGCGAACTCGTCTGCGCCCTTATTATACGTTTAACTTATACGTTTAATGTACCTGCCGCGCCCTTCTACGTAATTCTTTATGGTCCAAACTAAGCCCTCCCTTATTATACGTAATACGTATAAGTATATATTATATATATTACGTATACGTAATATATATACGTAATACGTTCTTTTTCTTTAAGTATCTTTTTCTTAAAATCTCTCCAATTTTTTCAGAAAATTTCCATCTCCAAAATTTACAAAATTTTTTCCCAAAAATTTCTTACTTACTCAGCGCGACTCCAAAATTTTTCAGAAAAAATTTTCCCAAAAAAATAGGAGAAGCCAAAACTTCTCCCAAATTTTCCCCAAAATATTTATCTTTTTTCTCCACTATCTAAAAATTCATTCATCTTTTTATAACTTACCATCCTATCTGAACTTCAGTAATCATTCCATCTCCATTTTTTACAAAAGAAACATCATAACCATTTTGTATAAGAAGCTTTGAGATTTTTGAAATAGCTGTTGCCCACTCTTCTAGTGAATAATTAACTATAGTATTTACACTATAGTTATAATAAAAACTAAAATACCCATCACTCGCACTCAGCTCAATTCTTTTTTCTATAAAACTTTTTATTTTCTCAAAAATCTCCCTATCTCTTTTCTCTTTTGCTTCCCTTGCAATTTCTCTCGCTTTCGGCGCCGTAAGCATAAATTTCTACCATCCTTTTAATCATAAATACCTTTCTTAATAGGTATAGCATCATATTTTGTTCCATCTTTCTTTATCGGAACACAACTATCACAATAAGGTCTAATCCAATCAGTCGTTTGCCACTTAGCTGGCGCGCCGCACTCGCAGCATATCAAACGCGACTTCTTCGAACAATCCTCAATTATATTATAAATCTCATCATTCATCCCATCAGCATACATCCTAAGTTCCCCAAACTTTTCCTTTATCTGAACAAACTTAAACTTATCATCAACCTCATTGTAAGAATAATCCAAAACATTCTGAATCTTCTCACACATTTCCAGAAAAATTTTCCTCCAACCTGGCTCAACATCATCAAACCAAGTCGATTCATAATCATAATCCTTAATCTCATTTCCATACCAATCAGTAGGAATTAGAAAAAAATATCTAAAACAAAGCGCACGATTAAAATTCTTTGAACCATAAGGTTTGTTTCCCAGGTCAGCAAGCCAATCTTTAAATTCAATCAGCATTTCATTCCTCACTTTCTTCTTCAAATTCATCTTCGTTTTCTTCAAAAGATAAGTCCATCAAAAGTTTTGAATATGTTTCCTTAGACACCAAACCAAAAACATCTTGAATATAAGTTACCTCATTCCATTCAATATCATTCACAAGTTGATAAATACCCAAATCCATCGCGTGCCCTTCAACAGTTTCCTGAATTTCATCATCCGAACAATCATCAGGAACATTAATTATATCAAGAATCGTATAAGATACCTGAATTTCTCTCATTTTAATTCTCCTTTTAATTCACCCATCGCGCACTGTGTAAGCTCAACACCAAATTTATCATAAATTGTATCAAGATAAAAACTGTCTCCTTTAACAAAATTTGTATCCCCATCATACGGCGCGAGTCCATAAAATTTTCGCAAACACATTTTTACCTGTTCCATTCTAATTCTCCTTTCACAAAATAACTTCAACTGCTTCTACATGGCCTACATCGCTAATCATATCTTCAAAATCGAATTCTTCTTTTATACTACACTTTATTTCACCAGTATCAGTTTCATAATATTCACTATTAACATATAACTCCCAAAGCTGTTCTTTTGCTTTTTCCTTGGTCGCATAGAGAGCTATATCACCAGTTTCAATATCATAAAGCTTATAAACAAACATTTTATTTCTTCCTTTCCTACTTTCTATAATAATTATATCATAATTTTCTAAAAAAATCAAATTAAAATTAAAAAAGAAGAGGATTTAATCCTCTTCTTTATCCTCTTCCTTAACTAAGAAAAACTCATTTAAAATCGCAACTAAAGAATTTATATCAACAGCATAAATCTTTTCTCCATCCGAATCTATCATATAAGGTCGTGTGCCTTCAATATATTCACTTACAAAATCCGCGCCATACTCTCCCCAAATATTATAAATCTTATCCCAAATTAGAGTAAGTAATTGAATTCCATTATAATCCCATTCTGGACCAAGATAAATCGCAAGTCCGTCATGCCATTTTACATCATTACAAAAAGCTTTTAACACATCATATGTAAGTTCCATGTTCCACCCCTTAAAACTCTTTTTTTAAATTTTCATATTGTTCTTCACTAATTGGCACTAAAGTTAGTTCCATTCCAAATACTTCAAACATTATTAATTCATTGCCATACCAGTCTTCTAAAAATCTTACTGCTTCAGTAAAATCGCTAGCATTAATAGTATGACAAACGATTTTATGATTTTTAATTACTTCATCCCAAATCTCACATTTAAAAATATAGGTAAAAAGTTCTTTCATATCTTATTCCTCTCCAACTAAATCCCATCTACGATAATCTAAATGTGGGATTGTGCCATTTTAATACCCAAATATCACTATCTTCATAATATAAATTAAAATCATCATAACCCAATTGCTTAAGAGGAAGAATTAAAGCTAATATATCCTCAAACTTTCCAGCAACTTGATAAATATTACCCATTCAAACCTCCAAAATCATTTAACAAATTAAACAATTCATTACAAATTAAAAAACGCTTATCTTTTTCGGTAAAAAATTTTGCCTGTTCTGGCGTTTTTTCATTTGCCATAATAATTAATTCATTAATTTGTTTTTCGTATTCTTCAATATAATCACTTTCTACCCATTCATCTTTTATAATTTTTTCACAATAATCTTTAAAACACATTCCTTTTGGAGTTATTTTATATTTGCGCAGTTTTCTTTTTTCTATCCAAGCTTTGAATTTACTCATTATTCTTTCCCCCAATCAGAATCCTCTTCATCATACCAATCATCATAATCCCAACTAGAAAATTCATCACACTGCGCCGTAAGGATAAAATTATCTAACATTAGAACACTTCCTTTCTTTTCTATATATAATATAACAAAAATTTAAAGAAAAATCAAATTAAAATATGCTTATAGCTTTACACAGAGGGCGCGACTGCTTAAGATTTATTCCAAATAGTGCGCACAATTTGTTCTACTTCTTTACTCATTAACCACTCACTCACACTTAATTCTTCATTATCCAGCTTTGAAAACAAAAAACTCTTAATTCCCGATGGAAAATCATATATTTTTTTAGCAAATTCTTTACGCGATTTACTATAACATTTATTTTCTTCCCAGGTCTTGTTCGCAAAATTATAAAAATCATCTAAATCCGCAAGAAATTGCTTTGAAATAAATCGCAAACTTTTTGAAGTATAAGCCAAATAATCATCTAACATATCTTCTTTCAACATTTTTATGAACCGGCGCCGAGTAAGTACTCCATTATTTAAAGCACGATGATGAAGTAAATAATCCTCTGATTTAATCTTTATACGATTAAAATTTTTATCACATACTACAAATCCTTCATAATTAGTTAAAGTATTAACAAATTCTACACACAGGTCTAAACTTTTTAATAAATAAGATTGAGGAATCTTAATCTCTTTATCATTCTCACAATCTAAATTATATTCATAAATATTAACCGTATCAAATCTTTCTTTACCAGAATAATTATTTCTGTGTCCTAAATAATAAATTCGTGCTTCTGGATAATCAACAACTATTTTATTTTCTAGAGAAACCAACTCAAACATTATCGTATCTTTAACACAAAAATATTGTCCCAATTCTTCCACACTTTTTCCCAAAACTTCTTCAAATAATTCTCCAAAAGTTTTATTAAGTTCTCCAACTGAAACTTCGAAAGCATTAATACCACCGTTGGTACTTAATCTCCACTTTCCATCCCACCAAAGCTTCATCAAAGACCCATCAATTTTTTCCAATACCCGCGCAGATGACCAATCAATTTCACAAGCATTTTCTTCTCCATAATTAAAAAACTTTGAAAAAGGACGACATACATATTCTGCGCCAGCATCATGAGTTTTAACAATCACTCCACGAGCTTCTTGAACAATAGGCAGACTCATATCAGATTCATACTGATTATACTTAAACAAAAAATAATTATTCTTCTCTTTAATCTTCAAACAATATGGCGCACTTTCAAGTTCCTTCATCCAATCTCTATTTTCTTTAATTGCTTTGTTAATAAAATTTAATAGATAATTCATAAGAACACTCCTATTTTTTTCTATAATTTATTATAACATAAATTTTAAAAAAAGTCAAATAAAAAACACTCAACGCATAAGGCGCCGAGTGCTTAAAACTTATTTATGGCTTTGAAAAATAATGACCATCAACTTCACATACTGGAGTTCCAAAATTGTGATACCTATTCATTCTAAAATAACAAATTTCTGCTACTCTTCCACCATTCTCAACATAATCAATTACATCATATTGAGTTTGGGTTGGTTTTGCGCTATCCACTCGTGGGGCTACTGAGAAAGTTCCTTTATCATGAGCCATATTCCATATTGACCTTCCACTATAATCACGCAAATTAAGTATAGCACTACAGGTATATACTTGACCCTCCCAAGTCATTCCTCCTGCTTCTCGATAAAGAAGTTTTGCTAAAATTTCTCGTTCCGTTGTTTTTTTTGGTGTTTGTATAGTTGTTATATTTTTAGTAGTATTAGAAGCTTTTCTTAATTCTTCAGTTTTTTTTTGCTGTTCTGCTTCTTTATCTTGATATTCTTTTAATTTGACATTTATTTCATTAATCTTTTTTTCTAATTCAGATTGAACAGTTTTTAATTGTGAAACTTCTACTTCAAGATTCTCATTTTCTAAAACAAATTGTTTATTTTGTTGTTTTAGTAAATCATTTTCTTGAGTAATAGTATTTAAAGTTTCCTGTAAATTTGTACATTCATTTCTAAAAGAAATAGCACGAAATGTTTGAAATAAAAGCATAATAATTAACAAAAATGAAATACAATATTGTATTATTTGTCTTTTTTTATCCATAAATCACCCTCCTATGATTTCTCCAGAAAGATTAATCCAATCAAATTCAGTAAAATTAAGGTCTAGCCAATCAATATTTCTTAGCTCTTCAATTTTACTTACTCCGCCACAACAACCACAAATTACATAATCTTGATATGCGATTCCACCTAAAAAAGGACGATCTTCTTCTGTTTCACCTTTAGCAAATTCATAATCATAATCAAGAAATTTCACTTGGGTAGGAACATTAAAATATTTAGGAATATGTTGATTCATTTTTATCCTCCTTTCAATAATAACAACCACAATATTCACATTGCTCTTTATATGGATTCACTGGCGCGCCGCAATGAACACAATGAGTGGCAGTTGTCTTTTTATTCTTTTTGACTAATTCCCCTGTAATAGGTTTCGCACCAAAATTCTCTATAATTCTAAACTTACTTTCCAAATGAGTTACATTTTCTTTCTCCCACTCAAAATATTCATCAAAAATCATTTTAATTTTCCTTTCTATCTTTTCTATAAATATTATATCATAAAATTAAAAAAGAGTCAATTTTCTGACTCTTTGATAATCCTCAAACATTCAATTAAAAATTATTTTATTTCTTCTTTAGAGCATAATAATTCTACATAATATGTTTCTCTACCCAGCAATGCTTTCCACATCGCGCGCAAGCGTCCATTTTTCTTTCCAAGATAATTAGAGGTAAATGAAAACCTAAAGTCTGTTCCAAGTTCTTCTCTATCTCATTTTTCCACTTCGAAATTAACTTTACAACATCTACAATCACATTCAACCTCTACTGATTGGATTGAACTGTAACTCTTGAGTTTCTTTATCTTCATTTACATAAGCCTTCAATAAATAGTCATAAAAATCTTCAATTGAATTAACTTCAAACATCTTTCCCTTTACCGAAAAACATTCACTTGCTCTTTCTTTTCTTTTTCCAAATTCAGTTTCCCAACAAAAGAAATCAAAATCATCTTCTATATCACTATGCGCGCCATATATAGAAAAATAATCAATTAAAGCTTCATAAATTTCAACAAAGCCATCATAAATTTTTCCACGACTTAGAGGTAATCCTAAAGTTTCTTCTACTATCTCAATACTTTTAATTCCACTTTTAATACCATTCATCATCTTTACAAAAATTTTCTTTTCTATCATTTTTCTTACTCCATTTCTTCATTATAACTTTTTCACCATTTATAGTACTAAATTTATATCCGCGCCGACTAAGTATTCTATAATAAGTATCCCTGCGTCGTTTATCTAACCAAGTACAAAATATTACTATATTATTAAAATAGTCAAATTCTTCAATACACTTCTTTTCCATAGCATCAAACATTTGTAATCCGATACTAATCGTTTTTAATGGATTTTCGCCTGTAATTGCTTTTGAATCCATATGCTTATCTATATGTTTTCTTTTATTATGAACAGAAAGCATTATACTAAACCATATGGTATCTTCATTATAATCCCATTGATACATTCTCATTTCTAGTGTTTGCCTATCAATTTTATGACGGCATCTGTAAAAACAATATTCATTTTTATTTTCTATTTCTTTTGTCCATTGAATATCAAAATCAATTAATCCCATAATGAATTAAATTCCTTTTGTAGCATTTCAAGACCTTTATTTAAATGTTCTTGTTGTAAATCATTTCTTTCGTCCCATTCTTTTAAGTCATATTGATATAAATCTTCATTGGCTAAGCGAAAATGTTCTATCATTTCATTTAAGTATTTTTCCCATTTCCAAGTTGGATTTTCTGCTTGTTCATCAAAATACTTAATTGGCGCGCCGTGTAAATTTTCTTTAAAATATGTTAAACTATCAATAAATAACTGAATATAAAATTGATCTAAATTAAAAGTATCAAAATCACTGAATCCACGAGTGATTCTTTGTTTTGCCCACTTTAATTGACGTAAAAAATATTTAAATCTCAATATAAAACAATACCATTTATATTCGCTCTTCTAAAATATGTTTAGATTGCTTTTTATTTTCTTCTTTCTTTTCATCATAAAAATATTCCTCCATTCCAGAACCACTACAATGCGGACATAATTTTAACATATCTCTACGAAAAGGAATAAAACCAAGTCCATCACACCAACTACAAACTTTTTCTTTCATCATCATTTTTATCACCCTTAATGTGCATTTTTATCTCCTTCGTGTAAAAGCATAAGCTGTTTCCACATTTCTTCACCTAATCGTGTCTTCCATTTTTTAATTGATTTTTCAGTTTTACTAAAGTAAGGTTGCATATGATAGCAAATCACCGTAGCCATTCGTTGCATTTCAACATCTTCAAGAAGAGGTTCCATTGAAAGGCAAAGATAACTACCAACATTAGGATGACCATAATAGTGTGCATCTTCAGTTTTCTCGCCTTTCATCGTATGAAAAGTTTGGGTATAAAGCTTACCATAGTCATGAAAGAGTGCGGCCCGTTTTAGCCATTTTTCATCGGTTTTAATAGCCTTGTATGCCGCGGCACAGTGGTCTCCCAAACTCATAGAATGATGAGAGTTGTGCTGGTCAAACTGACACATTTTCAAAAATTCATCAAATGCACTAGGAAGTGCAGCATTAGTGTTATGAATGACTCGAATTGCATTAAAACCTTCGGAAAGGGTAGGCATTTCAAACTGGCAAAGCTGGCGCATGATTACATCTTCAGGCACAACTCGTTCACGAGAACGATTTTGTTCAAGAATTGTATCCAGCGGTGTAGCCACAACCACACCAACGCAACGCGAAAAAGGGGTTGCCTTGTCAAGAATCGATTTACGATTTTTATAAGTCAGATTGGTAGCATCATAAATAACATGAGTACCTTCTTCAAGATACTTAATCGTGCGCGAATGCATGATTTCGAAGACATCGCGCGGATTACCCTGAATGGCGGCATCGTCATAAAGTTCTTCACGAATTTCGTCAGAAGATACAATTTCATATTTATCAGAACTCCAAAAAGAATCGGCAAAAGTTGATTTGCCGCATCCTGCGGGGCCAATTAGCATAAAAAAATTAGGTTTCATTCTTTTTATCTTCCTTATTTTATTTTCTACATATATTATACCAAAAATTTTAAAAAAAATCAAAATTAAAAGAGGTCTAAATTAGACCTCTCTAAAAGCCTGACAAAATAAATTAATCAATTCTTTTTCTATCAAATCAATTAACCCATCATCAATTGGTGCTGTAAAATTTTGTTTAATTCGTTCTAACACTTCAATTTCTGTTTTTGCAATCTGCCGCGCAGCAGCAAGTTCAAAATCTCCATTTTTAATCTTCATTAAATATGGTTTATGATTAGACTTTAAACATTCTCCAAAAGGCATTCCTTTTGTGTAGTTTTCAGCTAACTCGCGCAAACGTACAATATGATGAAGTTCTTTTGGGTCATATCCAAACTGCGCGATTCGATCTTCTGTCGCAGGAGAGCTATGTTCCATATGTGCCATTTTGTCTTTTGCCATACCGCACATACACTTTACACAAAGCATTGGATTATAATGAGCGATGCGTTCAGCATTAGAACGTAAAAAATCTACAAAACCACTATATTCATGATTGTAAAAAAAGTAATCTGTGAATAAAATCTCAAGAAAATTTACATTTTGCTTTAAGAAATTCTTTATCATTAAACGCACATCTTTTACGTCGGATTGCGCGCCGTCGTCAAATTTTACAACGGAGGAATGTGGTTTTACACCAAGAGCGATATCACGCACTGAAGGAATTATAATAGTTTTAGAATCTATATCAGAGTTTTCATTGTAAAGGTCATAGTTTTGACTTCCATATAAGCCAGTATAGATTACTTTACAACATTCTTTTAAATATTTATAATGTTCATGCAGCGGCGCGATAATATTTTCACGAGTAGTCATTTTAAATCTCCTTAAAATGCCGACTTAGTTCTATTACAATGACGGCAAAGCATTTGGCAATTTTCTTTATTAGTTTTTCCACCTTTAGACCAGGGGATTTTATGATCTGCTTCCATCTCATCAAATGAAAAAGCTTGACCACAAATTGGACAAATTCCCTTCTGTAAATGATAAACACTTAAAGCATCAGAGCGATCAAAACTTCTAAGATTTAAAAACTTTTCATTTTTTTCAAACAAATATTTATAAATTCCTTGAACTGTTTTTACGTCATCATCCATTAGCAACCTAACAATCTCTTCTTCAAGTTCATCTGGATTAAAAGTTTTATCTTTATATTTATTATAAAAGAAACCCCATTCAATTCCTTTCATTTCTTTTCTATAATTGGGGAAAAGTTCTTTCACCCAATCAATCACTTTTACAAAATAATTCCATAGTTCTTTCGCATCTTTATTAAATTGATTTTTAGCCATGTACTCACAAATTTTTTCATTTTTTTCTTTTGGAATATCTGCATTAGTAAACCACTTAATAACTTTTTCAAGAACTTCCTGTCGATTAAACTCACCTTTAACATACTTCGCACCAATTTGATATGCCGCGCCACCAGTTTTACTGAAATATCTTTTTGCATCAGTTAGCCAATCGCCAACATAATTAATATTTCTTAATTCCTGTTCAGATAGTTGTTTTCCTGCAATATTGATTGTAGTAAACCAATCTAATTGTTCTTCTTTAGTACCATTACAATGATAAACAAATAATTTATAATCTAAAATCTGTTCATATACATTTGGCATAATACGACGAATATTATGAATATACATTTCTTTTCCGTTAATAGTAATAGGAAAATTTCCTTCTAAAAATTCACAAATAGATAAAGTTCTCTGTTGACCATCTAATACTTCATAAGTACCATTATTATTATCTACCCAATACATAGTATTTAAAGGAAAATTTTTCATAATACTATCAATCACAGCTTTTTGCTCTTTTTCATTATAAATAAATTCACGCTGAAATTTAGGGCGAATATTTAAATTACCATTAAGTGCAACAACGCCATCCTCTCCATCATTTTCGTAACCAGAATACAATTCTTTAATTGAAATAGGATTAAGAGTAATTTTCATAAAACTTTTTCCTTTCTTTTTATCTTATATAAGTATTATACCAAAAATTTTATTATAAATCAAAATTATTTTTATCAATTCTTTTAATTATAATTCGAGTATATTTAGCTTTTCCATTAATATAAGGAGAAATTTTATCAATTATTTCAAATTGATTTGGACTATATTTAGTAATAAAAGTAATAGGAACTCCCATTAAACCATAATAATCTTTTGGAATATTAATATTTTTATTTACATTGATAGCTTCATAATTGTCATAGTCATCATATGGTTCTTTTTTATTTTTATCGTCGTAATAAGACGCTGTTAAAATAAACCCTTCTTCTCTAATTTTAGTTGGCAGATTTGTAAACCAACAAATATTTCCTAGGCTTCTCCATTTTTGTCCAGTTTCATCTACCCAATACCGAACTTTTCTTGGTTCAGAGTCTGCTGGAACTTTAAATTTCATATCGCCCGCATTATATCCAGTCCAAATTTTATTTTCTTTAATAAGAGGAAAAACATCTTTATACCCAACTGCATTTTGACTTCCAATAATTAAAAATTGTTTATTAAAATCTATTAACTGTTGAATATATTGTCTAAATAAAGAAAAAGGTGGATTTGTACAGATAATATCTGCTTTTTTTAATTCTTCTATACTTTCTTCTGTATTAAAGCCGCCATTTTGTTTTAATTCAGAAATTATTATATCAGATTCATCAATAAAACCATCTTTATTTATGTCGTCATAAACTTCATATTTTTTCCCACAACCATCTTTATTATAACTAAAACCCACTAAACGAGTTAAATTAAAAGCATCAAAATTTAATAAGAAAAATTTAAAAAAGTTACTTTCTAAATCATCATTACAGTTACAGAAAATAGATTTTCCTCTAAAATATTTTTTATATTGAATTAATTCCTTATTAATATAGTCTAATTGAGTATAAAACTCATCATCTTTATTTTTCTTTGCTTTTACTAAATTTTCATTATCACAACCAAACTTCTGTTTTTCATCTATTTCAATTAACTCTTTAATATTCTCTACAAATTCAAATTTTACTGGCGCGCCAGTATATTTTTTCATATATCCTCGATTTACAATTCCATTTAAAGTTGCTGCATTTATTTTATATCCACTTTTTTCTGTAAGTTCAGCAGCACAAAATTGTCCAGTTGGATAATATTTTAAAGCCAAGTCAAATGCTATTTGTCCTTTTTCAGTTAAATTCATTTTATTTTTTTTTCTCCTTTAAGGTTTTATATTATAATTATACCAGAAATTTTGGGGAAAATCAAGATTTAATTCTTGGTGAAAAATTATAAGAAGAAGTTAAATTGATATTAGATATTACTAAACCTGAGTAATTTTCATCTTTTTCTTTATTATTCAAAGCAGAAACTATATCCCTCTCATTTTTATAATCTGCAACAATTTTAAAATTTCGCTCACATTCATATAGCTATTCTTTTATATCTGACAATATTGCAGAAGCAGTTTGAAAACTCTTTCCACCCAATAGGTACAAAACATTCGCATCAATACCAGAACTCTTTTTATAAATATCCATATACATAAAATAAGCAGCAGAAAGACTTAATAACTGTTCAATCTAATCTTCAAACCCTTTTAAAATTTCTCTGGTTGATAAAAAATCCTCTAACCCTTCGCTAGGATTATCTGGAACACCCCTTTTATAAATTTTGTTTTCAATATAATAAGGTACGTTAAAACTTAAAGTACCAAAATAATTTAAGAATAAATTTTTAGTCTATTGTGGCATATCAGTTTTATTTAACATTGTTTCTATACCAGCTTCAGCAAAAGAAATTTCACCAAGATCCTCTTTTATTGAGTTTTTTATCTATATACCCAAATCTTTTATAATAACATCTCTGTGTGGCTTAGTGTTCTTTTCTCCAGTATAGGTTCCTCCGGCCCAGAAAATTACTTTCTAACTGAACCCACCAAAAAATTTACTTAGATAATATAAACCAGTAATTTCACCTAAAATACCCGTTATATCATTTGTATTTTTACCAACAAAAAAGGCATAGCGATTCTAACTAAGAATATGGTTTATAATAGCCCTTAGAAGTTGTTTATCTTTTGGTGCTTTAGAAATAATAAAATTTTCTATTCTAGTATTTATAAAATCAATTTTTTTAGAATTACTTGTATCAAGTTCTTTCGCTTGTTTCTAAGTCATCCTGTCTGTTATTTCTGACCAAGTAAGAGTGTGCTAAACCTAAAAACCATTTTTATTCTAAGATAATTGGATCTTCATGCCAGAATTTGCTCCAGTTGATTTAAAATTCTAAACATAATAAGCAACGGCGGGAGAAGTTTTTTCCTTTTTCTTTTGAAATTCTTCTTCCATTGCTCTTCGCCAAGCATCTTTTTGTTCTTTGGTAAAAGAAGAAACCTAAATATCTTTATTATTATATCCTCGTCGAGAAGAAAACTAAAATCTTCCTTTCTTTCCTTCAAGCTAACTATTTAAAAAATCTAAAGCCATATCCTAAACTTTTTTTGATGTAAAAGACTATAAAGGTTTTAATTCTAAAATGTTTCTTTGAAAAAAATCAAAAAAAGCCTATTCAAACGCATCATATTCTTCCTAATTTTCTGCTGTTAAAATTGCAATAAATTCTTCATTTAATTCCGCGCCAGAAAAATTAATAACAGCTTCCTCATATTCTTTCATTCGTTCATTAAGCTATTCTAAATTTTCCACACCAAGCAAATTAAAGAGTTGCTATTCTTTTGTTTCTAAAATTTCAATTTGTCTAGATAATTTTTGTCTTCCTTCGGCTAAAAAATGATAACCATAACTAGATGATAATTCAGTTGAGATTAAAGCAACTCGATTTTTATATTGATTTAAAGTATAAACATCCGTATAGGTCCCAAAACCCATATATTATCACCTCCAATAAAAAAGGACGCCAACGGCGCCCTCATCATTTAATCTTAATCACCTAAATAATTTAGGCTATTATTAAGTAAAAATTTTCAATTAAAAATCCATAAAATTAAAACAAGAAGATGACTAGTAGAACAGGTAAGAAAAAAGAAATGTATATAAAAAACTTAATAGACCAGATAGAGGTGAAAAAATGAGTGATTAACTAGCCATCTTCTTGGATTAAATATAAACGGTCTATTAAGTAGTGGCAGCAGGTTGAGGATTTGAACCTCAAATGCAAGAATCAAAATCTTGTGTCATGCCTTTTAACGAACCTGCTAAATTAAGCCCAACAATCACGCATTAATCTATTATACCAAATAAAATCAGTATGTTTAATATCATCAAGCAAAAGCGCTTCTTCATCTTTTGGTTTATAAACTCCATTAAAATCAAAAAATTCATCTTGCGCGCCTGCTACAAAATGTCCAGTAATAGGTAAATAATACATTCTCAATTTAGAAAATCTTTCACATAAAATTAAAGCAAAATAATAACAATTTCCATTAGTCCAATTACAATCTTTTTTAAATCTACGCTCAATGAAATTTAAAACTTCTGCGGTGAATGTTGGCATTTCTTTTTCCTCTTTTTAGTTTTTTTACGAAGAGTAGTGAGTACGATTATGCGTACTAACCACTCAGTAGGCGGCGCCAAGACACAAATAAATTATATAGATTAAAAGTCTATTCCTTAAAATTGCTGAATGTGTCTTAAAGCTTAATTAGTCTTTTAGTTCCAAAAAGGAAACATATCAAAAAAGTCTTTACTAGAAATAGTTGTATGATAACCACCAAAGTCCTTACAAAAATCTTTAACTAAGGCTCTCCAATGCTTATAAGCTTCATCTATTTCTTTTGCGCGCTGTGCTCGATTTTTAGCTTTCTCTTCAGCAATTCGCTTTTCTTCAGCTTTTTGAGCTTCAAAGGCGCGCTCATCACAGAGACATTCTTCTACTGATTCGTATTCTTTTCCTGTGATTTCACTAATAATTCTCATAGAGTTCCTTTCCTCCTTTAAAAAAATAAACAAGATGCTTGAGCGTCTGCTTCCTTTTTATCCTCAGATAAAACCATATGTCGGACTTTTATTTTTTCGCTCAAGAAATAAAAATCTTAGTTTTGATAACAAAACGCATTGCTTTGTAAAATATCTTCTAAAGTTTTGCTGTAAGCATCTTAACACCATAAAAATAAAATACAAGACACTTAATTCTTAATAAAAATATTTTCTTCAACCAAAAAAAATTCATTATTAAATTTGCTGTATGTGTCTTAAAATAATTATAAAAATAGAGGATATGTTTTATTTTATGGTGAGACTACCTCTTTACACTCTTGTCTCACGAGTCGGTGCGGGTGGAGAATCCTCCACAAGGATTTTCGCAAATACAATCATTAGCAATTACCTCCTATTTTTCACATCGAACATTGGGTTTTTCTGTTGCCCATCAACGCTCAGTTCCTTCCAGTTTTCCTGTTCTACTGCATCAATCGGTTTTACTTTCGTTTTCCTTATTTATAAAGCGTTTCCAAATGACTAAGCCACATATCTACTACGACTCCCAAAGGGTCGAATTACATAGCCGGTGGTAGTTTAAACCGTAAATCCATCCTCTCACGCTATGACGAGCATCTTACTTATTGTCAGATACGCTCACACTGACAATGGTTGCGCGGGAAGGATTTGAACCTTCGACCTCTAGGGCATGAACCTAGCTAGCTACCACTGCTAACACCGCGCGGCATATGGGGTTTAGTGTTAGACAGCAAACCCTAACTGTCAAGAATTTAGTTTAGTGCAAATCCTCTAAATCACTAAGTCTGCCCCATACCAGACTCCGGAGAAGCCTCTTCTAACATTTGCTCTCGTTACCTATCGTCATAGGATTTTTAAATCTAAACCAAAATCAAACTCTTTTTACTTCCGCCCGCGTTGATGCCTATGAAAGTTTTAAAAGTTAGCTACTCCTTTTGGGCAAGTTTCTATCTTCCTACTACCGGAAGCCGAGTCACGACTCTCGCGGATGATTTGGATAAGGTCACTACGCGTTTGCGCCTTATCGCTTTGGTTTAAATTTAAGTGTCCTCCCCATTTCATTCACCGAACCATCTTCGAAAGGACTTACCCTATCGATCGAGGAATCGAACCATCGAGCTATTTGCTGACTTGGAACAGCCTGTGGTAGGGTTACACTTCGATTTCAAGTGAGCAAGAGCGGGAGAAAGTTAAGGAAGGATGAGAGATCTCTTGCTCACTTTGTACTTAAATTATAACATAATTTTAAGTGAAAATCAAATTTTTAATCAATATTATTGCTAATAAATTTCCATTTATATCCTGCCGCGGTCTTTCTTTTTCCTCGGCAAACTTCTGAAATATGTTGTTTTATGGTAGAAACTTTACACCCTGTTAAATTGTTATCAACCATATAATTTGCTGCTTCCCATAAAGAAGAAAAGTTTTTTATAAAATTCTCTTTTAAATCAAACATATTTACCGGTTTTCCAAACTTTTCTTTTTGTACCTCATATGAGGTCAAAGGAACAATATTATTTTCCCTTAATATTCTTAAAACTGAATCTGAACATATATTTAGCTCTTTTGCGGTATCTTTTGCTGACCTTAATTGATTATAAATATTTATAACTTTTTCTCTATCAATATAAGGCTTCCCATCTCCACCTATTGTGGCATTATATCCATATTTAAAAGAGCCATAAAACTCAATCCAATATTTCTCTCGATTAGAAGAATCTTCCAAACTACATTCTTCAATAGTCTCTACCAAAAAATTTTTTATACCATATTTTCGCATGGCAGAATACAAGGGTCGTTTTTCTAAGGTTTCTTTTACACTATCTCTTTTATGAGATTCCCATCTTTCTTCAACAGTACGATTAGTTTTTCCTATGTAGATTTTTCCATTTATTTTATTGGTAATTTTATAAATGTATGACATATTTAAATGCCTCCTAAATTATTAAGACAATTAGTTAAAACAACGTCACCACGTGAAGGTTTGTCTTTTGACGTCAGCCGGCGATAGGAATCGAACCTACAACCTACGGTTTACAAAACCGTTGCTCTGCCAATTGAGCTACGCCGGCATGAGGGGAGTAATTTTTATTTTACCGGAAGTCCACTCCCCAAGTTCTCGACTCCCCTCACTATGCGGGCGGCTCATCCTCCGCGAGGTATTTAGTGAATACAATCATAAACATCAACCTCCTATTTTTCACATAGTTAGCAGTTTTGCTTCGCTTCTTTCTATACCCTTTTCCGCTTTCTTGCCACATATCGCCTCACTTTTGATTTCGCTGAGGTCGCCGGTGGTAGTTGAAACTGCTAAAATCCGTGTTAAGGGTCACTCTTTTTATTTGGGAGGCAAGGAGATGTTGACTTGCCGTTGGCGATTCGTAGGAGACTCGAACTCCTGACCTCCACCGTGACAGGGTGGCGTTCTACGCTACTGAACTAACGAACCATATAAATGTTAGGCAGCTACCCTTTAGCGGTCTAAGACGACCACAAAGCATACATTTAAATACTTACTACGCTTTACACCAACAAAGCATTAGCCGTATAATAAGCGATTCTTTCGTCTCCTCTTCCCCGCCCAGGTTTTTCCGCTACGAAGGTACTGGGAACATACCTTAATGGCTGCCCCGACAGGACTTGAACCTGTGACAAGCCGGTTAACAGCCGGCCGCTCTACCTGCTGAGCTACGGGGCATCAATGGGGAGTTTTTTTCTTCCTCCCTCAACCTTACATATATATTATATCAAAAATTCCAAGAAAATTCAAATTATTTTTCAGCAACAATTTTCGTTAGCCGTTCAACAACTTGAGATAGAATTGCTGAATGTTTTAGCTCTTCAGATACAATCTCCTTGAACTGCGCCATTTCTTCTGGAGTTAGCAAATGAACAAACTTTGTCAGACAAAGATAATAACTCCTTCGAGCATCTGCTTCTTCACATATAAGCTTTTCGAGTTCTGCGCCAAAGGCAAATTTTTCAGCATCATTCATAACACACAATCCCTCACTATTCGGTCATACCACAAAGTATCTTCTTTGGCTATGTCGTCTAATAAAATCAACTTTTCATAGTCAAAAAATTCACCATTAAAGTCATAAAAGTGCGCGCCGTCTCCCGCAACAAAATGTCCCAAGATAGGTTCATAGAAAATTTGCAAGTTGGGAAAACGAGAACGGAGAATTAAGGAGAAGTAATAACAATTTCCATCAGTCCAATGACAATCAGACGGAAAACGACGCCTAATAAAAGAGAGGATTTCATTTGATTGGGACATTTTTAAACTCCTTCTGGTGCGGAAGACGGGAATCGAACCCGTATGCCCTTGGGGCGAGGGATTTTAAGCTGTTCTCTGGACTATCTCATTACCTTCAACTTTACTTGGTCAGGTAGTGGTCGCTCTTGCCTGTTATTAAGAAGATTTACTTCTCAGGTAGTCTCTACACCTTCCTTGAATTTATTCAAGGCTTGGCTCGCCCTCCGCGCCCTCACGCTTCAGCCGAATTCAACCACTTATTCGATATACATTTCTGTATAAAGGGGACTCCTCTAATTGATTCTCCCTTGCGTATGCCTGTTCCGCCACTCCCGCATAAATATAAGATCAATGGTTTTAAACTCTATTTTCGACGCACTCGCTAGCATCCGGCGCCAAGTGCATAACCTTTAGCATTTCCTGATAGCCGCACTTAATTTGCTATCTCCCTCAACCTTGTATATATATTATATCAAAACTTTTGAAATTTTTCAAATTTTAAACACTAAAGAATTTTTATTCTTCAATGTAGAAAAACTCCGACCAACTGCCAACATCAACAACAGTCCTACCACGCTCATCTTTCCAAGAACGCATATAATGAATAGTATAGTTTCTTTCAGCGCAAAAATCGTTAATAATCCTATACGCCCACTGTTCATCAGTTGCAAGACCAATTACGCGTTCAATACCTTGACTATTTTCAAAATAAACTTTCATTTTTCTCCTTTAGCGATAACGCTCGTCCTCAGCATATTCATCGTAATCTTCATCATAACGCGGCTTATACTTGCGCTTGCGTTCAGCCTTACGTTTCTTATCCTCAAAGATTTTAGTAGAAGGGTCTACTTCACCCCAATCGCGCCGAATCTTTCGATATCGTTCATAAAACTGATTTTCTTCTACACGCTTAGGCATAATTATCTCCTTTACATATCAAGCCACATAGGCATAAAA